>JAFUVM010000029.1 GCA_017483665.1 Bacteroidaceae bacterium
AATGAGGAACTGGAGAAATGGCATACCGATAGGAACAACAGGCAAAAGGGAGTGGACTGGCAGTTTACGAATGAAGAGGCAAGGGTTAAACTAAAACACTTGTACCCTTTAGTCAACTTTTAGACTTTACAGACTACTAGCATCTGTGCTCCACGACGAGGAGTGGGTGCGCAATGATGGCAAGCGTCATGGCGACATCGATGTGGCTATTGCCGTGGAGCATCTTTGCCTGGCGGCTACGGAGCAGGGCCTTGGGTCGTGCTGGGTTTGCAACTTCGATGCGCGACACTGCCATGAGCTTTTCGGGATGCCTGAAAACGAGGAGCCGACGGTCATCGTTCCCATCGGATATGCTGCTTCAGCGGATGTCCCGGAGCGGAAGCGCAAGGCTCCGGCGGATGTCTTCTTTGAGGTGTAGTCAGCCGGCTATAATGTATGAGGCCCGGGGCATCTGCTTTTGATGACCCGGGCCTCGCTTTGTGTTGCTTTGTTCGCGTTGTTGCTTACTTCACGGCTATCTTCTTGCCGCCGCGGATGTAGATGCCCTTGACGGGACGGCTTACCTTGCGGCCGGAGATGTCGTAGATGTTGTCGTCAGCACCTTCGTCGGCAGAGATGCCTTGGATGGCATCTTCCTCGGTGCTGAACTCGCGGATGCGTATTTCGCGTATCGAGGGCTCTGTGCCGTCTCTTCCGCTGACGGTCACGTACCAGCGGAAGGCATCGATTTGTCCTTCGCCTTCGTTGATGCTGAGCGTGTTGTTCCCTACGCCGTAGAAGACGCCAGTTGGCAGCTGTTCGCCCGGGATGGCGTTGTAAGTGCCGTGGATGTTGAAGTCGGTGTTCCAGTTTGAGACGGTCTTTTCCACTTGCTCGGAGGCGTAGAGCGTGCCGCCGTTCTGCGTGATGGTGAAGGTTCCGGTCTTGCGCGGACGGATGACGTAAGGTGTGTTGGGCTCGGTGTAGCCGTCGCGAAGGAGTACCACCTCCAACTCTGTCATGTCGATGCGTCCGTCCTTGTCTGTGTCATACTGGTGGATGTCGTTGAGCTGTGCGATGTCGAAGTCCTGGTTCCACTGGTCGAACTCCAGTCGCAGGGGCAGGTAGAGGATTTGCCAGCCGAGGTCCGTGTAGGAGCGTGTGTAGGTGATTTGCTTGTAGTAGCGGTCCTCGGGGTTGTAGAAGGCGGTTGCTCCGTCGATGATCTGGTAGGTGTCGTCCTCTGTCGGCATCAGGTACATGAGTAGGCTCTGTCCTGCAGCATAGCTCATGACTTGATTGCCGGAGCGCACTACGGGCTTGTTTCCCGTGAGGTCCAGGACGAGGCGGCTGCCCAGTAGAAACTTGTCATTGCTGTTGTCTGTCCGCACAGTCATCACTTGCTGTGCCTGTGCTGCCAGTCCTGCTGAGAGGAACAAGGCAGCGAAGATGGTCTTTATGGTTTTCATAATGGTTGTATTATCTTATCTGTTGCTTTAACTGTTCAGGTTCTTTCACCTTTTCATTTTTTACCTTTTCATTTTTTACCTTTTTACCTTTTCACCTTTTTATTCTTTTACCAAATGTCCTCTGGCTTTTCCCGGCTGTCGTAGACGCTTTCGGGGCAGAACTCCAGGTAGTCCATGTAGAGAGATTTGTTATAGGAATCCAGAACATTCTTGAACCTCAGGTAGTATGTCTCATCCGGGCTCATCCTTTGACGCACGAGGATGTATCTGGAGTTTTGATTGCCGGCGCGTTCCGATTGTGTGCCGTTCTGCGTGATGGACTGGGCACCCTTCATTACGCCGTTAAAGCGCAGTTCTGTGTCAACCAACTGGTCGGCATCGTTGTCGCCGGTGTCGGCTTGCCATCCTGCCTGCATGTTGTTTATATTCCTTGTAAAGTCGATGGGCATTCCGGCGGGGGAAAGTTTCTCCTTGTCTGTGCCGAAGTACACTTGTGTGATGCTTCTGGAAGTGGCAGCGAGCATTTTGTAGCGGATTTCGTAGATACCTTCCCGAGGTACGGGCGGAAGCCGCAGCGTGACATCGTACCGGCCTGTCACCCCAACCTCGTCGCCGTTCAGGTTGCACCAGCCCATGTTCCATGCGTTGTAGTAAATCATGTTGGCGTCATTGCTGACGGTGAGGTCGTCCAGATAAGGGTAGGTGTTTGTGGAGGGAATATAGACGTATTGGTGTCTGTCATCGGTGATTTTGGAGCAGCGAATGTCGTTATTGCTAAACTCCGGGAAGAGGCCGGTGATATCGAAGCGGAGCCTGGTGCGGTGGAGGTTATCAGCTACGAAATCGGTGTAGGCCAGGGGCTGGGAGATAGGATAGACGATGGCGTTCGGGCAATCCATGATATAGTTCTCGCGGTCAACACGGATGCCTTCCTTGTCAGGGTCGCAGGCAATCTCGTGCCCGCTGCCCTGGCGTCCGTCATCCAGATGGGGGAATCGGTTGATGTACACGCCATCGCTCTCGGCTGATTCGTAGAGTTTGAGGAGGCGACGCTTGCCCATCGTGACGTAGTACTCCGTGACGGGAATAGTCAGTCTGTTCGGGTTGCTTATGCTATAGCCGTATTCGTTGACGTGGTTGACGAGTTTGTCGGGCACCAGTCTGTGTGGCAGCAGGTGATAGGTGACCCATTGGTTGAGCAGGTTGTCCTCGCTCTCGTAGTTCCCGTCGTTGGTGAAATAGCCGAAGCCATTGTACTGGAAGTTGTCGAGAATCCACAGTGTGAGTTTCCCCAGCAGCTCAGGGTCGTTCGGGTCGATGCCTTGGCTGAGCCAGAAGTCGTCGGTCTCGGCAAAGAGCGTGTAGCCATATCTGCGATGCTCAGGAGCATAGGCACTGCGGTACATTATGTTATCTTGTATGGTTGTCGGAATCAGTCCTCTCAGGTAGCGGTTCTCGTATTCGTAGTCCATGAGGATGTCCAGCGAGTCGCATAGTCCGCATGCTTCGATGACGCGGGCCATGCCGAGAATGCCCTTCTCCTGCTTCTCGATGATGTCCCGCAGATAGGTGCCGAATCCACCTTGGGCATGCAGGGTTGCAGCCATGACGCTGCAAAGTATCAGTATATATATCTTTTTCATAGCTGTTGTTCTTTTCTGTTTGTTAATTGCCAGTGAAGCCAAGTACTCCGTCTATCAAGTGGACGACACCCGAGCGGTGCGCGTTCATCTGAATGCCCTTCATTGCTACACTAATGGGAGAACTGTTACATGTGTAGTCGCGCACAAAGACGTTTTTGCTGGCTGTGACGTTGACGGTGTTGCCGTTCCAGTCTGTCACGGTCATCTCCTGCCCGCCTTTGCTGTCGACAATCAGCTTGGGGAACAGCTCGTAATTCCTGTCGTAGGCAAGCGAGGTGTATTCGCGGCGGAAGGGTTCCTGGTCTGCAATTGCCATGCCGAAGCAGAAGTGAGCCTTGACGAAGTTGGTCAGCATCATAATCTTTTCTGCAATGCGGATGCTGTCCTCGTAGCTGTTGAGCTGGTCGCCGCTGGCATGGCTGTGGTAGTCCTTGTAGATATCGTCCCATGTGGGCAGGCCCTGGCTGGTGGCTTTGCGGACAGCCTCGTTGGTGGGGATGAAGGCCGTGTAGGGCGTGTTGCCAGAAAGCAAAGAGAAGTTGTAATCCAAGCCTTTGTCGCTGGTGAATATCTTGTACTTTTTAAGCGCAGACTCGCGTTGGGTTCTTGGAAGGCTTCCGTCTACCAATCCACAGCCGATAATCTCCGTTTCGTATTCATCTGCTGTACAGAGCTTGTAGAACTCGCTGTAGGGTGTCTCGCCGCCATAGCCCTCTTTGCCGTACCATGCTTGGTCTTGGTCGTTCGTCATGAGACTGTAGAGGCTTCGCCATGTGGGAACAAGCGGGGCAGCCAGCGCATAGGTCTGGCCGTTGGATAGCGACTCGTAGCTTCGGATGACCTTGCATTCTGTGACGCCCGGCGTGTCGTTCGCGATGCCGAGGCGTTCGTTCTCCATCTGGAAGCCGCCTTTGGCGCCGATAATCCTGCCGCTGGCATCGCGCACTACCTTCACCACATCGCCGCCGAATGTGCGGAAGTACTCGTTGCGGCTATGGATGTCCTGCGTGCCGTCGTTCACGATGGTGTGGTTGTAGAGGATGTCCTTCAGTCGGTCCGTAACCTCGTCGTTGGTGTAAACGTTGGCGCCGGGCACTACGTTGCCGATGGTTCCGAGGTCCGGGTCATCTGGCCCTGATGTGTTGTAGGGGCAGTAGTAGTTTCTGAACCTCAGCTTGACGGGGAAGGAACCGCCTGCGAAGTAGAACTCAATGGCACGTGGCGTGCGGCTCTTCATGCTGATTGGGTCGTAGTAGTAGAAGAGTGCGCTGTCCGATGGCAGGAAGAAGGTGATGTCCTGCTGCGGAGCCTTGAGGTAGGTGTAGTAGTTCAGACCCATGTAGTCATCGTAGATAGCCGACTTCATGATGAGGTTGGTTTTGCTGGCGAAGGCGGGTGCGGTGACGGAGCGGAAGTCAGCCGGCATGTTGATGTGGTTCATCACATAGACCATGCCGTTGTTTGCCAGCAGGCAGGTGTCGAGCTGGCCGAGTGCTTCGTCCGCGTCGTCGAAGAGAGGCTCCATGGCGTCGTCGAAGAGCTTGCCCCACTTGCTGGGCACCGAGCCTGTGAACGAGCGCATCATGTTGTTGTTGACCAGAATACTTGCCATTGTGCTCACGGGTATGCAGTCAATCTGTCGGTAGAGTTCGTCGTAGTTTGTGGGTGCAGTGTATGGAATCTCGTCCGCTGTTCCGATATTTGCGTAGTAGGTGAGGATGAGAGCCTGCCCGGCACCCTTTGTGAAGTAATGCCACAACGCTTCGTCGGAGGGAACGAACATGGCTGCCATGTCTTTCTCGGGTGCCACCTCGTAGTAGTAGCCTGCCCAGCCCGGGTCGAACCTCAGCCCTCGTGCATAGTCGGAGTTGTCTTTGTAAGGATTGTAGGATTGGTACGTTCCCCAAGGTCCGGGCTCAAAGAGAGGCACATTCCAGGAATTGCCTCCTAAATAACCTCCCTTCAACGAATAGTTATTATAGGAAAAATACCTTTTGGTGAAGATGGAGTCGGTGAACTCGGGGTGTATTTTCTTGTAGCTTTCAGTCAGGACGGGGCTGTAGAAGGGTGCGCTGAAGCGGTCCAGGATGTGGCTGAAGATGTTCGTCTTGCCATTGGTGCGGATGACGTCGGCCATGCTCTGCAGCGGCACGAGCGGTGAAGCCACGTCCTGAATCGTTCCGTTCGTGGCGGGAATGTCCTGTTGCAGGATGTCCACTCCGTTTGCCATCTGTGGGGCTTTTGCGGGGAAGATAATGGACAGGTCTGTTTCCGTGACGTTGAAGGTCTTCAGCTTTTCCGGCGTGAAGAAGCTGGTGTAGCGGAAGCTGCTGTCGCTGGCAAGCCAGATGCCTTTTCCGCCGTTGGCTTCGTGGAAACGTTCCCAATACCATTTCTCGGCAGGGTTGTAATGCATGGGCACTTCGCTGCCCGAGAGGTGTTCCAGAGCTTCGAGTCCTGCAGCAAGGGACTTCGTGCGGATGAGGTCGGCACGATTGATGCTGCCTGCGGTGATAGCCGTGTAGAGTAGGGCACGCTTCTGGTCGGCGGTCAGTGCCTCGTAGCTGGTGGCTGTGCGCCAGGGATTGGGCGAAGGCAGCTTGGCATTCTCGGCGAAGAAGCGTTGCCAAGCGTTGTCGTCGGCAGCAAAGACTGTGAGGTCTGTGGCACCGTTGAGCATGTCGGTCCACCATTCGCTCTCCTGCACCAGGCGGAGGAAGAGGGTGTAGCCAGCATTCTGCCGCAAGGTGCCGAGGATGCTGTTCGTGGGGTCGTACCAGACAATGCTGTCGGTCGCTGCCTTCTGGAATGTTTCTTTCTTGCCGTCTTTCAGGTGAATGGTGGTCAGTCCTTCTGCATTGTTGTGCGAGAGACTGTCGACTGCCGCAGCCTGAAACTTGGGCGCTCTTCCGTCTTTCTGAATGATCTGGAAGACTTGTGCCTGTCCCTCTGCTACCATTCCGATGAGCAGAGTTGCGAGGGCGAGTATCTTAGTGTGTTTCATCTTGTTTGTCTGTTAGTTTGTGGTGCATAGTATGTCTCGCTGCCGTCCTCCTTGCTGCGGAGGATAATCTTGTCGATGCAAAGGTCGTAGATGAAGCCATTCTTCATGTCCGATTTGCTGGTGCTACACTCAATGTAGAGAACCGGGTAGGAAGCATGCACGTTCTTGTAGGAAGTGGGGAACATGAAGTCTTCGGCAACGGTGATGGTATCCACCCTCAGCCCATCGTATGTGATATTTCTTGCCAGAGAAGATTTGTTCCTTTCTAATCCGTTATCATTATATGAGAGTGAGACGCTGAACTTCTGCTTGCTCCAGTTCGCCAGAGAGTCGATGACGGTCTGGCTTATCTGTCCGCTTTCCGGGTCGCGCCATTCGGTGGGGATGCTACCTTCGTTATTACTGTTTACTGTGTAGCTGACTGGTGAATAGGAGCCTGGTGCATAGACTTCGTATGTCTTGCTGCCGCTGCTGTATGGCGGAGTCATGTACTTATACCAATAGGGTACGAAGACAACCTGAATGTCGTACTTGCCGCTCATCACCTGTTCGCCGTTCTTGCCTTGAAGCTTTATTTCTGCCCTTGGGCCAGAAGTGGCACTATAACTAGAAAGATAATAGAAGTTGTTGTTGCTGACGCGGCCATAGATGTCGGTAATTTCGGAGAACTTGTCGTTGTCCAAAGACAAGCATGCAGCATCCGCTCCGACCCTGTAATATGAGCCAGAACCGCTGGTATTGTAGAACACTTCGGTGGTTTGTTTCTGAACTTCCAATTCGGACAGGGTTGTGCCGTCCGTCGGGTCGTAAATCTGATAACCATCGGCTTCTCTCAGCACTGTGGTCGTCGTGCCGGAATGTTCTATCTCTACCTCCACGTCGGGCTTGTACTCCGAGGCTGGCACGGGCCATTCTGTGGCGGCGAAGGCTGTGCCGTTGCTGAGCTTGGTCTGTTGGCCGTCGGATGTTTTGCCGAGGAGAGGCACAAGGATGTCTGCTCCCATGGACAGAGATGCAAGTGAGTCGGGATTGTCAACTTCGATGTACGTTCTGTTGCCCAAGTCGCCTTTTATCTTGTCTTCGTATCGGGATGCATAGCGATACAGATTGGCGAGTTTTGTGCTGGCGTTGTTCCAGACGGCATCGGTGGGCGTCACCATCGTGTAGGAGACGCTTTCGTCGGCCAGGTCTGCTCCGAAGCCTTTTATCTGCATCAGTCCGTCGCTGGGCAGATATTGCTGTGCGAGCAGGTCTTGTGAGGGTATCATGCCGTAGAGCGGGGACCTCTCGCCTTCTCTTGTCGGGACGGCAAGGATGTTTTCGTCAGCATCGAAGTCTATCTTTACCAAGCCTGCCATGAATGCCTGGGCCTGGGTGCAGTCCGGTGCCTGTTCCCTCAGGTATTCCTTCATGCTGGGAAGGTAGGGGATGATGGCCGACACCGTGAAGAGCTTGCCTTCGGCGGCTTCTTCGCTGGCGGGGACGGGATTGCAGGTTTCTGTGTTGATGTGCTTGCCGTTGAGCATCACGGTGCTGCCGTCGGTGGCCGTGCCGCCTTCCTGCGGACTGATGTGGTTGAAGACGAACTCCTGCTGCAACAGCCATCCGTCGCTTTGGACGAGGGACATCAGTTTGTCGTATTCAGCGTCGGAGATGGCTGCATCGTCTGGGGCAAAGACATTCATGGGCAGGCTGCCTTTCAGGATCTGACTAAGTTTCGTGTTGGTGGCAAACTTTCCATGGCCTGGGATGTTGAGGGTGTTGGAGTAGTAGTCGGCTGCCTCAAGGATGGCTGCGAATTTCTTCAGGTTAGGCTGAGCCTTGATGATGTCCCAGAGGGACTTCGTGTTTTCCTCTTCGGGAGCGGGGAACTGCTCTGCATCGCCCAAGGGGAAGTAGACGACGCTGTCCACCTGTTCCGCTCTGTATGCGTGGCCCACGCCGCCCTGCTTGTGGACGGTGACGTTCTGTGCAGCCAGCTTCGGAGCATAGGTCGCGAGGCAGCAGAGCGCCAGGGCAAATATCTTAATGTGTTTCATACGCTTCTTATTTCTTTACGGGTCTGATACTGCGATATTCGGCCGGGCCGTAGCTGAACTTCCGCCCTGTTTCCGAGAACATAAGGTACTTGTATAGGCCGGCGGGCTTCTCGTTGGGAGTCTGTGTCCAATAGTTGCCGACCTGACCTGCTCCGACGGGTTCGCCCATTGTTCCGATGCCGTTGGCAGGCAGGAAGATGCTGCCGCCGTTGGGACCGGTCACGCGGTAGCCGCTGCGGTTCTCTGTGCTGGTCAAGGCTCTCCAGCCCTCGTCGTTGCCTTCCTGCCATTCCCAGGTGCATTTGTCCATGAGTTCCTGGAACTCCGCTTCGGTCGGCATTCTCCATTCGTCGCTCCAGCCCGCCTGCGGTGACAGGTACGAGCCGTTCCAAAAGCCGTTTGAGGGTGAAGGCAACTGGCTTGCATCGAAACCATAGGATGTGGGGTGCAAGAACCAGTCGGCAATGTCATCCTCGTTGGCAGCACCCAGGTTGATGGGCGCCCACTTGACGCTCAGGCCGAGGTCGACGGCATGTACGTGGTCCGAGGTGTGCAGCTTTTTGATGTCGCCATAGAGCGTGGTGACGGAGTCGCTCAAGGTTGCGAAGGCACGATAATAGTAGGTCGTGTTAGGCTGAAGGTCGACTTTTACATCGTGTTCGCCGGACGATGCGGGCGAGGCTGGAACCTGCCATGCACCGAATGTCTTGTCATCCATGTACTTCGTGAAGCAGAGCTGGATGCCGCAGGATGTGTACTCGCCCCGAGCCTTGAGGGGAATATATGCGTAGCTCCCATACCACCCAGGTTCCACATGTGCCTCTCCCGCCTCAGGCTGGTAAGGGCTCATGACGGGACGGACTGCCATGCCGTAGTAGTACGTGGATTCGGTGATGGTGAAGTCGTTGTCGGCCTGGTTGCCTATGCTCAGCGCCAGACAGAAGTGGGTGTCTGTTGTCCGATAGAAGCCTGTCTCGTCGGGGTAGCAGAGCGACGCTCCTTCGCGGAAGCCCGTGTAGGGCAGGAAGATGCTGTTGCCGTTGGGACCCGTCACGCGCCAGCCGTCTTCCTCGCGCGCCCACGTACATTTATTTATAAGCTCCTCCATGTCGTCCTTGGTGGGCAGCATCCAGCCGGCTTTGCCCAGCATGGTCTGCATGCCCTGGGCGGTGTACGCTTCGCCGGGGTGATAGTTGTCCTTCGTGTACATCTGCTTGGGGGAAATCTCGCCGCAAGCTATGTACTCGCCTTTGTCCTTCGGCGTGGCGGCACCCCAGTTGCAGTTGGCCCACATGACGCTCAGGCCCAGGTCCACCATCTCTTGCCCGGCCTTGGTTGCCTCGTCCGTTAGTCCCGACTTGGGTCTGTCCTTGACGGGACGGATGGGGTAGAAGCCATTGCCGGCAGAGTAGCTGTCGTACTGGAATCGACTCATGGCAACATCTACCAGGCAGGGATAGCCTTCCGTTATACTCGATGTGAGGTACATGAAGGACGAAGAGGGAGTTGGGTTTGTGCTGTTTTGTGGATAATAACCGGCCCGCGGGAGTGTTATCGTGTTGCCGGTCGGGCCCTGCAGGGTCAAGATGCTGCCGGAACCTGTGCGTCGGGTTTTCTCCACGAGTTCCTTGTACTCGGCCAGCGTGGGCATGCGCCACCCGTCGCCCCAGAGCGCTGCGGCGGCATCGTGCTCCGGAAGGAGCCAGCGGCCCACTTCGTTGAAGCCCTTCCGCTGTGCCCACGTGCTCTGCTGTGCCCACTCCTGGAATTCTTCATCGCGGCCCTGCTCGCCGTAGTAGTGATACATGTAGCCGCTGATTTGCATATTGCTGCCTGCGTAATAGGGACTGTGCGATGGGTACCAGACGTATTGCCAATTAGGGTTGTTCCAATCGAACTCCTGCGGTCGTGGCTCAGTGAAGCCGGGACCGAAGTAGTCGCCATACGCCTCGGGCGTGTCGGCGCCGATGTTGGTGGTGGCCCAAAGGACGCTCAGACCGAGGTCGACGCACTCGTGCACATCATTCTTCAGCACTTCCGAGCGCTTGTCCTGCGGGTCGTTGCCGCCGATGACGGGGCGCAGCGACATCTGCATCGCTGGTGTGCGGGAGTCGATGCCCTTCTGCTCGCCGGTGAAGGCAAAGCAGTAGCCCTCGCGTGTCCAGTAGCCTGCTATCGGTCCTCCAAGCAGGTTCGAGAAGCTGCCGCTGGCATCCTTCATTCCGGCTGCGGGCAGGAACAGCGTGTTCCCGTTGGGGCCTGTCACCTTGTAGCCTTGAGTGTTAGCTACCTGTGCCCATTCCCATTGGCAGACGTTGATGAGTTCCTGGTACTGGCCGATGCTGGGGAGGCACCAGTCGCCGCCCCACAGCGTTTCAATCCCGGCCTCGGCGAAGGGGAAGTGCAGACCGTTCTTGTGGCTTTTGTCTGCTCCGACGTTCGTCAGCGCCCACCGTGTACCGGAGGGCAGGCCGAGGTCGACGTACTCGTGTCCGTTGTAGCGAAGCGGATCGTCGTTCAGGGTGACAGAAACAGCTGTCTCTCCCGGGTAGGCGTCCACTTTGCCGTCGGACTGGTAGACCTTGTAGCCCTGGCCGAACACGTTCAGGAAGGACAGGAGGCCTGCCAATAATGCAAGTTTCCTCATTTTGGTGTTGTTTGAATTAGTTAATGTGCTTTGTTTGAGCGCAAAGTTAGTATTAATATATGAGAATTACCCCCCCCCCACGCGTTAAATAGTGTTAATTGGCGTTGTTTTATTTGTCTTATTGTCCGAAAGGCTTGTCAAAGTGTCGTTTTTCCTCAGAAGAACAAAGTTTTCACGGACTGCCATAAAATTCTTTCGGGCGTTCGATAAAATTCTTTCAGACGTGCGATAAAACTATTTCAAAGGTTTGGAAATATATTTCAGTGCCTCGGAAATATATTTCCGAGGCACTGAAATATATTTCCGAGGCACTGAAAAAGTTTTGTTCCGCGGGGCGAGGAATTTGTTTCCTCGTGACGAAAAAAATGTTCCCGCGCGGGAAAGAAGTTGTTTCCGCGGAGCGGGCTTATTCTTCGCTGAGTTTGGCAAGGCCGCCTTCGGAGGTTTCCTTGTAGAGCGAAGGCAGGTCCTTGCCTGTCTGCTTCATGACGCGGACGACGCGGTTGATGCGCGAGACGATTGACTCGCAGCATGCCGACATATGCCGGCTAAACCGAAATATAGACAGGCTTAATGCCGACCTTCGCAAGCGTGACAAGGAGATTCAAGACCTAAAGGACAGACTTGCAAAGTACGAAACTCCTGAGAAGAACTCCGGCAACAGCAGTACACCTCCCTCTAAGGAAAGCATGAAGGACGAGGCCATCCGCCGTACCAAGACCCTGCGCAAGCCGACAGGCAGGAAGCCTGGCGGACAGAAGGGACATGAGGGCAGAACCCTGAAGATGACACAGGCACCAGATGAGACCGAGGACATAGCGGCCAACTACTGCACCAAATGCGGTGCCTCGCTGGAAGAGTGCGAGCGCATACTGGACTATGTGACACAAGTCGTTTCCATTCCTGACATGAAACCTGTCGTGAAGGAGACCGCCACTACATCACAGTCTGCAGGCAGTGCGGTGAGCGCATCCAGTCGCATGCCCCTCGCAAGCGCGGCTCCAATGCCGTGGTATATGACGCCACCGTCAAGTCGCTGGTCGTCTACCTGAGCGTAGTGATGTTCCAGCC
>JAFUVM010000030.1 GCA_017483665.1 Bacteroidaceae bacterium
CTCACAAGGGCTTCAAGGCTTCCATCTACGTCCTGAAGAAGGAAGAGGGTGGCCGTCATACTCCCTTCGGCAACAAGTATCGTCCTCAGTTCTACCTGCGCACCATGGACTGCACCGGTGAGATTCACCTCCCCGATGGCGTTGAAATGGTAATGCCCGGTGATAACGTCGAGATTACTGTCGAGCTCATCTACGCTGTGGCTCTGAACGTAGGTCTCCGCTTCGCTATCCGTGAGGGTGGCCGCACCGTAGGCTCTGGCCAGATTACCGAGGTGTTTGACTAAACAGCAGTCAGCTTGAGGCACGCCTCAAGGGAATACTCAAATAGACAAAAGAAAAGTGGGCGTACTCGTGTGTCGCCCACTTATCTACGGGAATAGCTCAGTTGGTAGAGCATCGGTCTCCAAAACCGAGGGTCGTGAGTTCGAGTCTTACTTCCCGTGCTTAAATATAAAAAGTTATGTTTGAAAGTTTCAAGACATATTGTAAGGAATCATATAATGAACTGGTAAACCAAACCACTTGGCCTACGCGTTCAGAACTGATGAACAGTGCTGTTGTAGTTTTAACCGCTTCCCTATGCATAGCACTGGTTATTTTCGTTATGGACTTCTTCTTCCAGTCTGGAATGGAAGTCATCTATGGTTTGCTGCGATAAAGAACTTCTCAGAAAATGGCAGAAGCAGGAATGAGATGGTACGTGCTGCGTGCCATTAGTGGAAAAGAGGGCAAGGTCAAGGAGGTAATCGATGCACTGATTAACAATCAGGTCGATTTCGCCAAGCATGTCTCTCAGGTGCTGATTCCTACCGAGAAGGTGGTTACCGTCACTGCGGGCAAGCGCAAAATCAAGGAGAAGAACCGTTATCCCGGCTATGTCTTCGTCGAAGCAGAGCTGGTAGGCGAGACTCAGGCCCGTTTGCGCGAAGTGTCCAACGTGTTGGGTTTCCTCAACGAGTCGCGTTCAAGCAACGTCCCCATGCCGTTGCGTCCCTCTGAGGTCAGTCAGATGCTGGGTACCATCGATGAGATGACCGAGATACCCGAGGATGTTGTCATCCCCTTCGAGGTGGGTGAGAGCGTCAAGGTTTCTGACGGTCCGTTCAGCGGTTTCGATGCAATCGTGGAGGAAGTGAACAACGAAAAGAAGAAGCTGAAGGTTATGGTCAAGATCTTCGGACGCAAGACGCCCGTGGAGCTTGGGTTTACACAGGTCGAGAAGCTTTGAGGCAATTGTTACGTGCCTCGGGCTATCATTAATAATAATAATAAAGTATAATCAAATGGCTAAAGAAGTTGCTGGATTAATCAAATTACAGATTAAAGGAGGCGCTGCAAATCCATCACCCCCAGTTGGTCCCGCATTGGGCTCCAAAGGTATCAATATCATGGATTTCTGTAAGGCATTCAACGCCAGAACTCAGGACCGCGCCGGTAAGGTGCTCCCTGTCATCATTACTTACTACACGGACAAGAGCTATGACTTTGTTGTCAAGACTCCTCCCGTTGCAGTACAGTTGATGGAGGCTGCAAAGATTAAGGGCGGTAGCGCAGAACCCAACCGTAAGAAGGTTGCCGAGATTACTTGGGATCAGGTTCGCACCATCGCTCAGGAGAAAATGCCTGACTTGAACTGCTTTACTGTAGAGTCTGCAATGACTTTGGTAGCAGGTACTGCAAGAAGTATGGGTATCACTGTCAAGGGTGAGTTCCCTGGTAAATAATTCTAACTTCAATTAAAATGAGTAAACTGACAAAAAACCAGAAGTTGGTAGCTGATAAGATTGAAGCAGGGAAGGCATACACCTTGAAGGAAGCTGCCAGCTTGGTAAAGGAGATTACCACCACCAAGTTTGACGCTTCTGTTGATATCGATGTGCGTCTGGGCGTTGACCCCAGGAAGGCAAATCAGATGGTTCGCGGTGTCGTATCTTTGCCCAACGGAACGGGTAAGGTGACTCGCGTGCTGTGCCTCTGCACACCGGATGCCGAAGCTGCTGCCAAGGAAGCAGGTGCTGACTATGTAGGTCTCGATGAGTATATCGAGAAGATTAAGGGTGGTTGGACAGACATTGATGTTATCATCACGATGCCTTCCATCATGGGTAAGATTGGTGCGCTGGGCCGTATCCTCGGTCCTCGTGGTTTGATGCCCAACCCCAAGAGTGGAACTGTAACCATGGATGTAGCCAAGGCTGTCCGTGAAGTGAAGCAGGGTAAGATTGACTTCAAGGTCGACAAGACGGGTATCGTGCATACCTCTATCGGCAAGGTGTCTTTCACTGCAGACATGATCGCTCAGAATGCTAAGGAGTTCATTGCAACTATCATCAAGCTGAAGCCTGCTGCTGCCAAGGGTACATACGTCAAGAGTATTTATCTTTCTAGTACTATGAGCCGTGGCGTCAAGGTTGATCCTAAGGCTACTGAGGAAATCTAATAAAGCTGTATCATCATGAGAAAGGAAGATAAAACCGCAATTATTGCGCAACTTGGCGAACTGCTGAAGCAGTATCCCCACTTCTACTTGGTGGACGTTGAGGGTATGAACGCTGCCAGCACAAGTGCTTTGCGCCGCAAGTGTTTCGAGAAGGACCTGAAGATGGTCGTTGTCAAGAACACGTTGATGGAGAAGGCTCTTGAGGCTGCAGAAGGAGACTTTGACGACCTGAAGCCCGTGTTGGTCGGAACTACAGCGCTTATCCTGACGGAGACAGCCAATGTTCCTGCCAAGCTCATCAAGGAGCTGAACAGCAAGAAGCAGGAGAAGCCTGCCTTCAAGGCTGCCTATGCCGAAGGTGCTCTCTATGTCGGTGCTGACCAGCTGATGACTCTCGTTGCCCTGAAGAGCAAGAACGAGCTGATAGCAGACGTTATCGCTGCCCTCGAATCTCCGATTATGAACGTGCTGAGCGCTCTGGAGAACCGCGAAGAGAAAGCTGCAGAAGCAGCAACAGAATAAACATCAAGAATAATAACAATTTAAATACATTAAAGAAATGGCTGATATTAAGGCTATTGCTGCTGAGCTCGTAGCGCTCACAGTACAGGAAGTAATCGATCTTAAGAACGAACTTAAGGAAACTTATGGCATCGAGCCCGCTGCTGCCGCTGTGGTAGTCGCTGCAGGTGGCGAAGGTGCAGGTGC
Organism: Bacteroidaceae bacterium; assembly: GCA_017483665.1. GTDB lineage: Bacteria > Bacteroidota > Bacteroidia > Bacteroidales > Bacteroidaceae > Physcousia. The sequence goes on from JAFUVM010000030.1 coordinate 3,149, forward strand.
TGCTGCTGAGGAGAAGACCGACTTCGACGTTGTCCTCAAGAGTGCAGGTGCTGCTAAGCTTCAGGTTGTAAAGGCTGTCAAGGAAGCTTGCGGTCTGGGTCTGAAGGAAGCAAAGGAAATGGTAGACGGTGCTCCCAGCGTGCTGAAGGAAGGCATGCCTAAGGCTGACGCCGAGGCTCTGAAGAAGACCCTCGAGGATGCCGGTGCAGAAGTCGAACTGAAGTAATACTCCCTTATTAATAAGGACTAACGGTAAAGGATCCTCTGGTAGAGGGTTCTTTGCCTTTTTGCGTCTATAAACTATATGGTTGTCTGCTGCAGTCCTGTGCACTGGCGTGCGGGGTCTCTGAAACAGGCGCAAGGCGTTTCGGAAAAGAACGCTGTGCTCTTCGGAAATAAGCGTTAGGCTCTTCCGGAATAAGCGTTAGGCTCTTCGGAAATAAGCGTTAGGCTCTTCGGAAATAAGCGCTGGGCTCTTCCGGAATAAGCGTTAGGCTCTTCGGAAATAAGCGCTGGGCTCTTCCGGAATAAGCGTTAGGCTCTTCGGAAATAAGAGTGTGCCGTGTCAGGCGGAGCGACATTCATATATCAATTCACGAGAAATACAAGTTTAGATGGCTAACAAAAAGAATCAGAGAGTTAATTTCGCTTCTGTAAAAAGTCCGCTGGCATATCCTGACTTTTTGGAAGTGCAACTGAAGTCTTTCAAAGACTTCCTCCAACTTGATACTCCTCCAGAGCTGAGGAAGTATGACGGTCTGTACAAGGTTTTCTCTGAGAACTTCCCGATTAATGACACGCGCAACAACTTTAATCTGGAGTTTCTCGACTATTTCATCGACCCTCCCCGCTATTCCATCGAGGAGTGTCTGGAGCGTGACCTCACGTACAGTGTGCCTTTGAAGGCAAAACTGAAACTGAGTTGCGACGACCCCGACCATGAGGACTTCGCTACGGTTGTGCAGGATGTCTTCCTTGGCTTCATCCCTTATATGACGGACAATGGCACCTTCATCATCAATGGTGCTGAGCGTGTTGTCGTGTCGCAGCTTCACCGTTCTCCCGGTGTCTTCTTCGGCAGCAGCGTGCATGCCAACGGCTCGCAGCTCTATTCTGCACGTATCATCCCCTTCAAGGGCAGTTGGATAGAGTTTGCCACGGACATCAACAACGTCATGTATGCGTACATCGACCGTAAGAAGAAGTTGCCCGTCACTACGCTGCTTCGTGCCATCGGCTTTGAGAACGACAAGGACATCCTGCAGATTTTCGACCTTGCCGAGGAAGTGAAAGCCACTCGTGAAAACCTGAAAAGCTATCTCGGACGCAAGCTTGCAGCCCGTGTGCTGAAGAGCTGGATTGAGGACTTCGTCGACGAGGATACGGGCGAAGTGGTGTCCATAGAGCGTAACGAGATTATCCTGGAACGTGAAAGTGTGCTCGACGAGGACGCAATCGAGCAGATCATGTCCAGCAACGTGCCTTCCATCCTTATCCACAAGGACGATGCACAGTCCTCCGACTACAGTATTATATTTAATACATTCCAGAAGGATGCCACCAACAGCGAGAAGGAGGCCATCAGCTACATCTATCGTCAGCTGCGCAATGCTGACCCCGTGGACGATGCCAGCGCCAAGGAAGTCATCCTCAACCTCTTCTTCAGTGAGAAGCGCTACGACCTGGGCGAAGTGGGACGCTACCGCATCAACCACAAGCTCGGCCTGGACACTGACCCCAGTGTGCGCGTGCTGACGAAGGAAGACATCATCGAGATTATCAAGTACCTGATTGAGCTTGTCAACTCCAAGGCCAGTGTCGACGACATCGACCACCTGAGCAACCGCCGCGTACGTACGGTGGGCGAGCAGCTTGCCAATCAGTTTGCCATCGGACTGGCCCGTATGATTCGCACCATCCGCGAGCGTATGAATGTCCGCGACAACGAGGTGTTCACCCCCACCGACCTGCTGACCAGCAAGAGTCTGGGCGGTGTCATCAACAGCTTCTTCGGCACGAACGCCCTGAGCCAGTTCATGGACCAGACGAACCCCTTGGCCGAAGTGACCCACAAGCGCCGTCTCTCTGCCCTCGGCCCCGGCGGTCTGTCCCGCGAACGTGCCGGCTTCGAGGTGCGCGACGTGCACTATACACACTATGGCCGCCTTTGTCCCATCGAGTCTCCCGAAGGTCCCAACATCGGTCTGATCTCGTCTCTTTGCGTTTACGCCAAGATTAACGACCTGGGCTTCATCGAGACACCTTACCGCAAGGTAGAGGACGGAAAGGTAGACCTTTCTCCCGAAGGCGTACGCTACATGACGGCTGAGGAGGAAAACGGCCTCGTCATCGGTCAGGGCAACGCACCTCTCAACGACGACGGCACCTTCATCCGCACCAAGGTAAAGTGCCGCCAGGACGACGACTATCCCGTTGTTCCTCCCTCCGAGGTCAACCTCATGGACGTGGCTCCGCAGCAGATTGCTTCGATTGCCGCAGCCCTGATTCCCTTCCTGGAGCACGATGATGCACACCGCGCCCTGATGGGCTCGAACATGATGCGCCAGGCTGTGCCCTTGATGCGCACCGAGGCTCCCATCGTCGGCACAGGCATCGAGCGTCAGGTCTGCGTGGATTCCCGTACAATGATTTGTGCCGAAGGCGATGGCGTGGTAGAATATGTCGACGCCACCACCATCCGCATCCTCTATGACCGCACAGAGGACGAAGAGTTCGTCAGCTTCGAACCGGCCCTCAAGGAGTACCGCATACCTAAGTTCCGCCGTACGAACCAGAACATGACTATCGACCTGCGCCCCATCTGCAACAAGGGCGACAGGGTAGTGAAGGGCCAGATCCTGACAGAAGGCTATTCCACCGAGGACGGCGAACTGGCACTGGGCAAGAACCTTCTCGTGGCCTACATGCCTTGGAAGGGTTACAACTACGAGGATGCCATCGTGCTCAACGAACGCGTGGTGCGCGAAGATATCCTTACCAGCGTTCATGTCGAGGAATTCTCCCTCGAGGTGCGCGAGACAAAGCGCGGCATGGAGGAACTCACAGCCGACATCCCCAATGTCAGCGAGGAAGCAACAAAAGACCTCGACGAGAACGGTATCATTCGTATCGGTGCCCGCGTAGCTCCCGGCGACATCATGATAGGTAAGATTACGCCCAAGGGCGAGAGCGACCCCAGTCCTGAAGAAAAGCTGCTCCGCGCCATCTTCGGCGACAAGGCAGGCGACGTGAAGGATGCTTCGCTCAAGGCAAGTCCTTCGCTCAACGGCGTTGTCATCGACAAGAAGCTCTTCACCAAAGCCACCAAGACCGGCAAGATGAAGCAGCTCGACAAACCCCGTCTGGCAGCTATCGACGAGGAATTCAACAGCAAGGCAGAAGACCTGAAGGCAATCCTTGTGGACAAGCTTCTGGAGCTTACCAACAAGAAGAAGAGCCAGGGCATCGTGGACAACGTGGGCGTAGAGCTCATTGCCAAGGGCGGCACCATTACTGCCAACCTGCTCAACAACATCGACTACACTACTGTTCAGCTCACAGGCTGGACGGACAACGAGCATGCCAACGAGCTCATCGGCAAGCTTATCATCAACTACCTCAAGAAGTACAAGCTGCTTGAGACCGAGATGAAGCGCAAGAAGTACGCCATCAGCCTCGGCGACGAACTGCCCAACGGCATCATCCAGCTGGCTAAGGTATACATTGCCAAGAAGCGTAAGATCGGCGTCGGCGATAAGATGGCCGGACGTCACGGCAACAAGGGTATCGTCAGCAAGGTGGTCCGCCAGGAAGATATGCCTTTCCTGGCCGACGGCACGCCCGTCGACATCGTGCTCAACCCCCTCGGTGTGCCCTCTCGTATGAACATCGGTCAGATCTTCGAGACCGTGCTTGGCGCTGCCGGCCAAAAGCTCGGCGTCAAGTTTGCAACGCCCATCTTCGACGGCGCTTCCCTCGACGACCTCTGCAAGTGGACAGACAAGGCAGGACTGCCCCGTTACTGTTCTACGCAGCTCTACGACGGAGCCACCGGCGAGCCCTTCGACCAGTTGGCAACCGTCGGTGTGGCCTACATGCTGAAGCTCGGCCACATGGTTGAAGACAAGATGCACGCCCGCAGCATCGGCCCGTACTCCCTCATCACTCAGCAGCCCCTTGGCGGTAAGGCCCAGTTCGGCGGTCAGCGTTTCGGTGAGATGGAAGTCTGGGCTATCGAGGCATTTGGCGCTTCGCATGTGCTGCAGGAGATACTTACCATCAAGAGTGACGATGTAGTGGGCCGCAGCAAGGCTTACGAAGCTATTGTCAAGGGTGACCACATGCCCACGCCGGGCATCCCCGAGTCCCTCAATGTGCTGCTCCACGAGCTGCGCGGCTTGGGATTGCGTGTAAGTTTGGAATAAATGAATCGCTTTTCAGAAAGGATATCAAAACATGGCTTTTAAGAAAGAAAATAAGGTAAAGACTAACTTTACCAAGATAACAATCGGTCTGGCATCCCCCGAAGAGATTCTCGCAAACTCCTACGGCGAGGTGCTCAAGCCCGAGACCATTAACTACCGAACCTACAAGCCCGAGCGTGACGGTCTCTTCTGCGAGCGCATCTTCGGTCCGACCAAGGACTACGAGTGCCATTGCGGAAAGTACAAGCGTATCCGCTACAAGGGCAACGTCTGCGACCGTTGCGGTGTGGAGGTGACAGAGAAGAAGGTTCGTCGCGAACGCAGCGGCCACATCCAGCTCGTGGTGCCCGTGGCACACATCTGGTACTTCCGTTCCCTGCCCAACAAGATAGGCTACCTGCTCGGCATACCGACAAAGAAGCTCGACGCCGTCATCTACTACGAGCGTTACATTGTGCTTCAGCCCGGTGTCATGGCAAAGAACAAGGAAATTCCCGTGCAGAAGCTCGACCTGCTCTCGGAGGAAGAGTACGAGGACATCATGGACCGTCTGCCCCAGGGCAACGAATACCTGGAGGACAGCGACCCCAACAAGTTCATCGCCAAGATGGGTGCAGAGGCTATCTATGACCTGCTCGTGGAACTCGACCTTGATTCCCTCTCCAACCAGCTGCGCGACGAGGCCAGCAAGGAGACTGCTGCACAGCACAAGAACGACGTGCTGAAGCGTCTCCAGGTCGTCGAGAGCTTCCGTGCAAGTGCCAAGACGAACAAGCCGGAGTGGATGATTATGCGTACCTTGCCAGTCATTCCCCCCGAGCTCCGTCCTCTGGTTCCCCTGGACGGCGGCCGTTTTGCAACGAGCGACCTCAACGACCTCTATCGTCGCGTCATTATCCGTAACAACCGCCTCAAGAGACTTATCGAGATCAAGGCACCCGAAGTCATCCTGCGCAACGAGAAGCGTATGCTGCAGGAAGCTGTGGACAGCCTCTTCGACAACAGCCGCAAGAGCAGTGCTGTCAAGACGGAGAGCAACCGTCCGCTGAAGTCTCTCTCCGATTCGCTCAAGGGTAAGCAAGGCCGCTTCCGTCAGAACCTGCTTGGTAAGCGTGTCGACTATTCAGCACGTTCCGTCATTGTGGTCGGTCCCGAGCTGAAGATGGGCGAGTGCGGTATTCCCAAGCTGATGGCAGCAGAGCTTTACAAGCCTTTCATCATCCGCAAGCTCATCGAGCGCGGCATTGTGAAGACGGTGAAGAGCGCCAAGAAGATTGTCGACCGCAAGGATCCCATCATCTGGGACATCCTGGAGTTCGTCATGAAGGGCCATCCCGTTCTGCTGAACCGTGCCCCGACGCTGCACCGTCTCGGCATTCAGGCCTTCCAGCCCAAGATGATTGAGGGCAAGGCCATCCAGCTGCATCCCCTGGCATGTACGGCGTTCAATGCCGATTTCGACGGCGACCAGATGGCCGTGCATCTGCCTCTGAGCAACGAGGCAATCCTGGAGGCTCAGATCCTGATGCTCCAGTCGCACAACATCCTGAACCCTGCCAACGGCACTCCTATCACCGTTCCTTCGCAGGACATGGTGCTCGGTCTGTACTACATCACCAAGCTGCGTCCCGGCGCAAAGGGCAGCGGCCTGAAGTTCTACGGTCCCGAGGAAGCCATCATTGCCTACAATGAGAAGCGTGTCGACGTACATGCTCCTGTCTTCGTCGTTGTTGACGACAAGCTCGAGGACGGCACCATTGGCAAGCGCATGGTCGAGACTTCTGTAGGCCGCGTCATTGCCAACGAGATTATTCCCGTCGAAGTAGGCTTCTTCAACGACGTCATCTCCAAGAAGACTCTGCGCGGCATCATCACCGATGTCATCAAGACTGTCGGCATAGCCCGCGCTTGCGAATTCCTGGACGGCATCAAGAACCTCGGCTATCGTCTGGCGTACGAGGGCGGTCTGTCCTTCAACTTGGGCGACATCATCATCCCCGAAGAGAAGGAAGAGCTCATCCGCAAGGGTAACGAGGAAGTGGAGCGCATCAGCGGCGAGTACGGCATGGGCTTCATCACCGACAAGGAACGTCACAATCAGGTCATCGATATCTGGACACATGTCAACAACGACCTCTCGAAGGCTCTGCTGAAGACCATGAAGGAGGCCGACCAGGGCTTCAATGCCGTGTACATGATGCTCGACTCCGGTGCCCGTGGTAGTGCAGGACAGATCAGTCAGCTTTCCGGTATGCGCGGTCTGATGGCTAAGCCCCAGAAGGCCGGTGCCGAGCCTGACACCATCGAGAACCCCATCCTCTCCAACTTTAAGGAGGGCATGAGCGTGCTGGAGTACTTCATCTCCACCCATGGTGCCCGTAAGGGTCTGGCCGATACTGCACTGAAGACGGCCGACGCCGGTTACCTGACACGTCGTCTGGTTGACGTCAGCCACGACGTTATCATCAACGAAGAGGACTGCGGCACCCTGCGCGGACTCGTTTGCTCTGCCCTGAAGAACGGCGACGAAGTCATCAGCAGCCTCTACGACCGCATCCTGGGTCGCGTGTCTGTCCATGACGTCATCCATCCCCTTACAGGCAAGCTCATCTGTGCTTCCGGCGAGGAGATTACCGAGGCCAAGGCACAGGAGATTGAGGATAGCCCCATCGAGACCGTCGAGATACGTTCGGTGCTCACGTGCGAAAGCCGCAAGGGTGTCTGCATGAAGTGCTACGGTCGCAACCGTGCCACCAGCCGCATGGTGCAGAAGGGCGAGGCAGTCGGCGTCATTGCAGCACAGTCCATCGGTGAGCCTGGTACACAGTTGACGCTGCGTACGTTCCACGCCGGCGGTGTGGCAGGCAACGCAGCAGCCAATGCCCGCATCAAGGCCAAATATGATGCCCGCCTCGAGTTCGAGGAACTGCGCACCGTAGACGTTGTCGACGAGACAGGAACACCTGCCAAGGTTGTGGTAGGCCGTCTGACGGAAGTCCGCTTCATCGACCCCACCACAGACATTGTCCTGCTCACGGCCAACGTGCCCTACGGCAGTACGCTCTACAAGAACGACGGCGATACCGTGCAGAAGGACGAGATTGTTGCCAAGTGGGATCCCTTCAACGCTGTTGTCGTTACGGAGATGCCCGGTAAGGTCAAGTTCGAAGATGTCATCGAAGGTGTCAACTACAAGGTAGAGACCGACGAACAGACAGGCCTGCAGGAGCTCATCGTCATCGAGTCGCACGACAGGATGAAGGTGCCCACCGTGCACATCCTGGACGAGAACGGCGACATCCTGCGCCACTACAACCTGCCTATCGGCGGCCACATCGCCATCGAGGACGGACAGGAAGTGAAGGCAGGCGACGTGCTCGTCAAGATTCCTCGTGTCATCGGCGGCGGCGGCGATATCACCGGCGGTCTGCCCCGCGTGACGGAGCTCTTCGAGGCCCGCAGCCCGAGCAACCCTGCCACCGTAGCCGAAATTGATGGTGAGGTGACGATGGGTAAGCTCAAGCGCGGCAACCGCGAGGTCATCATCACTCCCCGTTTGGGAGGTGAAGAGGCCGTCAAGAAGTATCTCATCCCTGCCAACCGCCAGATTCTGGTACAGGAGAACGACTATGTCCGTGCCGGCACACCGCTTTCCGACGGTGCCATCACGCCTGCCGACATCCTTGCCATCAAGGGTCCCACAGCCGTACAGGAGTACATCGTCAATGAGATACAGGACGTTTACCGCCTGCAGGGTGTGAAGATTAACGACAAGCACTTCGAGGTCATCGTCCGTCAGATGATGCGCAAGGTGCAGATCGACGATGCAGGCGATACCCGCTTCCTCTCTCAGCAGATTGTCGACAAGCTCGAGTTCAACGAGGAGAACGACAACATCTGGGGCAAGAAGGTGGTTACCGACTGCGGCGACTCGGAGAACATGCAGAACGGACAAATCGTGACGGCTCGCCGTCTGCGCGACGAGAACTCACTCCTCAAGCGTCAGGACAAGAAGATCGTACAGGTTCGCGATGCACGTCCCGCCACGTCGAAGCAGATTCTGCAGGGTATCACCCGTGCAGCACTTCAGACCAGCAGCTTCATCTCCGCAGCATCCTTCCAGGAGACTACGAAGGTGCTCAACGAGGCAGCCATCAATGGCAAGACCGACTACCTGGAGGGTATGAAGGAGAACGTTATCTGCGGTCACCTCATCCCTGCCGGCACCGGTATGCGCGAGTTCGACAAGATTGTGGTCACCAACCGTGAGGACTACGACCGCACCCTTGCCAGCCGCAAGACGCTGCTCGACTATGTCGACGGCATCTACTAAAAGACCCTCCCCATTCCTCCCTTAAGAGGAGGGGGAATAAACAGGAAGACCGCAAGGCGAAAGCTTTGCGGTCTTCCTGTTTTCTGAGATGTGGTGGCTGCAGGGGTATTGCTACAGCTCGGCTATCTGTTCGTCGGTGAGGCCGAGCGCCTGCATCACGATGTCTTTTGAGACGCCCTTTTCTATCAGGGCCCTTGCATTGGCGAGGGTTGCTTCTTGTTTGCCTATAGCAATACCTTCAGCCCTTCCTTCTTTCTGTGCTGTGGATATCACGTCGTTCTGAATCATGATGGCATCCAGATGACGGTCATAGGAGATTTGCTCCTCGCGCGGCATCTGCATGTATTGCAGTTGTCGGCGAGCCTCTTGCAGGCCAGGGGCCGTGGTGTCGTCCTTGATGTGGCCGGAGCGCAGGTAGTCGAGCCACTCCTCCAATGGCGTCGTTGCCACCTTGTTGAACTCATTCACGCGGATGAGGAAGTACTCGGGGAAGATCTGCTCTGGGGTCTTCATCTCGATGACATCCTTTTCCTTAGTGGTAATCTGGAGCGTGTCGCCGGTGTGGACGCCAGTGAAGGTGGTCTGTCCGTGGTAGAGGTAGTCGGCCCCCTTGCCGAGGTCGAAGTAGAGGATGCTGATGCTGTAGACTTTTTTCACCTTGTCGTACTTGTCGCCGAGCTGAATGTGTTCGGTGATGGACTTTGCCACGCCGTAGAGGATGCGCTCCAGGTAGTAGAGCTCCCTCGTGAGTTGTATCTCCACGATGATGATTTCCCCCTTGGAGTTCTTCGCTTTCACGTCGACGCGGTTGAACTTGTCGTCGTAGGTGTCTTGGTTTCCTTCGCTTTCCAGAATCTCTTCGATGTGTACTTCCTCGTTCAGCAGCACGGTGATAAGTCCTTCCAGCACGCCGAAATTGGCCTTGTTGCGGAGCATTCGCTTGGCTGCCCAGTCGAATCGTACATACTTGTCTTTTGCCATAGTAACCTCCTTGTTAAGCTCTGCAGGTGTTGTCTCCTGCGTTTCTTTGTGTTGCAAAGTTAGGAAGAAAATGCAGAACAGCCAAACGAAAAGGCAGAAATCAGCACAAAATCGCGAAGAAAAGGTGATATCGTCCCTCACACAAGTTCCCGGACGTTCCTGTGGGCGCAGGATAAACCTTCGCGGCGATGGGGATATTTTGTCCGTGGACTTTATCCAAGTTCTTCGCAACGGGGGATAAAACTTTTTCAGTGGCTCTGAAATCTATTTCCAAGCCTTTGAAATATATTTCCGTGGTTCTGAAATATATTTCCAAGCCACTGAAATAGTTTTGTACCCTGCGGTGAGGCATTTGTTGCCGTTGCGCGGAGGATTTTTATTCATGTTCCGAGAGAGAAGAAAACGTGGCCGGATAGGGCTCCGCGTGTGCCGCGCAGAGGCAATGCCTTGAAGATAAGGGCAAAAATAAAGGCCGTCTCTTTGATATATCGGATTTTGTTTGTATCTTTGCGCCCGAATAATATATAGGGTGCGGGGCGCGCCTGCATGAAAGACATTGGCGCTGCCCTGCTCCGGCTACAGCTAACAGGGGAAAACACAAGGTGAGTTCGATTCCTATTATACAGTATTTCTACAATCTGTTCCTGGCCTACAGTACGTATTACTTGACGTACGGCTTCAACATGTTCAGGGACTACCCCCTGGAGGTGCAGGTGTCGGTATTGGTGTCGGAGCTGTCAATCATTCTGATTGTCATTATGCTCATCGCCTTGCTTTACGCGGCTTTCAGCGAACGGCGGAACAAAAAATTGCTCCAGCGCATCAGAGACAGGTACAGCGACGGCATTGAATACCTCCTCTCGGGCGACGCTCCCGAACACATGTCAAAGGAGTCCGTGGCCGAGCTTTTCGGCATCGACCGCAAAGAGCTGGGCAAGCCCGTGCTGAAGAGCCGGCGCGAGAAAGGAGCGTTCACCGAGATTTTCTACAAAAGCTTCATCACCCGCCGCTCCGGACACATTAAGAAGGAGAACCTGCGCACCGCACTCTACCTGTTCGGCATCCCCGAGTTCCTGGAGCGCGAAGTGAGCCTCCGCGGGATGAAGCACAAGGTGAATGCCATGAACATCATGCGCATCTTCAAGCTTCCCGTCAGTCCGTGGGTGCTGAACAAACTGCTCAACTCCAAGTACCTCCGTGTGCAGCGTACCGCCATGTACGTGCAGATAGCCCTGAGCTCGGACAGCGACCTGGACTACTTCGAGACAGACTTCTTCGACAAGCACTGCTGCATCAAGGATGAGATAGAGCTGGCCTACTCGCTGCAGCGCCGCCGGAAGGCCGGACTGAAGTTGCCCAACCTGGCACGATGGGCGAACATGCAGAAGAACGAGCAGGCGCAGTGCCTCTTCGTCCGACTGATGAGGCGCTTCGACGAAGGCGTATACTGCGAACAGCTCCGCCCGCTTTTCTCGCAAACCAGGAAGAAGAAGCTGATAGAGGAAATATCGCGCACCTGGGGCTACCTGCACTATGTGGACGGCGAGGACCTGCTCATCGAAACCCTCCTCACGCAGCCCGACGACACGAAGGTAGCCATCATGCACGCCCTGACGCGCTTTGCCACCGGCAAGGGCATCGACGCCCTGCTGGAAGGCTACCACAACACCACCAATCCGCACGTGCGCTTCGAGGCGCTGCGATGCCTGTACAACTACGGCGACGAAGGGCGTGCCCTCTTCCGCAAGCTGGAGCAGGAGGCAACGGAGGCCGACCAGCGCTTCTTCGGGTTCTTCAACAATCCCATCACCCTGGAGAAGATACGCCTCGACAGGGAGCAGGCATACCATCCGTCGGTCGAGACCGTCTTAAACGATTAAACGCAGAAAAAGCAAGAAAGGAACACGGCTATGTGGGCAATCCTATACTACATCTTCAGCTATCTCGTCTTCTTCTACACCCTGATGCTCATGGCAAGCTACCTCTATCTCGTCTTCATGAGCCGCCAGGCGCAGAAGCAGCTCAGCATCAACCTGCCCGACGACGAGACGATAAAGTACTTCCTGCAGGGCTCCCCCCTGACGCCTGCCGTCTCCATCATCGCGCCTGCATTCAACGAGGAGGTGACCATCATCGACAACGTCAACTCCCTCATGCAGATAGACTACCCCAACTTCGAGATAATCATCGTCAACGATGCCAGCACCGACCGCACGATGGAGCTCCTCATCAACGAGTACAAGCTGGTGGAGGTGCCCTACGACATCGCCATGAAAGTGCAGTCGAAGCCCATCAAGCGCGTGCTCAAGTCCACCGAGGAACGCTTCAGCAAGCTCGTCGTCGTGGACAAGGAACACGGCGGCAGAAAGGCCGACGGCTCCAATGCAGGCATCAACGTGTGCAGCAACAAGTACTTCGTCTGCACCGACGTGGACTGCATCATCGAGCCCATGGCACTCTACCGCATGATGTGGCTCGTCGTGAACAGCCACAGACCCATGATAGGCATCAGCGCCACAATGCTAATGAGCAACGGCTGCATCGTGGAGGACGGCCGCGTCGTGGAGGCAGCAGTGCCCAACACGCTCATCCCCATGTTCCAGCAGCTCGAGTATCTGCGCTCTTTCCTCATCAGTAAGCTCGGATGGTCGCGCATCAATGCCCTGCCCAACATCTCCGGAGGCTTCGGACTCTTCGATACCGATATTGCCGTGAAGTCAGGAGGCTACGACCCCACCAGCATGGCCGAGGACGTCGACATGCTGCTGCGCATGGTCACCTACATGAAGAACACCGGACAGGACTTCCGCTTGGCCCAGGTGCCCACCATCTGCTGCTGGACGGAAGGGCCGGGCAACCTGAAAGCCCTCACCCGTCAGCGCTTCCGCTGGGCACGCGGACTCTTCGAGATCATCTCGAACCACCGCAAGCTCTTCTTCAATCCGCACTACGGACCGATAGGCGCCTTCACGCTGCCCTATCTCTTCATCTTCGAGTTCATCGCCCCGGTCCTCGAGCTCGTTGGCTTCATCTTCATGGTCTGGCTCATCTTCATCGGCGGCGTAAACTGGGATTCCGCCTTCGTGCTCTTCGGCATGATCTACCTCTTCTCCATCTTCATGGCCGTGTTCGTCATCTTCTTCGACTACGACACGAAGGCCGTCAACTGGAAGAACTGTAAGCTCAGCTATGCCAAGCTCCTGCTGGCCGCCCTGCTCGAACCCTTCATCTACCATCCCATCATCACCTATTGCTCGAATGTGGGCTACTGGCGATTCATCAAGGGCACGACCGCCGTCTGGAAGCCCATACAGCGCCGCGGCGTCAAGAAGAGAAAGAAAACCGAAGGCGAAAAGTGAAGAGAAAAGATAAAAGTGAACAAATAGCAACCACCCCAATACCCAGTACCCAATGTTCAACGGTCAATGGTCAATGAATAATAAGCTGCCCCTGCTGCTCGCCCTGCTCCTGCTGGCCTGCCTCCCCGCCCGAGCCCAGGAAGAACTGCACACCTCCCGCTACTATGTACGGCAGGCTGAGGGCTACATCAGCACCAATGCGTGGAACACCGCCAAGCGCGAGATAGACGCCGGACTGAAGGTGTACCCCGACGACCCCGACCTGCGCTACCTCAACGGCCGCTACTTCTACATCATCGGAGACTTTAAGGAGGCACGCTACCAGCTCGTCAAGGCCACACAGGAGAACGATATGCACTTCAAGGCAAAGCGTGTCCTGGTGGATGTGGAGGACAACCTCAAGCACTACTCCAGTGCCATCTGCTATATCAACGAGCTGCTCGAGTTCCAGCCCTACGACCGGGACCTCTGGCGGCGCAAGATTTCCCTCTACCGCAAAATAGGGAACAACGTCGAGGCCGACGCCGCACTCAAGCGCCTCTCCCACATCTATCCCAACGACTCCATTGTCATTGCCGACGTCAGAAGGCGAAACCACGAGAACTGGGACAACGTACTGAAGAAAAACTCCCTTCGCGAGACAGCCGACGACCTCGAACAATGGATTGACCAGGACCCCAACGTGCGCGACTACTACATTGAGCTGGTGCAGACGTACGTGAAGCTGGGCGAGTACGAGAAAGCCATCGGTGCAGCCAACCGCGGCCTGGCCCACTTCCCGAATGACTACGAACTGATAAACAAAGAGGTGGGCATCATGGTCGACCTCGGGCTCTACACCCAGGCACTGGCCTTTGCCAAAAGCAAGAAGGTGAGCAGCACCATCTACAACAACCTCCTCTCCGAGGTGGCAACCGATGCCCGCATGCGCGACCCCTACGAAGCAAACGGGCGCCTCTTCCTCGCCACTCACGACCGCGACGCCTTGAACTATCTCATCAACACCTCGCTCACCCGCGGCTATTACGACGATGCCCGCGTCTATCTCGACGAGGCGATGAAGCTGGACGGACGCACGCCTGCTCTCCTCATGAAGCTCTACGGGCTGGAAAAGGCCCTCGGCAACGAAAACCGGTGCGAGCGCCTCCTGAACGAACTCTACTTGACACAACCCGACGACGAAGAGCTGCTGGAAGCCTACACCGACCTGATGCTCCAGCTCTCCGACCGCGACATAGCACAACAGCAATGGAGCGATGCCCACGAACACCTGCTGCGTGCCCTCGACCTCATGCCTGACTCGGCCGAAGCCTGGCCCTCTGCCGTGTCCCGGCAAATCATGGTGCTGGGGCACTTGGGCCGCCGCGAGGATGCCAGCCGGCTGTGCCGACAGGCTTCGGAGAAGCGGCCTGCCGAGCGGCTCCGCTTTGCCTCTGCCTACGAGGACATCGCCGCTGGGAGGCTGAAGATGCTCGTCGAGGAGGAACGCTACGAGGAGGCGATGGCCGAGGCCAAGGCCCTGCTCGACGCCGTCCCGGGCAGCGAGGCCGCATTGCGCTGCCTCATCAACATGAGCCAGACCTTGAAGCGGAAGGTGCAGTTCCACCATTATGCCGATATGGGCATCAAGGCTTATCCCGAATCGCCGTACTTCATCGTCAAGCAGGCCGTTGCCTTGCAGGAACAAGGACGCAACAGTGAGGCCCTGGCCCTGCTCCGTCCGCGCCGGAAGGACGATGAGTACGTCAACCCGCAGCTGGCAGCCGCCTTCTCAGGCATCAGTCAGGAGTGGGCCACACAGCTGCTGAAGAACCGCATGCCCGACATTGCCCTCCAGGTGATAGACTCTGCCCTGGTCTATGACGCCGCCAATCGCGAGCTCCTCTACGCCAAGGGTGTCGCCTACGAATACCTGAAGGACTTTTCCAAAGCCCACGACTTCCAGAGCCGCAACTACGAACCGAGCAACGCCGAGCAGGAAGAGTTTACGCGCCACATGCGCTACCTCTCCTTCCGGGGATTCAAGAACAGAGTGGACGCCACCTACACCCGTGCCATCTACGACACGCGCGAAGGCTCGTTGTCCTCCGTAGGCCATCTCTATTCCATCGCTTCCGTCACCTATGCAAGGGTAGCCCGGCGCAACACGTACACAGGGCAGGTGAGCTACAAAGGCATCGACGGCTACCACAATCCGGAAGAAGGGGAAGATGAGTCGGGCGGCGTCGGCCTGGAGTTCATGGCGCAGTGGGACCACGTATTCAATGCCCGCTGGAGCGGCATGGTGAACGCAGCTTTCTCCACGCGCTACTTCAATAAGGTGGGGGCCAACGTGTCTGCCTCATACGCAGCCTCCAGGGGATGGACCCCCACGCTTCGCCTCGGCTACCGTCGCACACCGCCCACGTACCTGTACCTGGGCAGCGGCAGTTCCGCTCAGTCCACGAACGAAGAGCATAACCTCTTCATCGTGTCGCCTTCCGTCGAAAAGGCCTGGGAGCGCATCCGTCTGACCACGAACGCCGACCTCTCTATCCTTTCCGGCAGCCTGTACTACAACATCGGGGTGAAGGGAAAGCTCTTCTTCAACGGAGACAACGTCTCGTCCGTCTCGCTCCTGACCGGCTTCGGCTCGTTTCCCGAGCTGACGTTCTTCGAGCAGACCGCGCTCCGCAACGTTTCGCATACGAACGCCATGGTAGGTCTTGACTTCCAGTACCTCTGCTCGCGGCATCTCTGCCTCGGACTGGCGGGAAGCTGGAACACCTGCTACAACCCTTACCGCCGCGACGACGGCTCGCTGGCCTCTGCCTACCGCAATATCTTCTCCTTCACCGCACAGGTGCATGTCGCATTCTAAATACAGCTCAAAACTAACAATGATAAAGAACTTCCACATGAATACCTTCCTGATGCTCTGGCCTCTGTTGTTGAACACATGCAGCTATTCTGGACAGCAGCCGGATTCCTTCCCTTTTGAGTACCGCGAGATACATCTTCCCGAGACAGCGCGAGGCGATGACGAACAGTTTTACCTCAACAGTGTGGACCGCGACTGGGGCATCTGGGGGCATAACCTTTCGGCAGTCCTCCCCGAGAACCCCTCGCCAAGTGTCTATGCCCGGGTCGGCAACGGTGTCAACCGCGACCAGTTCTGCTTCTCGTCGGATGCTCTGTACGACTACATCTGCAACTATATCCGCGATAATTACGGTAAGGAGCGTACCAGCCGCTTTGCCATCTTGCCCAACGACAACGCCATCGTGTGCCTGTGCCGCCGTTGCCGCGAATATGGCAACAAGGAGGGCGATGCCTCCGGAGCCGTTTACCACATGCTCGGACAGCTGACCGAGCGCTTCCCCAAGCACATCTTCTTCACCTCCAGCTACCGCACGACGAACAGCCTGCCGAGCGGTCCGTTGCCCGACAATGCCGGTGTGCTGATAAGTGCCATCGACTTTCCGCTCTCGCCTGACCACTGCGCCGGGGAGGATGAGTTTGTAGCCTTGGTGAAACGTTGGACTGCTGTGACGAAGCGAATATACGTGTGGGACTACGTCAACAACTTTGACGACTACTTCACGCCGCTGCCCATCTTCGAAGTCTTCCAGCACCGTCTGCGCCTTTATGCCCGTCTGGGTGTGAACGGCATCTTCATGAATGGCAGCGGCACGGACTACAGCACCTTCTACCGCCTGAAGCGGTATGTGCTGGCAGCCCTTCTCGCTGATCCCGATGCCGAGTGGCGTCCCTTGCTGCACGACTTTTGCCGCGAGCGGTATCCCGTGGCGGGAGAAGCTATCTGCGACTTTATCCTGAAGCAGGAGGACATGGTCCGGTCGGGCGGCAAGAGCCTCCCGCTGTACGAAGGCGTGTCGAAGGCCGTGGAGACCTACCTGCCGGCCGACGAGTTCATCCGTTTCTATGACAAGCTCAGCGCACTTCTTCCCAAGACGGAGGGAAAGGAGCGCGAACGCATTGGCAAGATGTGTCGGGCCATGACTTTCACGCGTCTGGAGCTGAAGCGCCTTGCTGCCGATACGACGGACTGCAGCCGGATGCTCGACGCGCTGGAGGATTTCGTGCACCAGGGCTATCGTTCCTACAGCGAGTCGGGTGCGGGTCTGGACAAATATGTCAGCGACTATCGCTACATCCTCCAGCATGCCAGGTCCATTGGAAACAGGAATCAGCTGAAAGGCGTCCGCCTGGAGCCGCTAACCGCGCTCGATGAGGATTACAACGACATTGGCGTCCTCACGGACGGGCTTCTCGGTCTGCCTTCATGTTACCATTGCGGCCTGATGCTCTCCTCGGCTGACCCGGCCCTGCGCATCGCCATTCCTGCCATGAAGGGGCTGAAACGTCTGCGTGTCTGCATGGCCCGGAACTCCATCTACCACATTGCCCTGCCGCAAAGTGTGTCGCTCTGCATTGGCGGACGCGAGCTGGGCAGGGTCGTCCCCAAGCCTCTTCCCGACGACCTGCAACGGGCCGTGGCCGAGTTCGACATTCCGTCCGGCTCTCAGGGAAGCATGGTTCTGACCATTGTCCGCAACAAAGAAGAGCGCACGATGGCGCTCGACGAGATAGAAGGCTTTTAGGTTCTGAAGATTTAAGGATTAGGGATTAGGGATTAAGGATTAGAGATTAGGGAATAAGGGATTTGGAAATAGTGAGAATCATGAAGGTAACCGTGAACTGTGGAATACTCCTGCTGGTGTCTGTGCTTTGCCTTGTCTCGTGCGACAAACAGCTGAAGCCGGCGGCCGTCATTGTTGTCGACCCCGTGCGCCACTACTATCCTGTCATTCAGGGCGAGATGATGGACCTTAGCTATGAGATAGAGAACACCTCGGACAATCCGCTCTTCATCCAGGAGGTGCAGACGACTTGCGGGTGCATCGTGCCGCGCGACGAACTTCCCATCGTCGTGTTGCCGCACAAGATGGGCCTTGTGAACATTACCTTCAATACCATAAAGAATGCAGGCTTCGTAGAGCACTTCATCTATTGCTATGGCAACTTCCAGGACTCCACCTGCATCGAGCTGTCGTTCGACACCAATGTCGTGCCCCGCGCCGACTATGTCCGCGACTACGAACAGCTCTGGCACGAGCAGGTGGACGAGAAGGGTTCGCTGCGCGACTTCGTGGATGGCATGCCCGGCCAGAAGGGTTACTACACCGAGACAGAGGAGAGTCCGCGCACCCAAAGAAGGGAAGCCGTGCAGAACAAGCTGGACGAACTTGCCCCCTGAGGCGCGAGAAATAGATAAAAGAACTAAAACTGACACAAAAGACCATGAAACATCGCATCATCCTTGCTGTGCTGGCGCTGCTCTGCACGTTGCAGACGCAGGCCACCGACGTTATCTACGGCAATTGCCACTATCGCGAGATAGAAGGCCGGTATGCAGGCTTCCGCAAGACGGAGAGCTACACGACCTTCGAAACCGACGACCGCATCACGCTTGTCTACTGCCTGCGCATCCCCCGCGCCACCGTTTCGGCTACGGCAAAGCTGCAGGCCAAGGTGACGGGCGACGTGACGCTGAACATCCTCGTCAAGGACTGTGAGACGGACGAGGTACTCCTCCGGCACAGCGTCACTCAGGCTTGCACCAGAAGCAGGACCGTCGATATGGAAATCATCCCCGAGATGTCGTTCCCGGCCGACACGTGGTATCGCGTAGAGATACAGGCTCCCGAAGGCTACAAGCGCATCACGCGCCTCATGGAGCTCGACTTCGAGCGCACGGGCAGCAATCCCGTCATCGACGCCCACCTGCGCGGCTTCCCCACACCGGCCACGCATCTCTGGTTCGGACACTCCACGGCTGCCGGCGCTCCGCAGAACGAATCCTACGAGTGGTGCTACCAGGAAGTGCTCATGCCCAAGCAGTGGGCCACCATCAACACGTACCTCATGACGCTGGGCATCACGGGCGGATACATGGGCATACAGAAGGCGGGCCAGACCGTGCCGAACGAGAACGGGCAGAAGACCGACACCATTCCCTCCTCATACTGGAACCAGGCGCTCTTCTCCATCTGGGACGATGGCGACGTGGACAAGACGCCGAACCTGGCCACCTACCTCCGTGCCGGCGCCCTGGCTTGGGGCGACGACGTCACCATCAACAGGTTCGGAGCCGAAGGAACGGGCTGTCAGGCCATGATATCGCATGCCAAGTGGGAACCCGGGCAGTGGGTGCAGTTCCTCACCTGCGCCCGTCCGGAGGAACGCATCGTCGTGGTGAAGGACAAGAACAAGAACGACAGCATCATCCGCTACCCGTGCTCGCTGCTCTCGGCCTGGTACAAGACGGTCGACGACCCCGAGTGGCACTACATGGCAACCATTCGCCACAGCGGCGAGTCGCACTACTGGAACTCCTGGTACTCCTTCATCGAGAATTGGGCCGACTCGGGCGGCGAGCTCTTCCGACGTGCCTATTACCGCAACAACTACCAGCGCTCGGTGGGCAGCGGCAAGTGGTACTTCATCAACCGCGCTTCGTTTACGCAGACCGACTACCAGAGCTTCATCAACGACGGCGAGATAACCACGCGCCACCGCCGCATGGACTACGGCCACGGACGTGCCGGCGACGTGCCCCGCGCCTACTACATGCAGTCCGGAGGCTATGGCCAGCCGAAGGACTCGGCCAGCACCTTGCCGCTCGTCGACGACCACAGCGTAGTGGAGAGCATCAACCTCGACTCGCTGGTCGCTACGCTTCAGACGGCTTACCTGGCCGATTCGTACAACTCGATGAAGGACCTCCTGACCTCACACGCTTCCCTGGCTAAGATGAAGGTGCTTGTCCAGGAACTCTTCGACGGGGAGAACCGCTTCGACGGCTACACCTCCGATGCCCTGAAGCCCATTCGCGAGCTGGCAGAGACCGACTTCACGGTCCAGCAGATGCGTAAGGCGCTCTACGATATGGCTGCACAGCATGCCCCCTTGCGCTACGGCAATACCGTCAAGATGGAGCACCTCTGTTCCTTCCGCGCCTATCAGATAGGCGACGACGACAACGTGCTGGCCGTACGCGGTCGGGAGCTCGTAGGCATACCGCGCAGAGAGGCTGACGTCACCGACCCCGCCAACCATTGGATTATCCTGCGCCACGACGACGAAAGTTACTATTGCCTCTACAACCTTGGCACCGGACTTTTCCTCACCGTCAAGAACGAAGCCGGACTCTCCAGCGTGCCCGTGAAACTGACTATCGGCTTCTCGGCAGGGCGCTTCACTATCCGCGAGAGCACACGCGCCCTTGGCTTCAATGCCGACGGACAGCCCGTCCGCACTACCACCGCCAGTGCTGCGCGCCTCGAGGTGCTCGACAACTACTACCTCACGCCCAAGTCTGCCCTCGTGAACAGCCTGCTCGAGCAGACCACTTCGGCAGCTATAGCCACCGGCATCGACGAGGTTCCGACGGATGACCTCCTGCGGCCCGGCGAGGAGACGACGTCCCTCTCCGACGACATCGCCGCCGTCTACTACTACGACCTCCAGGGCCGTCAGATAGGCTACGCCCTGCCCGCAGGCCAGACCGTCATTGCCCACATCGTGCTGCGCAACGGCGCTTCCATCGTCCGGAAGATTGTCGTCCGCTAACGGCGAATGCGTCTCTCTTGAAAAATCCTTACAGGAATTGCTGCCCCGAAGCGCGGTTTCGACCGAAGCGGCACGGGCTTTTTCCGGAAGAGCCTTGCGCTTATTTCGGAAGAGCCTTGTGCTTATGGCTGACACGGCAGGCGCTTCCGCCCGACGGAAAGTGCCGTTTTGAGCGATTCGGTGTGCAGCGTTTTGCCTTGACGTGAATGGCAGTGACACTTTCTTGACTTTGCACCAGAAAATGAGCCATTGTAACTCGTTGGTTCCCAGGTGCGGCTCGATTTAAGCCGTTATTTTGTCCGCAGGGTAGGAAAGTACCGCAGCGTCCTAAAAACGCCGTCAGAACGCACGGCACCAGGAAGAATCTTTACATTATGCCCTTTCCTGTTAAAGTTGTCGGGAAGGAAATTGTATCGTGAAGCGCGTGATGTGGTCTTCCGGACTGGTGAGCAGACTGAAGGTGCAGCCGTGGGTTGACAGGATGTCGCGAATGAGCAGCAGACCGATGCCCTGGCCTTGCGGCTTCGTCGAGAAGAAGGGCGTGAAGAGCTGCGAGCTGACCTCCGGCGAGATGCCGTGTCCGTTGTCGCTGATGACGAGGTTCCCCGGGGCGGAGGTCGTGATGCTGATGTGTCCGCCACGGCCGCCGATGCTCTCCACCGCGTTCTTCACAATGTTGATGAGCACCTGCTGGAAGAGCACGACGTCGAGCTGTATGGGGATGGCATCGTCGGCCAGAGAGAAGCCGACCGTGATGCCGGACGACGTGCAGAGGCTCTCGAGGAACGGCCGGCAGGCGTCCACCTCCTCGCTCAGGTCGCAGAGAAGCAGCTGCGGACGGGGCAGCTTGACCACTTCGGCAAAGCGCGTCACGAACTTCGAGAGCGCCAGGAGGCGTTCCCTTTCGTCGTCGGAAAGACTTCCTGCAATGCCCGCCACGCTGTTGTTCACCTCGTGCGCCATCATGCGGATGACACGTTCGTAGGCGGCTCTCTCGGCACGACGCACCTCGTCGGTCAGCGACTCGATGAGGAAGAAGGGGTGCTGGTAGCCGCGGTCGGGGAAGGAGAGGTGGCTGACGCGGAACAGCTTCGGCTCGCCCGGCAGGCGCACCGTCGTCGATTCCCCCATCGGCAACGTCTGCATGGCCTTCTCTATGTCGGCCGACATCATCTGTCTGGCAGCAGGATTCATCGAGGTGACGTCGCCGTTCAGGTTGCATTGCACCACACCCATCGGCGAGGCCTCGATGAGGAGACTCAGGAAGGAATACTGTTCCTCGAGGCGCAGGTGCTCGCTGCGCAGGCGGCTGAGCAGGTTGTTGAAGGTGCGGACAATGACGTCCGTCTCATGCTGTCCCGACGGAGCCAGCCGCGTCGTCAGGTCCAGGTCGCGCACCAGCTCCATGCCGCCCACGAGCGTCTCGTACGGAAGGATCACTTTGCGGTAGAAATAGCTCAGGTAGAGCAGCAGCACCGCGGCGAGGCACTCCGATGTGTAGAACAGCCAGGAGCGCTCGTCGAACAACGCATAAATTGCTATGGCAGAGAGCATCGCAATGCCCAGCACAAGGACGTAGAAGTAGTGTTTGAGTTTCATAGTCCATATTTCTCAATTTTCCGGTAGAGTGCGCCGCGGCTGATGCCCAGCTCTTTTGCCGCCAGGGAGAGGTTGCCGCCGCAGCGGGCAATGCAGGCAGCGATGGTGTTCCGCTCCACAGAGGAAAGAGACCCTCCCCAGCCCTCCCTTAAAGGGAGGGAGTTGACTTCCGTCGAGCTTTGCTTCTCCCCCTTTAAGGGGGAGTCAGAGAGGGTCTTGGAGTCAGAGAGGGTCTGTGCCTCGCTGCGGAAGTCAGCGGCAGTCAGTAACCTTTCTCCCCCTCCCTTCGGAGAGGGCAGGGGAGAGGCCAACAGCACAGCCCGCTCCACCATGTTCTTCAGCTCGCGTATGTTGCCGGGGAAGGGCAGCGTCTGCAGGTAGGCGATGGCGTCCGGCGACGCCGTCACGGCGGGAAGGTTGTTCGCCGCACAAGCCTCCCGGAGGAAATGCTCCACGAGCATCGGGATGTCCTCGCGGCGTTCGCGCAGCGGCGGCAGGTGGATGCCAACCAGGTTGATGCGGTAGAAGAGGTCCTCGCGAAAGGTGTGTTCCCTGACCATCGCACGCAGGTCGGCATTCGTGGCACAGATGACGCGGACGTCCGTGCGGCGTGTCCGGCTGTCCCCAAGCACCTCATACGTCTGGTCTTGCAGCACGCGCAGCAGCTTCACCTGGCTTGCAAGCGACAGTTCGCCGATTTCGTCCAGGAATATCGTGCCGCCGTTGGCCAGTTCGAAGCGGCCTGCGCGGTCGGTCAGCGCATCGGTGAAGGCTCCCTTCTTGTGGCCGAACATCTCGCTCTCGAACAGCGAAGTGGAGATGCCGCCCAGGTTCACCTTGACGAACGGTCCCTTGGCCCGCTTGCTCTGCCTGTGGATGGCTTCGGCAATAAGCTCTTTGCCCGTGCCGCTCTCGCCCGTGATGAGCACCGGCGCATCCGTCGGCGCAATGCGGCTGATAGTGGAGTAAATATAGGACAGGGAAGGCAGCCTCACCCCCAGCCCCTCTCCGAGGAGAGGGGAGTCCTTCGCGGCAGAAAGCCCCTCTCCTCGGAGAGGAGATGGGGTGAGGCTTCTCGCCGTCCTTATCCTTTCCATCAGCACGTCGGCGTTCCACGGCTTCGTGATGAAGTCGAAGGCTCCGGCCCGCATGCCGCGCACGGCAAGGTCGATGCTTCCCCAGGCCGTCATCAGGATGATGGGCACGTCGGGGCGGAACAGCTTCGCCTGCCTGAGCAGCGTCAGGCCCTCTTCGCCGTCGGTGGAGAAGCTGAAGTTCATGTCCATCAGCACCAGCTCCACCGCGGGCTCGTCCTGCAAGACCTGTATGGCAGCCTTCGGCTCTTCGGTCAGCACCACTTCATAGCCGTTGTACTCCAGCAGCCGCAGCAGCGAGTAGCGTATGTTCTTGTCGTCGTCTACTACGAGTATCTTCATTTTGATGTACTTAAGTTTTCTGTTTCATCATAAAAATGGCACCATGTATGCCGGTAGCATGATGGTCTCCTGTTCCTTTGCATAGTCCTTGGTATATACCATATACCGCCATAATACCTTGGACGAGTATTTACGGCAGAACTCATCAAGCGAAGCGTGGGACTTATTGCCCGATGACTTCACCTCTACAGGACAAATCTTTGTTCCGCGAGACAGCAGGAAGTCAGTCTCATAATAGTGTTTCTCATCGCGAGGCCAGGTGTGGTAGAAGAGTTCATTCCCTGCGGCCACCAGCATCTGACTGACAAGATTCTCATAAACGTATCCTAGGTTGGCAGGCAGCTTGTCAGCCAACAGTTTCTCGTAAATGATATTCTCCGTAAAGCTCTTGTCCCAAAACGCCAGTGTAATGAACAATCCTGTGTCGCACACGAACATCTTGAACTGGTCTTTGTTCTTCGTAAGCCCCATACCAACCTGTGGGTCGTTCACATGGTAACACATGTTTACTGTCTTGCTGTCCTCAAGGGCTTTCAGCAGTTCCGTCATTTTCTCATCGTCCACCTTTCCTACAGCCGAGTAAGGCACATATCGTATTGCATTTCGGCTTAGCTGACCGGGTATGGAGCGGAACATGACCGATGCGCATCCTGATGGGTCTATTTTCAGGAAGTCATCCTCATAGAGCTTGAGTATGCGCCGCTTCACCTGATCCACCTTGCTGAAGTTATTGGTGTCAAGATAGGCGTTGACGGCCTGCGGCATACCACCCACCAACATATATAGCCGTAGGTTGCGTGTCATCTCCCTATGAGCTGGTCCAAGGGCGTGCTGCTGCTCCCAGAATTTACGCAGAAGCGGAACCGTTGCTTCGTCGCCCAAAGCCCATCGGAACTCCTCAAAATCCATCGGATTCATCTGTATCCTATCTTCCTCGCTGGGAATAGTGATGCCATCGGTGTTCTTTTTGATGCTGATTAGAGAGCCTGTTTCGATGTAGTCGTAACGCCCATCTTCCACCAGATATTTGATAGCCTGACGTGCCATCGGACACTTCTGCACCTCATCAAAGATGATGACAGATTTCCTGGGTTTCAGTGTCACATGATATGCCGTCTGGAGATACAGGAACAGGTAGTCCAAATCCATCAAGTCATTGAACAAATCCTTGATGGCCTTCGATGCCTTGTTGAAGTCTATTAGTAAGTAGGACTCATATTCGTTTTTGGCGAAGGTTTCCACGATAGTCGATTTCCCGACGCGTCTTGCGCCTTCAACAAGCAATGCACTCTTGCCGTCCGATTCCTGCTTCCAGTTTAGCAATTGATTGTAAATCTTTCTTTTGAACAGTCTTTCTTCCATAAAACCATGTGTTTATGGCTGCAAAACTGCGATTAAGCGAGAGCAATGATGCTTGCATCAATTGCCGAGCGTAAGCAGTTTTGCGGCGTTTACGCCGCAAAGATAGCAATTTATTCCAATCCCCACAAAATTATTTTATAAAAAATATCCAATCCCCACAAGTTTTTATCGCAAGAATCCGCCAATCCCCACAAATCTTATTCTTCTCTTATTGCTTCCGTAATGGTGCTGCGGCAGATGTGCCAGGCAGGGATGGCGGTGCCGACGAGGACTGTACATAATATAATAATGTATACGATGAGGGACGCGACGATGAAGTGCTTGCCGAAGTCGTAGAACCAGAAGTGGACGGCAGGATTGTCGTTGCTCTCCATCCAGAAGAGGCCGTGCGAGGCGGCGAACTGAAAGTAGATGACGCAGCCGATGAGGACGCTGACGGTGGTAAGGAGCCATGCCTCGCGGATGAAGTCCCAGAAGACACGCCACCGGGTAGCGCCGAAGGCACGCTTCACGCCTGCCTCCTCCCTGCGCTGCTGCGTGTACATCAGCAATGTGCCCAGCACACCGAAAGCCAGGTTCGTGGCAAAGAAGGCAGCGATGAGCAGGTTGCGCCGCATCATTCGCTTCATCCAGACTTCCCCATAACCTTTCTCAAACGCCTCGCGAGCCGTCAGCATCTGGCGGACATAGCAATGCTCTGTCACCATCTCGCGCTGCACCTCCTGCTGATGTTCC
>JAFUVM010000031.1 GCA_017483665.1 Bacteroidaceae bacterium
CTCTGGGCTTATCCACATGGCAAACTCAAAGGCAATGTCTTTGTGGGCGTATGTGCCACCATAACGCCCTGCCTTTGAGATAATACCGATGGCATTAGTCTTTTCTGTCCACTCTTTGGCACTGAGACGGAAACGGTTCAACCCTGCCTGAGATTTAATTATGTCGAATTCGGCACAATTAAAATTCGGATTCATCAACCGCTCCCATATTCCAAGGAACTCTATGGTATTGCGGTTGCGCAGCCAGTTAGAGAAGAAGAACTCACCATCTTTAGCCTTCAACATGTCCGTCAGGCTGATATAGTCATCTTCATTCTGCCTTATGACCGTTATCTGCGTATTCTGTACTGTTATCTTTGCCATATTGTCTGCTGTTTTACAAACTTTGCGTTGCAAAGTTAACCATTTTCTACCAATTATAGGCAACTTGCCATATTAAATAAGGTGATCATACTCATCGCATTCTCTAATTTTAGTGCAAACAACTTTCTCGCTGTTTCACCGCACAAAGATACAACAGTTATTCGGATTGGGCAAGATTTTATGAAACATTTCTTCCAGAAAGTGCTTATCTTGCTGTAATCTGCTGTTAATTAGGGGGCTAATTCTATAATTCAATTCGTCTTTTATTGGTAAAAAGCGTCTTGAGAACTATTTATATTTATGGTAATTCGCGGGCATTTATGGTAATTCGCGTTTTAGTTTCTTTCTTCGGTTATTGCCTCAGGCGCAGGCGGAGCGTGTTTTTAGATGTTAACCACGGATTGAACGGATTGCACGGATTATGTGCTTTTTGTGGCTTTTGATGTAAAACTGTTCTCCTTGTTCTTGTGCTCTGTTAAGATGTGTTAAATGGTGGGGATGCTTTGCCACTCTTATTATAATAATGAGTAACTTTGTAGAGAATTCATATCTAATCGACGACATGAAGAAAAATCTGCTTGCTTTGATGCTCATGCTGGTGTGCATGGGCGCCGGGGGACAAAACCCGGACAGCCTGACGTTTGCCGTTCTGGGCAATTCCATCTCCACCTACTACGACTACATCCCTGCGGGGTATGCTGTCTACTACGACCAGAACCGCGAGAAGAACAACGGCATACAGGTGGGCGACACGTGGTGGATGCAGCTGAGCCGACTGTCGGGACTCACTTTCCTGGCCAATGCCTCGTGGAGCGGCAGTCGCGTGGCTGCCGACGAGCTGAACAGCAATGCGCCGTTCCTCAGCAACCACCGCATGAAGGCGCTGGGACGGGCCGGCAAGCCCGACTTCATCTTCATCGCCGGCGGCACGAACGACTGGAACGTGGCCCGTGTGCCTCTGGGCGAGTACAGGACGGAGAACTTCACCGATTCCGTCACGTTTCGGGGCGCTTACCAACGGCTCCTCTACAAGCTGACCACGTGGTACCCGCAGGCTCGCATCGTCTGCCTGAGCATCTTTCCGAGGGGGAACGGCATCAGCGAGAAGAATGCGAAGGGCTGGAGCCAGGCAGATGCCAACGCCAGCATCAGGTACATTGCCAATCAGTTCGGGCAGTACTACGTGGACTGCTCCACCATTCCCTTCAGCAACGACTGGGGCGCCTATACCCTGGACCGTCTTCACCCCACGACTCTGGGCGCCACGCAGATAGCAACCTGCATCAACAATGCCCTGATACGGCAGAAGCTCATCACGAAGGACCTGAAACGCTCCGGCGAGGTGGAAGAGGCTGAGCGTCTGCTCGACCTTCGCTTCACGGCGGACGGCATCGTCAACCTGGGCACCTTCGAGACCCGCATCGGCAAGCACGGCGCGGCTGCCACGTTCTACGACGCTGCTGGCGACGTGTACTACGGCTGCAGCAAGGCACGCGCATCCGACTTCTTCTATGCCACCTACGACGAAGGGTCTCCCCTGGCTGAGGCCTTCAACAGCAGCGTGACCTGGGAAATGCTGGTGCGTCCCGACGGCCTGGCCGACCAGAGCGGCGGCATCGCGCGTTCGTGCATCCTGGGCAACGAGCAGGACGGCGGCTGGGCTTTCTACAGCTCGGCCGTGGCAAGCTGCTTCAGCTACAGGCACAATAGCGGTGTGAGCAGCACCATGAAGAGCATCAC
Source organism: Bacteroidaceae bacterium (assembly GCA_017483665.1). Taxonomy (GTDB): domain Bacteria; phylum Bacteroidota; class Bacteroidia; order Bacteroidales; family Bacteroidaceae; genus Physcousia. The sequence goes on from JAFUVM010000031.1 coordinate 2,104, forward strand.
AGGCGACTCCATCCTCATCCCCGGCAAGTTCTACCACATCGTAGCCACGATGGACAGGCCGAGCCACACGATGCGCTACTACATCAACGGCAAGCTGGTGTGCACGGGAACACGTGCCGGCACCGACATGCCCCTGCCTCAATGCGGTACGCAGAAGGGGCGCAAAGGCATGTGGATCTGCTTGGGCGGCGACGCCACATCAGCCTCCTACAACGGCAGTGCCGAGGCATCGACGGCATGCAGCTTCGTCTTTGCCAGGATATACGACGGTGCCCTCACGCAGAAGGCAGCCCTCAAGCTATACGACGACGAAGTCCGGAAGTTCACCGAGCCCCAGGCATCGCTCGGCACAGAGCTCATCATGGACTGCGAATTCACGCCAGAGGGAGCCGTGAACCACGCGCCGTCGTATCGCGACAGACCCATCGCAATGGTGGGCGAGGTGCCGATGCGCTATAATGCCGACATCAACCTCTACGAGGCACAGTTCAGTGCCACGAAGACACAGTTCTTCAAGTACATGCTGGGCGACGCCCCGTCTGCCATGAGTCAGCTCTCGGATGCCTACAGCGTCGAGGTCTATTGCCGGAACAACAACGCCTTGCCCAAGGCCATCACCCGTCCGCTGGGGCTCGTCAACACCTACGGCTTTGGCATACAGATGAACACCAAGGGCAACATCGGCTACACGACCGTGACGCAAGGCAACAAGGCCGACGGCTCGTACAGCAAGACGCAGTGGATGTGGGCGCAGGATGCTACCCTCACCACCGACTATACGCACTACGTCATCGTCTACGACCGTAAGCACTATACTTCCCGCTTCTACATCAACGGCAAGCTGGCCGACCAGCGCTGGCTGACCTTCAAGGAATGTCCCGTCTACGAGTGGACGCCCTCCACGTGGCTTGCCATCGGAGGCGACGCCCACGGCAACTACGAGCCGTCCGCCACGGGGACGACGGGCAGCTATCCCTTCGACGGCGACGTGGCTATGGTGCGCATCTACGGCCGTGCGCTCAGCGACAGCGAGGTGCAGACCCTCGACGGCATCCTGCACACCTCCGAGGTGAGCTACAAGTTCGGGGCCAACGGCTATGCTGCCGTCTGTCTGCCGTACGCCTGGCGTGTGCCAGAGGACTGCACAGCCTTCATCGTCACAGAGATAGCCAGCCCGTCCGTCATCCTGACCCCCGTCGCACAGGCCGGCGAATGCGTTCCCTACGGAACACCCGTCCTGCTCAAGGGTACGGCCAAGGCTACCGTCACCCTGACCGCGCTGGACAAGAGCGAAGTCTACAGCCTCCCCGAAGCAACGGACAGCGACCAGTCTTCGACCTCCAGCCTTCCCAACCTCCTGACGGGTACCTATCCGGGCAGGACACTTCTTGCAGGCGAAGGCTATTACATCAGGACGACCGGCGCAAACATCTACCGCACCACGACCAGCACCGCGCTGCCTCCCTTCAGCTGCTACCTTGTTTCGTCAGAGCGACGCTCGTACTTCAAGATTGAAGAGAGTGCCGACGGGTTGGATTTCACACTCCACGGTGTGACAGACGACACGGCACGCCGTGAGCAGGCAAACGGCACGTGGTTTGACTTCACGGGGCGCAGAGTGTCCGTCGGACAGCATGCCGCAGGGCAAGTGCCGCTGAAGTCCGGCCTCTACATTCGCGGCGGCAGGAAAGTAATCATCAGTAAATGACGAAAACCAAGAACTAAATAATTCACATCGCCATGCCTGCAAAGAGTCATCTATCCTTTTCAAATGAGACATTGTTGCGCACACTCTCCCGCGAAGCCCACGACTGTCTGACGCAAAACATTCTGCGGTTCTGGCTCGACAACATGCTCGACACGGAACGAGGCGGCTGGTATGGGCGGATGACGGGAAAGGGACAGACAGAAAAGGATGCGCCGCGCGGTGCCATCCTCTATGCACGGCTGCTCTGGACCTTCAGCTCAGCCTATCGCATCCTTGGCGACAGCGTCTGTCTCGAGGCGGCCCGGCTGACCAAAGACTATATCCTCGCCCATTTCATCGACAAGGAATATGGCGGAACGTTCTGGAGCGTCACGGCAGAAGGACAGCCGCTCGATACCAAGAAACAGTTCTATGCTCAGGGCTTCATGCTTTACGGCTTCTCGGAATACGCCCGGGCTACAGGCGACGACGAGGCTTTGCAGACAGCCCTCCACCTCTTCGACATCATAGAACACCACGCTTGGGACTCCGGTTACGGAGGCTATATCGAGGCCTGTACCCGCGAATGGCAACCCATAGCGGACATGCGTCTCTCAGACAAGGACGAGAACTATCCAAAGAGTCAGAACACACATCTGCATATCATTGAACCCTATACCAATCTGCTTCGCCTGCTGCGCGAAACAAACCCTGAATGCGAATGTGCAGGGAAGGTCGCAGCGGCAGTCAGGCGTCTGGTCTCCCTCTTCACCGACCACATACTCAACCCCGAGACACATCACCTCGACCTCTTCTTCGATATGGACTGGACGCGCCGCAGCATTACCGAAAGCTATGGTCACGACATAGAGTGTTCGTGGCTGCTGCACGAGGCTGCGCTTGTGCTTGGAGACAAGGCTATATTGAATAAGGTGGAGCTTGTCGTAAGAGAAGTGGCGCTGGCGAGCGAGAAAGGGCTGCAGTCCGACGGCTCCATGATTTATGAAGGCGAGCCCGACGGGTCGCATTTCGACTGCGACCGCCACTGGTGGGTGCAGGCAGAGGCTGTCGTGGGCTTCTTCAATCTCTATCAGCATTTCGCTGACGAGAAGGCTTTGGACAAGGCATTGCGACTGTGGGAGTACATCAAGAACCGGCTTGTCGACCACGCACACGGCGAGTGGTACTGGAGCATCCGCGGGGACGGCAGTGTGAACCTCGATGACGACCATGCCGGCTTCTGGAAGTGTCCATACCACAATGGCCGCATGTGCATGGAACTCATGGAGCGCGTCGCAACAATGCTTATGACACAGGAAAACACATAACCGCCATGACTCAACAAGACCCCACTGCACCATCGGTGATGCGCGAGATAACGCCGCTCTCCGACAGCGACTGCTTCTACCTGGCCGACCGCCACAAATCATCATTCGACTTCCCCATCCACAGCCATCCCGAATTCGAGCTTAACTTTATCGGCAACGCTGCGGGAGTGCGGCGGACAGTGGGGGACAGCAGCGAGACGATAGGGGATTATGACCTGGTGCTCATCGCCAGCCCAAACCTGGAACACGTGTGGGAACAAGGGGAATGTCACAGCAAGGACATCAGAGAGATTACCATACAGTTCACCTCGGACGTGCTGCCCGAGAGCCTGCTGTGCAAGAATCAGTTTCACTCCATTCGTCAGATGTTGGAGCGTGCCCGCCTGGGGCTTGCCTTTTCGCAGCTCACCATCATGAAGATATACAGGAGACTGGACGAATTGACGTGTCAGCAGCACGGCTTCCATGCCGTGCTGAGCTTCCTCGAACTGCTTTACGACCTGTCGCTTGCCGACGACAGCCGCACCCTGTCCAGCTCCTCGTTTGCCCGCGTCAAGACAAGCAGCGAGAGCCGCCGCGTCAATAAAGTGCAGCAGTACATAGCGAGTCATTTCCGCGAGGAGGTGCGTCTCGAACAAATGGCAGAGCTGGTAGGGATGACCCCCGTAGCCTTTTCCCGCTTCTTCCGCCAACGCACAGGCCGCACCTTGTCGGACTATATCATCGAGATTCGCCTGGGCTATGCTTCACGGATGCTGATAGACACCACCATGACGGCAGCTGAGATATGTTTCGACTCAGGCTTCAACACGCTCTCCAACTTCAACCGCCTGTTCCGCAAGCATAAAGGATGTACCCCGACAGAGTTCCGCGAGAACTTCAACAAGAAGAAAATCATCATATAATTTACGATTTTACTATTTACTATTTTACGATTTACTATTTACGGCTGCAGCATATTCTTCGTTCTTCATTCTTCATTTAATCGGCGGTGCCATCAATGGTTAAGAAAGAGTCAGCCACTCTCGGTAAAAGTCCGTACCTTTGCGGACAACATAGCCTACGATGACAGCCGGCAGATGCTTAAATGCTTCGATGATGCTGGTATCTCCTTCCTCGCGCGTGTTCCATATTTATATATTAGGAAAGAAAAGAAACATATATGAAAATGACAAGAAGACATCTGCTCATCGGAGCATTATTGAGCCTTTTCCTTAGCGGCGCTAAGGCACAGACCATTCAGTTGAGCGCCAGCGCCAAGGGCAAACAGTTCGACGGCATCGGAGCCGTGAATGGCGGTGGTGCCACTTCTGTGCTGCTGAAGGATTATCCTGAACCTCAGCGCTCACAGATTATGGATATGGTCTACCGGCCCATGTTTGGAGCCAGCCTCAGTGCTATCCTTGTGGAAGTGCCGGGCGACGGCAACAGTACGCAGGGCTCGATGCCCTCGCACAGCCACTATCAGGGCGACCACAACTACCTGCGCGGCTATATGTGGTGGGTGATGCAGGAGGCAAAACGGCGTAATCCCGCTCTTGCCCTCGACGCCACTTCGTGGAGCGCCCCAGCCTGGGTGGGCAACATCTGGTCGGACAACATGGTGGACTACTACGTGGACTGGCTTCAGGGACTGCGCGAGGTGCACGGTCTGGAACTGGATGCTTTGGGCTGCCACAACGAGAAGGGATGGAACGCCGACTTCGCCAAGAACCTGCGCAAAGCCATGAACGAAAACGGCTTCCGAAATGTGAAGCTACACGGCTTTGGCAACTGGGGCGACAGTAAGATGGATTTCCTCAAACGGATGCAGGAAGACCAGGAGTTGCGCGATGCCCTCGACGCCATTTGTGCCCACACGTTCAGCGAGATACAGTTGACTCCTGAAGAACGCAAGATGGCGGAAGACATGGGCAAACCCATCTGGAACAGCGAGGACCACGTCTATCTGCCGGGCTTTGATTGCCTCATCAGTATAGTCCGCTGCTTCAACCAGAACTATATCGTCAGCGGCGCTACAAGAGTCATCAACTGGTACGATATCGGTGCAACGTATCCGCTGGAGCCTTACAGCAAGGAGCCTCCGATGCTTCTCGCGCAGGAACCGTGGAGCGGACACTACTACGTCCGCGAGGCTTTGTGGGGCTATGCGCACTACGGCCAGTTTACCCGCGTGGGTTGGCGATACATCGACGACGGTTGCCTGAATCTGCCCGGTGGCGGTTCGATGGTGACGCTGCGCAACCCGCAGACGGGCGACTACAGCATCATTGCCGAGACGAAAGGGGCGAAAAAAGCGCAGAAGGTGAAGATAGAGGTGGGCGACGGCCTTGCCACGGGCAAACTCTGTGTGTGGTATAGCGACTCTCTGCAACAATTCGTGCGCCAGAAGGACATCACCCCCAAGAACGGAAGTTTCTCTATTACGCTGAAGCCCGGTGCCGTCTATTCCTTCTCCACGACAACAGGGCAACAGAAGGGGACGTTTGACAATATACCGGCCTCCCAACCTTTCCCAATTCCCTATGAGGACGATTTCGAACAGTACAAGAATCCTTCCGAGTGGGGCTACTTGCCGCATTATTTAGCAGATTTGATAGGATGCTACAGCCTCACCCCTTCTCCGAAGGGCGAGGGAAGCTGCATCCAGCAAGTGGTCGGTTCCCACACCCTCAGCTGGGCACCCGAATGGCATCACTACACCATATTTGGCGACGCCGGCTGGCAGGACTACGAGGTCAGTGCCGACGTATATCTCAATCCCGGCGACGAGGCCGGTGTGATGGGGCGGATCTGTGATGTAGGTTCCGGTTACGGCATCTGGGCCAAGGGGTACTACCTGAAGATAGACGACCGGGGAAAGGTGACACTCATCCTTACTCGCGGGAAACGCGACCAGAAGGAGCTTATCGGTGACAAGGAGCAGCAGGCCATCATCCTGGCCCGCAAGGATGTGGAGATTGGCGGAGAATACACGTTGGCAGAGGCTGTGCCGGGCAACTTCTCTCCCCTCGAATGGCATAACATCAGACTTCGCTTCCAGGGCGACCAGATTACGGGCTACGTCGATGGCGTCGAGGTTGTGCAGGTCACTTCGGATCACTACGGCAAGGGCATGGCAGGCTTGATAGCTCCTCTGAAAGAGCGTCACGTCTCTACTCCGTATTTCGATAACCTGAAGATTATGCCCATAGGTCGTACGCAGGCCACACCGACTGTCGTTCCCCCGGTTCAGCCGCTCTACCCGATGAGTTCGCAAGGTCGGGAAGCTTTGCTGCAACGCCTGAAAGAACTCCGTGTCCGTGGCATCATGTTTGGTCATCAGGACGATCCCTTCTATGGCCTTGGCTGGCAGTGGGACCGTGGTCGCTCGGATGTGCTTGCCGTCTGTGGTGACTACCCCGCCGTGATGGGGTTCGAACTGGGCGGTATTGAAGTGGACGAAGCCAAAAGTCTGGACAATGTCCCCTTCGTCCGTTTACGCGAAGAGTTGCTGGCGCATGTGCGTCGCGGCGGTGTCGCTACCATCTCGTGGCATCCGCGCAATCCGCTGACAGGCGGAACGGCGTGGGACAACAAGGATGCCAACACCGTTCGCAGCATTCTCCCGGGCGGCAGTCAGCATCAGAAGTTCCAACAGTGGATGCAGCGCCTTTCCCGTTTCCTTCGTTCGCTGAAGGATGAACACGGCCAGCCTGTACCCTTCATCTTCCGTCCCTGGCACGAGAACAGCGGCGGTTGGTTCTGGTGGGGCAAAGGCCTTTGCTCAGCCCAGGAATACAAGGCTCTGTGGAACTGTCTGCAAGAAAAACTGCTGGCCGACGGACTGACGAATATCGTATGGAGCTGGAGTCCTAACTATGGTATGAAGGACGACGACATGGATTCTTACCCGGGCGATGACCGCGTGGACATTATCGGACTTGATGCCTATCAGCAATCTGCTGACGAACAAGGCTTCATCACTACGCTCAACAAAGACCTCACCAAGCTCTGCGAGTTTGCCCGGAAGACGGATCGCCTCGTGGCCCTCACGGAATGTGGCTACCAGAACATCCCCGACTCAACCTGGTGGACACGTGTGCTGAAGCCGCAACTTGAGAAATATCCTCTCAGTTACTTCCTCGTGTGGCGCAACTTCAATAGCAAGCACTACTTTGCTTCTGCACCATCCACCCCGGATGCTCCCGACTTCTGCAAGATGGTCGAGGACAAGAAGATACTCATGCTAAAAGACATTGAAACAATCAACACAAGCAAATAGCAATATGAAAAGGTTAGTTCTGCTTCTGTTCCCGTTGGTCGGAACACTGAGTGCCGCTGCATGGAGTGGCGATGTGAGCATAGAGACTCCGAATACCATGCTTATTCTGCATGCAGGAGAAGGTCAGGACCTGCGCATGGCCTACTACGGCCCGCGCGTTACCAGTCTGCAGGAATTGCGCAGTGCCGGTGCAGACCTCAACTCGTCTGCCTTACCTGCCTTTGGTACGGTGGACATGGTGCAACTGCCGGCCCTGCAGGTGCTTCATGCCGACGGGGATCTGAACCTGGAGTTGAGGGTGGATAATTATGAGGTGAAGGCAGAGTCCGCTTCAAAGACTCACATCTTCACGATGCAGGACAAGTTGCAGCCTGTCACGGTCAAGGTCTTCTACAAGGTATATGACCGTGTGGACATCATCGAGACGTGGACAGAAATCGTGAACGCAGAAAAGAAGGCTATCACCCTGAAGCGTTACGACTCGGGGCATCTTGTGCTGCGCCAGGGGGATGTGTGGATAACCCACATGCACGGCAACTGGGCTGCGGAGACCGAACCGACATCGGAGCCGCTGACCGGGGGCGTAAAAACCATTCGCAATACCGACGGGACGCGAAATGCCCATCTCGATGCACCCGAGGTTATGGTCTCTCTCGACGGACGTCCACAGGAGAATAGCGGCCGCGTCATAGGTGCAGCCTTATGCTGGAGCGGAAACTTCGAACTTCGCTTCAATACCATCTCACACCGTGAGCACCACTTCTATGCCGGCATCGACCCCCAGTCCAGCGAATACATCCTCGACCCGAAACAGAAATTCGAGACACCGCATCTTGCCTTTACTTTCTCCGATGAAGGACTGAGCGGTGCCAGCCGTAACTTCCACCGCTGGGCTCGCACAGAGGGCATGCTGCACAGGGGGATGAAGACCGGCGACATCCTGCTGAATTCGTGGGAAGGTCTCTACTTCGACATCGACGAGGCCCGCATGATTGCCATGATGGACGATATCAGCAAGTTCGGTGGTGAACTCTTCGTGATGGACGACGGATGGTTTGGCGACAAATATCCGCGCAAGGACGACACCTCCAGTCTGGGCGACTGGGTCGTGGACAAGAACAAGCTGCCGGGCGGACTCGGAGCATTGACAAAGGCAGCCCGTGAACGGGGCATCAAGTTCGGCATTTGGATAGAACCGGAGATGGTGAACACCAAAAGCGAACTTTATGAACGTCATCCCGAATGGGTCCTGCAGACAAAAGGGCGGGAACTGAAGCTGGGACGAGGCGGCACGCAGCTGGTGCTCGACATGACCAACCCCCAGGTACAGGACTTCGTGTTCGGGATTGTTGATGACCTGCTCACCCAGAATCCCGAGATAGCATACATCAAGTGGGATGCCAATGCCTCTATCCAGAACTTCGGTTCGCTCTATCTGCCCAAGGACCGCCAGCAGAACCTCTACGTCAACTACCACCTCGGTCTGCTAAAGACGTTGCAGCGCATCCGTGACAAGTATCCTGACATTGTGGTTCAGGATTGCGCCTCTGGTGGCGGGCGTGCCAACTACGGCCTGCTGCCCTATTTCGACGAGTTCTGGACCTCGGACAACACCGATGCCCTGCAGCGCGTCTACATTCAGTGGGGCACTTCGCTCTTTTTCCCCGCCAATGCAATGGCTTGTCACATCAATCATTGTCCGTATTGGAACACAGGCGGCAGGGTCATCCCCATCAAGTTCCGCTGCGATGTCGCCATGTCCGGACGGCTTGGCATCGAATTGCAGCCTAAGGATATGACCGGCGAGGAGCGTCAGCAGACGTCCACCTGTATGGCCGACTACAAACAGCTGCGCCAAGTTGTGCAGACGGGCAACCTCTACCGTCTCATCTCTCCTTATGACCGCAAGGGCGTTTCCTCGCTGATGTATGTCGACGATGCCTGCCGCCAAGGGGTACTCTTCGTCTATAAGACTGACAATTACTACGACCAGCCGCTTCCTCGCATCCGATTGGCCGGACTCAATCCGGATGCCACATACACGCTGACAGAGAAGAACGTGCATGTGGGGCAGAAGCCCTGCTCGCTCTCGGGCAAACGGTTTACCGGTCGCTTCCTCATGGAGGTCGGTCTCGAAGTCTCCCTTCGGGAAGAATATGCCAGCCGGGTGTTTCTCATTGAAAACTGACTCTTAACATAGCATTATGATGAATTACGAATCACGAAAGAAACAGCTGTTCGAACGGCACGAAGCGTTGCTTGCCATGAAGAATGAGCCGGTGGAGTGGGGGAACGGCATCTACGAACGCTATCAGCATCCCATCCTGACTGCCGAACACACGCCATTGGAGTGGCGCTACGATTTCTCGGAGAAGGACAATCCCTACCTGATGCAGCGCATCATGATGAATGCTGTGCTGAATGCAGGAGCCATCAAGCTGGGGGGACGCTACCTGCTGGTGTGCCGTGTAGAGGGCGCTGACCGCAAGAGTTTCTTTGCTGTGGCCGAGAGTCCCAATGGCATCGATAACTTCCGTTTCTGGGACGAACCCATCACGATGCCTGAAGACATCATCCCCGCCACCAATGTCTACGACATGCGCGTCACGCAGCACGAGGACGGTTGGATTTACGGTGTGTTCTGTGCCGAGCGTCACGACGACTCACAGCCCGGCAACCTCAGTGCAGCCACTGCCACAGCCGCCATCGCACGCACGAAGGACCTCATAGTGTGGGAGCGTCTGCCCGACCTCAAAAGCCGCAGCCAGCAGCGCAATGTCGTGCTTCATCCTGAGTTCGTGGACGGCAAATATGCCTTCTACACTCGTCCGCAGGACGGATTCATAGACACCGGAAGCGGCGGAGGTATCGGCTGGGCTCAGGTGGAAGACATTACACATGCAGAAGTCAAAGAGGAGGTCATCATCAATCCGCGGCACTATCACACCATTCAGGAGGTGAAGAACGGCGAAGGACCGGCACCCCTGAAGACACAGAAAGGCTGGTTGCATCTGGCTCATGGGGTGCGCGGCACTGCCGACGGACTGCGCTATGTGTTGTACATGTATATGACTGCTCTCGATGACCCCACACGCGTTACAGCCCAACCGGGCGGCTGGTTCTTGGTCCCCGAGGGAGGGGAATATGTGGGCGACGTCATGAACGTGGCCTTCTCCAACGGCTGGATTCTCGATGACGACGGCCGTGTCCTTATCTACTACGCCACGGCCGACACCCGTCTCCATGTGGCTGTCAGTTCCCTCGACCGCCTCATTGACTATTGCATGAACACACCCGAGGACGGACTGAAAAGTGGGGCAAGCGTAGAAAACATCAAGCAACTTATCCGCAAGAATCATGGCACGTCTGAGTGAGAAAATAGGTTACGGCTTTGGCGATATGTCGTCGTCGATGTTCTGGAAGGTGTTCTCGTACTATCTGCCCTTCTTCTACTCTAATGTCTTTGGGCTGAGCCTCGTAGATGCAGGCGTGTTGGTGCTCGTCACCCGCATCTGGGATGCTGTCAGCGACCCCATGATGGGAATCGTTGCAGACCGCACGCAGACCCGCTGGGGAAAGTACCGCCCCTATCTGCTCTGGGTGGCACCGCTGTTCAGCATCGCCGGCATCCTGCTGTTCACGACTCCCGACTGGACGTATGGCGCCAAGCTCATATATGCCTACGTCACCTATATCCTCATGATGACTATCTACACGGCTATCAACGTGCCGTACGGAGCCATGCTGGGAGTGATGACCGACGACTCGCAGGAGAAGACCGTCTTTTCCTCCTTCCGTATGTTCTTTGCCTATGGCGGTTCGTTTATCGCTTTGGCTGCATGGGAACCGCTGGTGAGTTTCTTCAAGGCCGGAGGAATCAGCGGAGCATCCGCAGAAAGTACAGCAGCGGCTTGGCAGCATGCCATGACCGTCATTGCTGCTGCGTGCCTGGTGCTATTCCTGCTCACATTCGCCCTCACACGCGAACGGCTGAAAACCGTCTCCACGGTCAGCATCGGCAAGGACTTCCGTTCTCTCCTTTCTAACCGTCCGTGGTGGCTGCTCATCGCCGCTGCACTCTGTTTTAACCTCTTTTGTACTGTCCGTGGAGCCACAGTCGCCTATTACTTTGCCGACATTATTGGCTTCGACACCACAATCGGCATTTCTTTGTTCGGTTTTGACTTCTCGCTCCTTTTCTACGCCGGACTATTCCTTAGCGTAGGCGAAGTCTCGAACATGATGGGCGTGGCATGCACCGTTCCCCTTGCTCGTCGTCTCGGCAAGAAGTCGCTGTTCATGGCTGTCAACGCAGCCCTCATGGTGTTGAGTGTCGCCTTCTTCTTCATCCCCGTGTCGCCCGTGGGTTTCTGGCTCATGCTCCTTTTCCAGATTCTCATCAGTGTTCTCACAGGTATGATGTCGCCTCTCGTCTGGTCGATGTATGCCGACGTCAGCGACTACGCAGAGTTGCGATACAAGACAGCCTCCACTGGTCTCATATTCTCATCCAGTTCCATGGCGCAGAAGTTTGGTGGAGCCATTGGCGGAGCAGCGGTTCTATGGCTCCTCTCAGCCTGTGGCTACGTACCGCGTACCGACGAACAGTTAGCCAGCCAGATTCTCATCTCCCAGCCAGAGTCGGCTCTCCTCTGCCTCCGTCTGCTCATGTCCTTCATCCCTGCCGCCGTAGCTCTCATTGCCATTCTTGCCTGTCATTTCTATCCCCTGACGTCTGAGTGCATGACAGACATCAACCGTCAACTGAAAGAAACGCGTCCGTAGCTTCTCTTCTGTTAGTTTTTGCAAAATAATCTGCAATTCTGTCATGGGGCGTGTAGCTGGCTGCAAATAACCCGGTTACGGTATGGCAGATGCTATGGCAGATGTGACAGGGAAAGGTGAAAAGGTGAAAAGTTGAAAAGGTGAAAAGGTGAAAAGGTAAAAAGTTGAAAAGGTAAAAAGTTGAAAAGGTAAAAAGGTGAAGAGTTGAAAAGGTAAAATATATTGCTTGTTCCAGGCACTTGGCGTCATCGTTCCCAGCCTGTGGAAACGTTGGGTTCGGCACGTGGAAACGCTGGGTTCGGCACGTGGAAACACCGGGAACGACGTGCGGGAAGCTTTAGCTCGATGAGGTCGACACAGGAACACCGTCGCATTGGCGGCATAAATGCGGGTGTTTATGGATAAGAGAGAGAGCAAGAAGAAAACATTTCGTCCTCTTCCTGCTCTCGTTTTGTGTAAATCCGAAAGTTGGTGTTTACTTCACCTTGAGCTGCGCTCGAAGTTGCTTTTGCTCGGAGTTGAAAGCAGAAGCTTTCACCCCTCTCACTTATTCGCAACTTTGGCTACGACAGCCTTGAAAGCTTCGGGATAGTTGACAGCGAGGTCAGCGAGCACCTTGCGGTTGATTTCGATGCCTGCCTTGTGCAGCAGACCCATCAGCTGGCTATAGCTGAGGCCCTCCATGCGGGCTGCGGCATTGATACGCTGAATCCACAGAGCGCGGAAGTTGCGCTTCTTGGTACGACGGTCGCGGTAGGCGTATGTCAGACCCTTCTCCCAAGTGTTCTTGGCAACGGTCCATACGTTCTTGCGGGCACCAAAGTAACCTCTGGTCAGACCCAGAATCTTCTTTCTCTTAGCTCTTGAAGCTACATGATTTACTGATCTTGGCATAATTTTGTTTCGTTTTGAATGTTAGCGCCAAAGAATTTACAATTTACAGATTTACAATTTACAATTTCATTGCCCAAAATAACCAAGTGGTTAAATCGTACATAAACTGTACATTGTACATTGCTAAATTGTAAACGACTTGAACTTTTATTAGCTAAGCATTCGGTTAATAACTAAAGTTTTAACTTATCCTTTCGGTTCAGAGGTTTAGCGGAGGCAGAAGAGGTCGCGGACCTGCTTCATGTTCTCGGTTACAACGATAGCGCTGTGGTCGAGGTTGCGCTTCTGCTTCTTTGTCTTCTTCGTCAGGATGTGGCTGTGGTATGCGTGGTGACGCTTTACCTTGCCAGTTCCGGTGAATGTGAATCTCTTCTTTGCACCGGAGTTAGTCTTTACTTTTGGCATTTTTTTGAAATTTGAATTAATTAATTTTGAATTATTAATGATGTGGCAACGCATATACCAGGGCGTTACGCACTATCCTTTTCTTAAATTCATAATTATTAATTCATAATTCATAATTGTTTTCTTGCTGCGTTTCTCTCAACCACGACTCAGCCGCTGCTAAATTATGAATTGAGAATTATGAATTATGAATTGGTCTTTAGTCGTCGAAGTCTTCGCCTTCCACCTTCGGGCCGGTGTATTCCTTGCGGGCCTTCTGCTGCGGGGCTTTCTTCTCGCGGACAGGAGCCTCGGTTGTTTCTTCTGCTTCCTGAGCCTTCTTGGCGCCGCCTGCCTGTTTCTTCGGGGCGAGGAACATTATCATGCGCTTGCCCTCGAGCTGCGGCATCTGCTCTACCTTGCCGTATTCCTCCAGGTCTGCGGCGAAGCGCAACAGCAGGACTTCGCCCTGTTCCTTGAAGAGGATGCTGCGACCCTTGAAGAAGACGTATGCCTTCACCTTGTCGCCGTCGCTGAGGAAGCCCTGGGCATGTTTGAGCTTGAAGTTGTAGTCGTGGTCGTCGGTCTGAGGTCCGAAGCGTATCTCCTTGACGTCCACCTTCACCTGCTTGGCCTTGATTTCCTTCTGGTGCTTCTTCTGCTGGTAGATGAACTTGCTGTAGTCGATGAGCCGGCATACGGGAGGCTCTGCGTTGGGCGAAATCTCCACGAGGTCCACGCCGCGCTGTTCGGCTATCTGCAATGCCTTGGAGACGGTTACTACAGAGCTTTCGATGTCATCGCCCACAATGCGCACTTCGCGTACACCGCGTATCTGCTCGTTGACGCGATACTGCTGTTTCAGGTTGTTCTTCTTCATTAATTATGTTGTTCCGTTATGAAACAAGTTGATATTCGTCGAGTTTGCGGCTGCAAATTTAGCACTTTTCTGTCATTCTACGAACTTCTTCGGCAATTTTCTTCGCAAATTCTTCGAATTTCATCGTTCCTTGCTCTCCTCCGCCGCGTTGACGGAAGCTTACGGTGCCTTCTGCCTGCTCTTTTTCGCCCACGATGAGCATGTATGGGATGTGCTTGAGTTCGGTGTCGCGAATCTTGCGGCCAATCTTCTCGCTGCGGTCGTCGATGATGGAGCGAACGTCCTGTGTGTCGAAGTAGGCCTTAATTTTCTCGGCATATTCCTGATACTTCTCGCTGACGGGCAGGATGGCAACCTGGTCGGGTGTGAGCCACAGGGGGAAGTGGCCTGCGGTGTGCTCGATGAGGACAGCCACGAAGCGTTCCATCGAACCGAAGGGCGCACGGTGAATCATGACGGGACGGTGCTTCTGTCCGTCCTCGCCGACGTATTCCAGCTGGAAGCGCTGAGGCAGCTGATAATCCACCTGGATGGTGCCGAGCTGCCAGCGGCGGCCGATGGCGTCCTTCACCATGAAGTCGAGCTTGGGACCGTAGAAGGCAGCTTCGCCAAGCTCCTGACGGGCCTTCATGCCCTTCTCTGCACAGGCGTCGATGATGGCCTGCTCTGCTACGTGCCAGTCTTCGTCGGAGCCGATGTACTTCTCCTTGTCGTTAGGGTCGCGCAGGGAAATCTGCACCTCGACGTTCTCTTCGCTGAAGTTGAAGGTAGAGAAGACGCGCTGGATGATGTCCATCACGTTGATGAACTCCTTCTTCACCTGGTCGGGACGGCAGAAGATGTGGGCATCGTCCTGCGTGAAGCAACGTACACGCGTCAGGCCGTGGAGCTCACCGCTCTGCTCGTAACGATAGACCGTACCGAACTCTGCGCAACGGAACGGCAGTTCCTTGTAGGAGCGGGGACGGTTGGCGAATATCTCGCAGTGGTGCGGGCAGTTCATGGGCTTCAGCAGGTATTCCTCGCCTTCCTCGGGTGTCTGGATGGGCTGGAAGCTGTCCTTGCCGTAGTGGTCCCAGTGACCGGATGTCTGGTAGAGGTTCTTGCCACCGATGTTGGGCGTGATGACCTCCTGGTAGCCGTACTGCTTCTGAATCTTGCGAAGCATCTCCTGCAGACGCAGACGCAGGTCGGTGCCTTTGGGAAGCCAGATGGGGAGACCTTTGCCCACGCGTTCGCTGAACATGAAGAGCTCCATCTCCTTGCCTATCTTGCGGTGGTCGCGCTTCTTGGCTTCCTCGAGCATCACAAGGTATTCGTCGAGCATCTTCTTCTTGGGGTAGGAGATGCCGTAGAGACGCTGCATCTGGTCCTTTGTGGCGTCGCCGCGCCAGAAGGCACCTGCTATGCTCATCAGCTTGACGGCCTTGATGATGCCTGTGCTGACGATGTGCGGGCCTTTGCAGAGGTCGGTGAAGTTGCCTTGGGTATAGGTTGTGATGCTGCCGTCCTCGAGGTCCTGGTCGATGTGTTCGCACTTGTAGGTCTGACCTGCTGCTCCGAAGAAGGCGAGGCTGTCGGCCTTGCTGATCTCCTTGCGCACGACGGGTTCGTCCTTGCGGGCCAGTTCGAGCATCTTGTCCTCGATGGTCTTGAAGTCGCCTTCGCCTATCTGCTTGCCGTCGGGAAGCAGTACGTCGTAGAAGAAGCCGTTCTCGATGGCAGGACCGAAGCCGAACTGTATGCCGGGATAGAGCTCCTGGAGAGCCTCGGCAAGCAGGTGGGCGCTGGTGTGCCAGAAGGCGTGCTTGCCCTCTTCGTCCTCAAACTTGTAGAGCTTGATGCTTGCATCTTGATAGATAGGACGGTTGAGTTCTGTTGTCTCGCCATTGACGCCACAGGCAACGACATCCTGTGCCAAACGCGGGGAAATACTCTGTGCAATCTCATAGCCGGTAACGCCTGCTTCGTACTCGCGGACGGAACCATCGGGGAAGGTTATTTTTACCATTCTTTCTGTTTATCTGTTAATTTCGGGCAACAAAGGTACAAAAAAGTTTCCACACATATATATAATAATGTGAGTTTTTTTGCCTTTTGCCTTAATTTGCTCTCGTTTTGTTGTCTAATGATGCCTTTCGGCTTCCGAAATCGGCATTCAAAGCTCAGTCAGTGGGGTAGTGGGCTTTGACGTATTCGTCGACCCATTCGTAGTATTCCCGCAGAGCTTGAGCCCCATCTTTCTTCTTTCTGACCTTCTTCATGGCATCGCGGGCATGGCTGAACACTTCGCGTTCCAGGGGCACGACGCGTTGCACGATGCCCGTGCCAGCGGCATTCACCAGCTTGCTGAGGTCGATGTAGTCGCGCACATTGCCTCGTTTCAAGCTAAAGACCTTCAGCTTCTGCGCGATGGACTGAGAACAGAGCCACGACTTGCCGTTCTCGCCATGCTGTACGATGGTGGGGAGGGACACGCCTTCCTGCAGCATCAGAGGAATGGCAACCGAGCCGCAAGGCCAGCCGATGTTTGTCCAGCTGACGGTAAGGGAAGGCTGTTCGCCGGGAGCGACCCCCTGGACGAGTATGGCACACGACGTGATGTAGCGCGGAATGAACTCGGAGAAGTGGACGAAGTGTGTGTCGTCCTTGTCCTTCGGCAACTGGTCGTAGAGGTTCTGCTTGGTCAGTCCGTGTGTGAGATATCGTGGCGTGTTGGCTATGAGGTATTCACAGTCGAGGTTACCCTTGCGATGTGCTTCAGCCATGAAGTCGGTAATCGCCATGAAGCGTTCCACTCCGCGGTCGATGTCGCGGCAGCCGGTCATGCCGTGATTCGTGCGCACCAGATATCCGTCGGGAGCCACATTGGGGTCGTTGGCATCGAACTTCACATAGCCCGAGTCGCCTGTCTCATAGTAGGCGCATCCGCCTTCGCTGTCCAAAACACCGAAGTTGGAGTTCAGGTCCCGAGGCTTGGGCAGCGTGTCGAGCAGGTGCTCGAAGTCAGCCAAGGTCCGGCAAATCTCCAAGGCCCGGCGCATCAGGCGACCGTCGCCCGACGTGTCTTTGTCCTTGCAGCCGTTCATGTTGTAGGCCGCCGTGTTGATGATGGCAAAGCCTGCCTCGTTGTGTCCGCCCCAGATGTCGGTCGGCTTCTTGTCCCAGGACGCGGCAATGCCCATGTAACGGTAGATTTCGCCCTGCACGTCGGTCACCACGTTGTTCACGTCGCCTGTGTCGCGGTTCTTGAAGATGAGCGGTCGTCCGTCCTTGGTTGCCTTGCCCGAGACGATGAACGAAGTGCAGGCACTTGTCCCTTCGGGAAATGCAAGGCACAGGCTGACGGTCAGCAGCAGGAATAACTTGCTGATGGAAATTTTCATGAAGAGTTCTTTAGGGTTGTTTTGTCTTTTGCTTCGAATACTTCTTGATGAGGTTATAGGCGGTATAGATGCCAAGTTCACCCGCCTGCGAGAGGTCGCTCAGGCCCTGCTCGGTCTGTCCGCCCAGGATATAGGCAACGCCGCGTCCGTAGTAAGCGCTGGGGAAATGCGGGTCGAGCTCCAGGGCACGGCTGAAGGACTTTTGTGCTGCGAGATAATCCGCCAGCTGCACCTGCACGCAGCCTATGTTGTAATGCAGGAACGGGACGTCGGGCATGAGGTCGGAGGCTTTGTTGTAATCCTGCACGACCATGAGGTAGCCGAGGCGGAGGTCGGAAGCGGGAGCGGTGGTCTGCTTCACTTCGAGCTGGGCAAAGCGGCATTGTGCTCGCAGGATATAAGCCATCGGGTCGGAGCCGTTCGTTTGTATGAGGTGAGTCATGTCCCAGATGGCATTCTCAAAGTCGCGGATATGATAGTAGTCGAGGGCACGGTTCAAGAGCAGATTGCGGTCTGCCATGTCGAAGGTCTTTTGTTCAAACTCCTCTATCCGTTCGGTGAGTGCAGTTATGGAGGTTTGGTGTGCTTCTGTCTGCTTTGCGGTCAGCGGAGCCTCGTTAGCCGTCAGATACAATTGATGCGGAAACACATGTTGATTGTTGAGTTCCTCTATCTGAGGACAGTAGGCAATGTATGTGTTGGTCTCGGAAGTCCTTCTGTAGTATGTGAGCGAGTAGATAGGCTCCGGCCTCAGTTCTGTCTGGCGGTTCTGCACTTTGCCGCGATACTCGCTGACGTACTCAATATCTTCCTCGTGAGTGTCCTCTTCGACAAGGGCCGCATAGTCCTCGATGTTGTGCTCGCTCTTCTTGCGGGTGCGGACAGGGCGCTTCTTGCCCTGAACGGCGTCCAGCCGGGCCTGCAGCACCTTGAACTCATCCCTCTCGGCACCGTTTATGTCGCCTATCTTCCGCTTGATGGCTGCCCGTTGGCGATAGCCTTCCCAGAACTCGGGGTAGTCCTTGATGACGGCGCTGATGTCGCGAATGGCACCGTTGTAGTCGCCGGTGTTGTCGAGCAGGAGGGCGCGGTTGTAGAGGGCTATGGTGTTGTCGGGCTCCAGGTTGAGCACGAAGTTGAAGTCCTCGATGGCAAGGTTGTCCTCGCCCACGTTGGCGCGGAGCAGGCCGCGGTTGTAGTGTGCCAGGTAGTTGTTCGGTTCCAGGTCGAGGCAGGCGTTGTAGTCGGACATGGCTCCCCGCAGGTCGTCCCTGTTGTAGCGCACGAGGGCACGGTTGACGTAGAGTCCGGCCTCGCGAGGTGTCTGCGTGATGGCCTTGTCGAGCGACTCTTCCGCTTCCGCGTATTCCTTGCGGTTCGACTGGAACATGGCCTTGAGCCCCCAGGCCTTGGCGTCGTAGACGTCCATGTCGATGGCGCGGTCCGTCCACTTCTCGGCTTTGACGGTGTCGGCACGCAGCAGGGAGACCTGTGCCTTCATGGTGTACTGCTCGGCCTCTTTGGGCCAGTGGCGTATCATGACGTCGAGTGTGGAGTCGGCGCTCTCGTACTTCTTCTGTTCTATCTGGCAAAGCACCAGGTTGTGCCAGGCATTATGTTCCAGGGGGTTGATGCCAAGAGCCTTGTGGTAGTCTTCCTCGGCCAGGGCATACCGGCCCTGATTGATGCGGCACAAGGCTCGCAGGATGTAGTGGTTGAGGGCATAGGGATTGCGCTCCACGGCATTGTTGCAGTCTATCTCGGCTCCCTGGTAGTCCTCGAGGTAGTACTTTGCCATCGCGCGGTAGAAGTAAGGTTCGCCCAGCCAAGGCTTCACGGCAATCACCATGTTGAAGCGCTGGATGGCAAGCACGTAGTCTTCGTAGTAGAGGGCGTTGCGTCCCATCAAGAGTACGCGGTCGGTGTTGATCTGAGCCAATACGCATTGACCATTGACCATTGTCCATTGACCATTAATCGTGCGCCAATGGATGTTGAAAAAACCGGCGAGCATAGCCACAAGCAATAATAGTCGCTTTACCCTCATAGCTCTCAATGTTAAACGACCAATGGTCAATGCTCAATAGTCAATGGTCAATGTTCAATGTAGCTTCACTTTCACTTTGTAGTTGCAGGAGAATTTGCCTTTCCTGATGTCCTGCAGCCTGGGCTTGGTGAGCTGCCGGCGCAGGCCTTGCAGGTGGTCGGTGAAGACGACGCCGTCGAGGTGGTCGAACTCATGCTGCATGACGCGTGCCAGGTAGCCTTCCACCCATTCGTCGTGCTCCTGGAACTGTTCGTCCTGGTAGGTGACGCGGATGCGTGTGGGGCGTTTTACTTTCTCGTGAATGCCGGGCAGACTGAGGCAGCCTTCCTCCGAGGTGTCGGTCTGTGTCTCGTCGTACTCCTCGATGTAGGGGTTGATGAAGGTGCGGATGTAGCCTTTGTACTCGGGCAGGTCCTCGCTGATGACGTCGAGGTTGATGATGGCGAGCCTGATGGGGAGGCCCACCTGGGGTGCTGCCAGTCCGATGCCTTCGCTGTGCTCCAGCGTCTCGTACATGTTCTTGATGAGTTGCTGCAGGTCGGGGTAGTCCGGACCTATTTCCTCGGCCTCCTGTCTGAGTACAGGCTGGCCGTATGTGTAAATGGGTAATATCATTGTCTTAGTTCATGGTTCATGGTTCATAGGCCTTCAGACGCGTCTCTCCATCCACCCTTGCAGGATGATGACGGCGCTCACTTCGTCCACGAGGGCTTTGTTGCGGCGTGCCATCTTGCCGATGCCGCTCTCCAGGATGGCGTGCTGTGCCATGACGCTGGTGTAGCGCTCGTCCCACATGTCGACGGGCACGGCAGGGAATGCCTTCCGGAGCTGTGCGACGAAGGCCTGCACGCGCGGCAGGTTGTCGCTGTCGCGTCCGTTGGTCTGTCTGGGCAGTCCCACGACGAAGCGTTCCACGTCTTCGCGTGCCAGGTAGTCCTTCAGGTAGGGCAGCAGCCGCGGTGTGTCTACGGTGGTCAGGCCGCCCGGAATAATCTGCAAGGGGTCCGTCACAGCCAAACCGGTGCGACGGACCCCATAGTCTATTGCAAGAATTCTTCCCACATTATATATAATAAGAGGCCTTTTCCTGCTTCTTCCCCTTGTCGGGAAGGGCTGAAGGCTTCTCTCCTTTCGGGGAGGGGTAGGGATGTGTGTTTACTTCTTGTAGAGCAACCATGCTCCGGGGTACTGACCTTCGAGCTGTGCGCGCTTCTGAGCTGCCTCGCCCTTGGTGTCGTAGCTGCAGGCTACCACGCGGTAGAACGTCTGACCGTTGACCTGAGCCTGTGCCACGCAGCTGTTGTAGCCTTGGCCTGCGAGCTTCTGCATGAGGGCCACGCCGTTGCTCTTAATGGTGACAGATGCTACGACTACGCCGTACTGCTTCAGGGGGCTGCCTTCCACGAAGGCTACGCTCTCGTTGCGCACCTGCACATTGCTGTAGTCGGTGACGGGAGTCGTCGTGACGGGAGTCACCGTCTGGGTCGTTACCTGCTGTACAGGAGTGGTTGTCGTCGTCGTTACGGTCTCGGTCTGCTGGGCCTTTGCCTTTTCGTAAGCTTTCTTGTAGGCACTCTCTTTACTCTTACATGAGGACATCATGAAAACAGCGCAAACGGCAGCGCCCATCAAAAGAATTTTTTTCATACGTTTGTTTTATTAGTGTTTTTGGTTCTTTTCCTTTATATTTCTGCGCAAAATTACGCCTTTTTCTCCACTAAACCAACTAAAATGGAAGGAATTTCTCTGTTCTTAACATTTTTTCTCGTTTTTCTTGTTGCTGATTAACAAAAAAGAGCTACATTTGCCACGGAGAACGTAAAAAACATCACATCAACCCTAATAAAAGGAGGACAACATTATGAAAGCATTGAATTATCTGGTAGCCTTCGTGGGCGGCGCAGCCATCGGTGCTGCTTGCGGCCTGCTCTTTGCCCCCGAGAAGGGCAGCGACCTGCGCGAGAAGATTGCAGAAGCCCTGCGCAAGCGCGGCATCAAGCTGAACCGTCAGGAGATGACGGACCTCGTCGACGAGATTGCCGAGGAGATTCAGGCCGCTAAGGAAGAGGCCTAAACCTGCTGAATCTGCAGCAAAGACATGTTCGGCATAGAAGACTACACCGAAAGCCTCCGGAAGCTCTGGCAGGAGACCAAGGGCTATCTGGAGTTGCAGAAGGAATACTTGACCCTGGATGCCGCGGAGAAGCTCATCGTGCTTCTCTCGGCGGCAGCCCTCGGTGCCATTTGCCTGGTCATTGGGGCTATGGCGCTTTTCTTCCTGCTCTTTGCCCTGGCTGCGTGGGTGGGGCAGTTGTCGGGCAGCGTGGCCCTGGGGTTCCTCATCATGGGTGTGGTGCTTCTGCTCTTGATGGCAACTGTTTATTTCAAGCGCAAGGCGTGGATTATCCAGCCGCTTGCGCGCCTTGTCGTGGGGCTTTTTGTCCGCGACGATGAAGAGGAGGAGGCCGTATGAGCAGCATTATGCAGTCCCCCGACATTCTTGCAGCCCTGCAGCAGCGCAAGAAGGCGACCGCCCGTCGCTTGCAGGCAAGCCGTCAGCGCGTGGTTGACGCGTCGGCTCCCCTTACCTCTCCGCGCAAGTCGGCCGACGGCAAGCCCAGCGTCACCCGCCTTGTGTCCAACGGCATCGCTGCCTACGAGGGCATCCGCATCTTCCTGAACGTCTTCTCCGCCGTGCGCACCTTGTTCGGCCACCGTCGCCGCCGCAGGTAAGGCACCTGCGCTTCCGGCTTTTCTCCCGTTGCGCTTCGGCCAACGGACTGCCTTGATTTTTTCCCCGCCTCATTGTATATTTTCCTTCGCCTCGGCATATAAAGTTCGTCGCGGCCTGTGATAAAACTTTTTCAGTGGCTTTGAAATATATTTCCGTGGCACTAAAATATATTTCCAAGCCTTTGAAATAAATTTCCAAGCCACTGAAAAAGTTTTTATCCGTGCGGTTTGGAATTTGTGGACGTGAAGCAAAGAATTTGTTCACGTGAAGTGGGGAAATTATCATTTTTCCGTTGAAATGTTTTGTAAATCAAAATAATTTCGTAACTTTGTGCCAGGAACATACATTATCAGGCTGAATAACGAACATGATGCATTCATTTATTATAAGAAATGTGTGTGATGCCTTCCGTCAGGAAGGTAGGGTCGGGGCGTACCTGACTTTTACCCCCCCCCATTTTCCTAAGCGATAATAATCAAGAAGAGACTGGTGCGGCACACGAGCCGCCCAGGTCCGCAAGGCGCGTTTGTGCCCCGGCTGACGGGCGCAGGCACGCCTTTTTTCGCATGATGCCGATTTGTCATTTAATACTATGTACATCTACTTAATAACATGTCTAACTCTTAATTTGAAAGAACCATGAAGATGAAACTATTCTCTTTGCTTGCTGCCGTGCTTGTTTCGCTGGCAGCCAACGCCGAAACGAAGACCATCGTTTGGGACAGCAGCACTATCGGAAGCATCAGCCTCGGCAAAACTGTCCGCTGGGGCGGCGATACTGCCCTTATCGTCTTTGCAAAGGATGACATCTACCTGAAGATGGAAGACCTCAACAACACACAGACCGACTTCTACGGACGCGGCCTCTATACGAACGGACAGGTGTTTTTCACGCCCTCCAAAGGCAAACTCACCCAGGTGGTCATCATCGCTTCGCAACAAAACGTGGCTGACGGATGGACTACCCAAGACAACCGGCTCATCTGGACGGGCGACTCTGCCCGCGCGTACATCTACGGCGACCGTAGCTCTGTCTCAATACTGGGCATACAGGACATCAGCTTTACGGTAGAGGTTCCGACAGACATCGTCGGCCCGACGAGCGGTGTGGAGGTCAACGAGACGAACTTCCCCGATGCGAACTTCCGCCGCTGGATACAGAGCCAGAGCTATGGCGCCGACGGAGTGCTGACTGCCGAGGAGATTGCTTCTGTGAAGACAATGAATATATACGACAAGTACATCGCAAGCCTGCAGGGCATAGAGTTCTTCACAGCCCTGACTGACCTCCAGTGCCAGCGCAACCAATTGACGTCGCTTGACGTGTCGAAGAACACTGCCCTGACCAATTTGGCTGCCTTCGACAACCAGTTGACATCGCTCAACGTCAACGGCTGTGCTGCACTTACCGGGCTGTCCTGCTCGGGCAACAGGCTGTCCTCGCTCACAGTATTCGGCTGCACGTCGCTGACAAACCTGACCTGCTACTCAAACCAGATCAAGGGCGCAGCGATGGATTCCCTCGTCATGAGCCTGCCCGTCGTAAGCAGCGGCAAGATAAATGTCCTTTACTACAAGGATGAAGCCAACGTGATGACTACCACACAGGCTGCAGCTGCGAAAGCCAAGGGCTGGATTCCCCAGTGGCTCGACCTGAACTACGGCTGGGCGGAATACGCCGGCAGCGAACCCGAGGCTCCGACATACAGCATCTCCGGCATTCCCGCAGGATGGAAGGTGAACGGCGAAGTCATTGCAGGCTCCGACTCAACAAGCATCGGCACAGCCCACTTCCCCGAAGGTGCCGAGGTTATCTTCACTCCCGCCAACGTTCCCGCCGGCAAGAAGATAAAGAGTATAAAGGTTGTGAGAAAGCAGAGTACCCGTTAAAACACAGAGACAGAATGAAAAACAATAGAGTCATATTACTGACGGCCATGCTCTTGTCCGCCGTCGTTTCGTGGGGGCAGGACATCGCCCTCATGCAGAGCGACGACGGCACCTGGAGGCTTGCCGCCATGCCCGCCTACGACGTCAGCCTGCAGGTCGAGTATGCCAGCGACTCCATCCCGGCCCCGGCGGACGAAATACTTCTCTCGCCCGGCGCGGACGGCACCTGGAGGCTTGCCGCCATGCCCGCCTACGACGTCAGCCTGGAGGTCGAGTATGAGAACGACTCCATACCGGCCCCGGCGGACGACATCTTCCTCATCCATGGCACGGACAGCACCTGGACGCTGCCCTCCATGCCCGCCTGTGACGTTGTCCTCGTGGTAGAGTACGAGGACGAAGACATTCCCGTCAATCCGGACGACATCTTCCTCACGCACAACAGCGACGGCACCTGGACACTTGCCCGTATGCCCGACTACGACGTACAGCTCGAGATAGAATACGACGACGAGGAACTGCCAGTGCCCATCGAGTTTGCAACAGCCGTCGAGCCCTTCGACGTGGCCCAGCCCGGCGAGGCTGTCACGACGGAAGGCGGCATCGTCATCTCCCTCGACGAGAGCGACACAGTCGACCCCGTTGAAGGAAGCGTCACCCTGCACACCACCTACACCACCGACGAGCTGGCAAGCATGGTGTCGGACAACGTCCCGGGTTCGTCATCCTTCGCCGAAGCCTTCAAGGGCGTCTGCTTCTTCCTGGCTGCCGGCAAGGGTAGGGTAGAACTGGACATCGAGACCTTCGGCAACTACATGATGAGCGTCGTGGAAAACAGCCAGCTGATTGGCAACTTCGTGAAAACCGTCAAAGGCACCATCGTCATAGAGTATGACGTCGAGGCCGACACATGGTTCTTCGCCTACCCGTCCGTCAGCACGCCTTCCGGCATACGTCGCGCCAACGCGTCCGACACCGATGGCGGTCTGAAGCTGTTCAGCATCAGGATTATCCCCGAAGAGATATACGACCCGGACGGCATCGCTTCGCCCCTCGCAGGGCAGGAAGACGGAGCCGTCTACAACCTCGGAGGCCAACGCCTCGGCGGGCTGCGGCACGGTCTGAACATCGTCGGCGGCAGGAAGATACTCGTCAAATAACCCGATTTGCCCCCGAGCAACCGCGAATCACACGAATTGCACGAACCGGCTTTGCCCCGTATTTAGTCCTTGTATGGGCGGGCCGGCGGTTCGTGCAATTAGTGTGATTTGTGCTTCCTGCAGCAATTTTCTCCTGTTCTGCTTTCGTCAATCCGTTTTTTTACGTACCTTTGTGCGGAAAAGTGTCCTTCAAGTATGCGTATGAACCGAATAATAGCACTTGCCGCCTGCCTGCTGGCAAGCTTTCTTTCCGCCCGCGGGCAGATGCTCGACAAGAAGCATCTCAGCATAGGGGCGGGCGGACGATACAGCTACATCCTGGACGGGCACGACATCCACAGCAACATGCTCGACAGCAAGGGCTACGGCATCTTCAATGCCACGCTCGGCTTCTCCACTCGCCCCGAGGACGGCGGCTGGTACGAGCGTGCCTTCAACTATCCCACGTTCGGCATCGGCCTCTCCTATGCCCGTCTCGGGATGCTCGACTTCAAGGGCACGTCGCGTCTCGGCGACTTCGTGAACTTGTACGGATGGACGGAGTTCAGCCTCGTCCGCACCAGACGCTTCCGTGCAGGCCCTCTGCTGGAGCTTGGCCTGGCCTTTACGGACAAGACCTACGACTACTACGAGAACCCCAAAAACATGTACGTCGGCTCCAAGGTCCTCTTTGTGCTGGGCCTCGGACTGCAGGCCGAATGGCTCGTTGCCCCGCAGTGGTCGCTGCAGTTCGGAGCTTACCTGACCCATCATTCCAACGGTATGATGCGTTCGCCGAACCTCGGCATCAACGAACTTTCCGTAGGCGTAGGCGTACGTCACTACCTGTCGGATGAAACGTTCAACGCCAAACCATCGGAAGCTCCCGACAAACCCGCCTACCCCAAAGGACTGCGCTGGAATGTCTTTGCCGCCGGAGGCGTACACAGCTGCCCTGTTGAGTTGGACGGCATCCTTGCCTCCGACAGTCCGGACCGCTTGGCTCCTGCACGTTTCCAGGGTACGCTCGGCGTGGAGTCCGTTTGGCGCTATGCCCCTGTCTTTGCCACAGGTCTCGGCGTAGAGGCAAACTACGTAGCCAACAACTACCGCCAGACCGACTTGCTGCTGACCGGCAGCGAGGATCCCGACGGCTATTCTCCCATCCGCGTGGCCGCCTTCGTGAAGCAGGAGTTCTGGTATCGCCGCCTCTCCGTTCACGTTGCCTTCGGCGTCTATCTCTTCAAGCGTTGCGGTCTGACGGAGGATGTCAAGCGCACCTACGAGAAGATAGGTGTGCGTTACCACTTCGGCAAAAGCGGCGGACTGTTCGCCGGTCTCGACCTGCGTGCCCATCAGTTCGACCGTTCCTATGCCCTGGAATGGTCGCTCGGATATGGCTTCTGACACCGAAGCATCTCTTTTTTTGCTATTTCCTTTCTCTGTTCCCTTTTTTTTCGTACCTTTGCGCGGAAATACACCTGTTAAAGAACCGTTTCGTATGAAGACTCGCTACATTTCGCTCCTTTCTGCCGCCCTTCTTTGGGGTACGGCTTTGGCTGGGGACGACAACAGTTTCTACTTCACCGACGCTGCCGTGCTGCCCGGCGGACAGACCAGCATTGAGCTCTGCATGCGGAGTAGCGCGACGGACCTGACTTGCCTTGAAGCAGAGGTCCAGTTGCCTGAAGGCCTGAGCCTGGTCTGCGACGAAGAGGGCATCCCTGTGGCTACCCTTTATCGCAATCGTGTGGCCGGCCACGACCTGCAGGCCGGCATCCTCGAGAACGGCAACCTCAAGCTGCTGGTCAGCGACATCGACGGCAGTCTCTTCGGCGGCGAAGAGGGTCCCATCCTGAGCTTCCGCGTACAGGCTTCCGCGTCAGCTCCCACAGGCGAGTACACCCTGCAGACCACAGGCGAGTCGCTCCTCGTCAACACTTCTGCCGAGGCCTTCTACAGCACAGGCGTGACGGGCAATGTCCTCGTGACCGACGATGCAACATCAATTGCCTCTCACCTTTCGGAGACGGAGGGTACGCTTCCCGTCTACAATCTCTCCGGTCAGCGCATCGCAAGAAAGCAACGTGGCGTCAACATCGTAGGCCGCCGGAAGGAACTGAATAAATAATGTAATAAGGAAACAAATACAAGAAGAGAGGGAGTGTCAAAGAAACAATCAGTTTTGACACTCCCTCTTCTGCTGTCCTCCCGTTTGGGGAGTTAAAGTGGGATTCTTACTTCACGCGGCCCAGGTAGCTGCCGTCGCGGCTGTCGACTTCGACAATCTCGCCTTCCTCGATGAAGAGAGGCACGCGAATCTCGGCGCCGGTCTCTACGCGGGCAGGCTTCAAGGTGTTGGTGGCGGTGTCGCCCTTCAGTCCGGGCTCGGTCCAGGTAATCTGCAGATGTACCTTGACGGGAACGTCGGCATAGAGCACAGTCTCGGTGCTGGCGTCAACGACAACCTCCACGTTCTCGCTTTCCTTGAGGAACTTCACGCCGTTCACCTGGTCGGGGGCAATGGTGATCTGTTCGTAGGTCTCGTTGTTCATGAAGACGAGGTCGTCTCCGTCCTTGTAGAGGTACTGATAGGGGCGACGCTCCACGCGCACGTCCTCGAGGCGTTCGCCGATGTTGAAACGCTTCTCGATAACGCCGCCGTTCACGACGTCCTTCAGCGTTACGTTCATGATGGTGTTGCCCTTACCGGGTTTGCGGTGAAGGAAGTCGATGCAGAAATAGAGCTTGCCGTCCATGCGGATGCAGGTGCCTTTCTTGATGTCCTGTGAATTAATCATAAAATTGGGTTACTTATTTGTTTGTATTATGTCGTTTAATCCGTTTTGCGCTGCAAAGGTAAGAAAATAATGTCAAAGTAGAACAATTATGGAAGAAAAAGTTGCAAAGTACTTGCGTAAATGAAAAAAAAGGCGTAATTTTGCCCCCCGAATCGTCAACAGACACAATAATAATAACAAGAATAAAATATGAAAAGGACATTTCAACCCCACAACCGTCGCCGTAACAACAAGCACGGTTTCCGTCAGAGAATGGCAACTGCCAATGGCCGCCGCGTGCTGGCATCCCGTCGTGCAAAGGGCCGCAAGAAGCTCACTGTTTCAGACGAGAGACACGGCAAGTAAAAAGTTCGACACCAAAAGGAAACAGGAAAGGAAGCAAGGGAAACCCTGCTTCCTTTCCTGTTGTTATAGGGGCAGAATCATTTCGTCAACCTCTTGCAGTCAGAAGTGTACCTTCCTGCCGTTCACGATGACGATGCCCTTGTAGGCCTTGTCAACCAGCTGGCCGCTGAGGTTGTAGACGGGCGACGGATTCTTGGTGTGGTCGCTTAGGACATCATGAATGGCGGTCGCCTCGTTTGCAAACTGCAGCTCGGTAATCCACAGTTTGGAGCCCGGTGCCGATGCGCCCTTGCCCTCGGTGCTTGAACTCATGCTGCTGGCACTTGATGTGATGTCGATGTAGAAAGCCCTGATGCTCCAGCCGAGGTTGGAAAGGCTTATGCCATATTCGTCCTCTGACAGGTCGATATAGCCGAAGGTCCAGTCTGCTGCAGCCTCGGTAATCTTCTTGCGGAACTTCATAGTGCGTGTCACCCCCTTCTTTATAATCAGGTCCTCGTTGAACTGGATGAACACTTGTGCCACGTCGCCAGCCACGGGCTGGTACTTATACCAGAAAGTGAGATAGCGTGCAGGGATGCCGTCCGATGGGACACCTTGCTCGTACTCGCTGCCGGTCATCTTCGAGAGGAAGCGGTCGGTGACCAGAAGCGATGTGGTAACCGACTCGCCCGGCATGCCTGCCACCGACATGTCAACGGTCTTCGACTCAAGCAGAGCCGCAGAGGAGCCGTCGGTACGGCCCTCGGTCTTTGTCACGCAGCCGGGTGCCAGGATGTTGAATGTGTCCCAGTAGCCTGCCGGTGACGTGTAGCTTCCGCCGCCCAGCTCTGCGGGCAGACTGCGCTCTTCCCATTCGGCAAAGTCTCCGTTAGGTACTTGCGACAGGGGTTCTGGCGCTGATGTTCCGACGGCATCCGCTGTGCAGTTGCCGCTCTCTAAATTGAACGTGAACGTTACGTTATAGTTGCCGCTTGCCGGCACTGTGAAGGTAAAGTTTTTACCGTCTTGTCCGCCAATGCCCCAGTTCACTTCCCAGCTATGGTTCTGCACTACCTTATATTCGTATGTCGTACCTGATTCCAGGGCTACGTTTTTCTTCACGAGCTGATAATTGCTTGCGTCAATGGTGGTCATGTCATTGTCTGTGTCCGCCGGATCCCATCCCCATCCTTCCGGACCGGGACCGAATATCGCTGAGGAACCGCAGACAGTATATACGTTTTCTTCTACCAGACTGGTAACCACCGAGAAGTTTGCTCCCGTCTTTTGCTTGTATTCGTTCCAGGCGTTGGCACCCTGCTCGGTATAGGCTTTCACCGTAAATTCGGGCTGTGTGTCGACAATGTAGGAACCGAGTGTCAGCGTGCCTGCCACGTTGCAGTCAATCGTTTCCAGTTTCGGGCAACCGCTGAAGCAGGCATCGGGAATCGTGTAGTCTCCAACTGCCTCAATGCCGATGATGGTGAGCTCCTTATAGTAGGCGAACTGTTTGGGCAGCAGAGCCACATTCTTGACATAGAGCCGCTTCACATTGTCCTGCGCCGTCATTTCTTCGCCGGCCAGCTGCTTTGTGTAACTGCGGAACATCGGTTCCCAATAGTTAGGGTCACTGAGGTCGGATGTCGTGAACTGAGCAGTCTTCGAAGCTTCGATTGGCTCGACTGTCAGTTGGAATTGCGGACCGCGGTCGGCAATCTCGTAGGTGTCGAGCGTGAAGCGGTAGTTGTTTGTCCAATTCTCGCCAGTGAACTTCATATACGAGTTCGTGATGACAGGGTCTTGCAGTGTAATCTGCGCCTGTGCGTTCAGCGCTATCGTAAAGAGCGCAACCCAGAGAGAAATCAGTTTAGCTTTCATAATCTGTAAATATATAAAAAATGAAACAATAAATAAGGTTATAGGGTTTTGAGGTTATGAAGTTTTGGTCATTGACTTCGTCGACCTGACGGTTGACTTCGTCGAGCTAAAGCTTCCCGGCACGCGGGAACATGGTGATATCTCTGCTTGCTTCTGTTTTTACCTATCATGATGTGCATGAAAGCGTTATCTCGTCGGCAAAGATATGTGTTTTTTTTGTAACCTCCAAACGATGGAGCTATAAAAGTATAAAAAAGACGAAGATATGTGGATAATGTGCGATTTCCTCTGCCTCGGCACTCCAAGGTGGTTCTCCGGCCGCAGGATTTCGGTGATTATGAGGCTGTGTACTTGTTTCTGACCCCGGTAAATACCTTCGCATGTTACCTTTTTGTGCAGGGGAGCAAAAAAACTCTCGGCAGAAGACTCTTAACTCTTAACTTTTTCGTACCTTTGCAGATGGTTAGAGTCCCCCTTGTCCCCCAGGGGGAGAGAAATAGTAAATAGAGAAAAAAGAAGTAACAAATATGTCTCTGAAAGAATTTAGGAAGAAGTTGTTCGGCCCCGTCGTCTATTGGAACCTGATAGCTATGGTGATTGTCGGCGTGGCGCTCTTCGTCGGGCTGTGCATGTGGATGTCGCACTACACCATGCACGGCGAGGGCGTGGACGTCCCCGATGTGAAGGGCATGACGCTGGGCGATGCCACGTACGCACTGGAGCGGCTGGAGCTGGTGACTGTCGTGGTGGACTCGGCCTATGTCCGCGAACAGCCTGCCGGCATCGTGCTGGAACAGAAACCCGGCTTCGGCAGCCGCGTCAAGTCGGGGCGTGAAATATACCTGACCATCAATCAGCGTCAGACACCCACCAATACTATCCCCGACATAGCGGGCAACTGTTCGCGCCGCGAGGCTGAGGCCCGTCTGAGGGCGCTCGGCTTCAAGATTGGTCCCATGGAATTTGTTTCCGGCGACCCCGACTGGGTCATTGCCCTCAAGGTGGGCGGTCGCGAAGTCTACAGCGGCGAGCGCGTGCCATGCGACATGCCTGTCGTGCTCGTGGTGGGACGAAGCGATATGGGAGACGAAGTGGCGGACGAGGAGCTCGGCGGAGCATGGGACGATTCCACCGCAGGCGACACGCAGGAGGAATACGAAGAGGAACTCTGAGAAAGGAGAAGAGTTGAAAAGGTGAAAAGTAAAAAAAGCAATGAGGTGGAAGACGACGAATTGTTGGACGATGAACTCTTGGAACTGATGCCGGACGTCCTGCCCGAGCAAGGCGAGGAAGCCTCCCTCCTCGGGGGAAGGTTGGAGGGGGGCTACGAACATTGGCGCATAGAGGTGGACAAAGGGCAGACACCCGTCCGCGTCGATAAGTTCCTGATGGACCACATGCCCGGCACCAGCCGCAACCGCATACAGAAGGCAGCCGAGGCAGGCGCAATCCATGCCGGCGACAAGCCCGTCAAGAGCAACTACAAGGTGAAGCCCGGCGACGTCATCTCTCTCGTCCTGGATCACCCGAAGCGCGACTGGGAGATAGTCCCCGAGGATATTCCCCTCGATGTCGTCTACGAGGATGAGGCCCTGCTCGTCGTCAACAAACCTGCGGGCCTCGTGGTGCATCCTGGCTGCGGCAACTACAGCGGCACGCTGGTCAATGCCCTTGCCTGGTATCTTCGCGATGACAAGGAGTTCGACCCGAACGACCCGACCGTCGGTCTCGTGCACCGCATCGACAAGGACACGAGCGGTCTGCTCGTCATCGCCAAGACAGCTGAGGCCAAGACAAGCCTGTGCAAGCAGTTCTTCTACCACACGACCCGCCGCGAGTACAACGCCTTGGTGTGGGGACCCTTTGCCGACGACGACGGTACCGTCACCGGCAACATCGGGCGTCACCCGAAGGACCGCATGCAGATGGCTGTCTATCCCATGGACGGCGAAGTGGGCAAGCCTGCCGTCACCCACTACCATGTGCTGGAACGCTTCGGACCCGTCACGCTCGTGGAGTGCCGCCTCGAGACAGGCCGCACGCACCAGATTCGTGCCCACATGCGGCACATCGGCCATCCCTTGTTTGCCGACGAGCGCTATGGCGGCTGCCAGATACTGCGCGGCGAACAGACGACATCCTACAAAGCCTTCATCAACAACTGCTTTGCCCTGTGCCCTCGGCAGGCCCTCCATGCCCGAACCCTTGGCTTCAAGCATCCCGTGACGGGCGAGGAGATGTTCTTCTCCTCCGAACTCCCCGAGGACATGACGGCATTGCTGAACAAATGGAGAAAAAGAAAAGACTCCCTCTAACTTTCCCGGGGGATATAAATTGTAAATGGTAAATTGTTAAATTGTAAATGAAGAAGACAATAGCAATAGTTTGCGGAGGCGACAGCTCGGAGCACGACGTCAGTATGCGTAGCGCCGAGGGTATCGCCTCGTTTATCGACCCTGAGCGATATAATATATATAAGGTAGAGATTCATGCTGGCAAGTGGGAGGCCCTGCTTTCCGACGACTCGCGCAGCAAAATAAACAGGGACGACTTCAGCTTCGTGGCAGAAGGCAAGGAGGTCCATCCCGACTTTGCCTATATCACCATCCACGGCGCTCCGGGCGAGAACGGCGAGCTGCAAGGGTACTTCGACCTCATCGGGATGCCTTACTCCACCTGCGGCGTGCTTGTCGAGGCAATGACCTACGACAAGTTCGTGCTCAACAACTATCTGCGGGCATTCGGCGTGTCGGTGGCCGACAGCCTGCTCGTCAAGATAGGTCACGACAAGGAGGTCCGGGACGAGGACATCGTGGAGCGCATCGGTCTTCCTTGCTTTGTGAAGCCTTCGCGCGGCGGTTCCTCTTTCGGCACGACCAAGGTAAAGACCATCGAGCAGCTGCGCCCGGCCATCGACCTTGCCCTGAAGGAAGGCGAGGACGTGATGGTGGAGGCCTTCATGGGAGGCACCGAACTGACCTGCGGCTGCTACAAGACGCGGGAGAAGAGCGTGGTGTTCCCCATCACGGAGGTTGTCTCCAAGAACGAGTTCTTCGACTATGCAGCCAAGTACAACAACGAGAGCGACGAGATAACGCCTGCCCGCATCAGCGACCGTCTGGCCGAAAGGGTGAGCAAGCTGACCTCCATGATCTACGACCTGCTTGGCTGCCACGGCATCATCCGCATCGACTACATTGTCACGGCTGGCGACAAGATTAATCTCCTCGAGATAAACACCACGCCGGGCATGACGGCCACGAGCTTCATCCCGCAGCAAGTCCGTGCCGCAGGCCTCGACATCAGGGATGTGATGACGGACATCATAGAGAATAAGGTGACCCCCTAACCCCCTTTAGGGGGAATATATAATGTTAAATAAGCAGGAGCAATATGTCAGAATCCAAATGTAATGAATGCCTCCCCCTAAAGGGGGACGGGGGGTCTTTTGATGAGATTCGTCCCTATGCGGCAGGTGAGGTAAAGCAGGCTGTCGAGAGCTTGCTTGCCGACCGGCAGTTCTCGCGTGTGCTGAAGGGCTTTGTGCCTTGGATGCCGCGCTGGATGCGCAACGGCCTGGTGCGCTTGGCTTTCATCGGCGTCAACACGCCTCAACAGTTCCAGGTGCGTTTCATCAAGCCCGTGCTGAAGCACATCCTTCGCCGGTGCAGCACAGAGTGTACGATGGATTTCAACGGCATCGTCCCCGGCCCCGAGCGCTACACCTTCATCAGCAACCACCGCGACATCGTGCTCGACAGCGCCATCCTCGACCTCATGCTCCACGAACACCATTTCCCCACGACCTGCGAGATTGCCATAGGCGACAACCTGCTCATCTATCCGTGGATTAAGACGCTCGTCAAGCTCAACAAAGCCTTCACGGTCAAAAGGGGACTCAGCCCGAGGGAGCTGCTTGAGAGCAGTCAGACGATGAGCCGCTACATGCATTATGCCATCAACGAGAAGCACGAGAACATCTGGATAGCCCAGCGCGAGGGACGTGCCAAGGACAGCAGCGACCAGACACAAGAGTCTCTGCTCAAGATGTTTGCGATGGCAGGGGAGGGAAGCATCGTGGAGCGCCTCAAGGACCTCCACCTCGTGCCGCTCAGCATCAGCTACGAGTACGACCCATGCGACTACCTCAAGGCGCAGGAGTTCCAGCAGAAACGCGACAACCCGTCGTTCAAGAAGACGAAGCAGGACGACTTGGACAACATGAAGACCGGCATCTTCGGCAAGAAGGGACGCATCCACTATGAAGCGATGCCCTGCATCAACACTTGGCTGGACGAGCTGTCCGACCTGCCCAGGACGGAAGTCTTCGGCGAGGTGGCCCGCCGCATCGACCGCGAGATACATTCCGGCTACCGTCTCTTCCCGGGCAACTACGTGGCAGCCGATTTGCTCAGCGGCACCCGGACCTACATCGGAGAGTATACCGACAAGGAGAAAGCGATCTTCGAAGCCTACCTGCAGAGCCGCATCGACCTGGTGCAGCTCGAGAACAAAGATGAAGCCTTCCTGCGCGAACGCATCCTGACGATGTACGCCAACCCGGTCCTCAACAAGCAGAGAGCTTTATAATTGAACATAGAAAGTTGGAAATTGAAAAGCATAAAATAGTGAAACCAAATAGTGTTCTCCCCTTTGGGGGAGTTAGAGGGGGGCTTCTTCTGCTTCTCCTTCTCCTATTCTCCTGCAAGGGTGGGGATGAAGGCTCGGACCTCTACCCGAACGTCGTGACGGAATTTGCGATGATACGCACCGATGATGCCGGCACGATGAGGGAGCTGACGACCGACGACGAACGTACCTACACCATCAGCAATCCGCTGGAAGGCTACGAAAAGAACGTGACGTATCGTGCCGTGTGCGGCTATGTGCCCGACGGACAGACAGCCACGCTCTATCATGCCACGGGAGCCTATCTGCTTCGCGACTCGACCTTGCTTGCCTCGGAACCTGATGCCATCAAGGTCACAAGCGTCTGGCAGTCGGGCCGCTACATCAACATGCAGCTTGCGCCCCTCACACAGGGCGGCAGGCAGTACTGGGGCTATCGCATCGACTCCCTCCGCAGTCGCACAACCCACCTCAGCCTCCATCACCGGCAGAACGGCGACCCGCTCTCCTACACACTGACCGTCTATGCCAGCCTCCCCGTGGACAGCCTCCAGCAGATCCCCGCCGGCGACTCCATCGCCTTGCACATCAAAACCTTCAACGGCGAGCAGGTCTGGAGGTTCAGGAAGTAACTTGTTTAACATAAACCGAGTACTATGAAAGAAATTGCTGTTATACTGGGCGTCATCCTGTTTTCAATCGTTTTGATTGCCATAAAGCTCAAATTCAACTCCTACATCTTTGGCGAAGGCGGACTGCTGGGACCTGAAGACCATTCCCTCAGTCATGAGATAAGGAACCTCGTCAAACTTCGTGACCAGGGACTCATCGATGCCGAGAAGTACGAGGAAATGAAGGCAGAGCTGCTCCTCAGGTACAACGAGTTAAGCCGCAGTGCCGACAAAGAAATCCAGAAGATGGAGCGACTGCAAAAGCAGAATATCATCACTTCGGAGGAGCTCGAGGAGATAAAGAAAAGACTTAGCAAGGTGAATCAATAGCCAACTTTGAACTACGAATTATGAACTTTGAATCGATAAAGGGCAGTGTTGCCGTTCTCATCTCTGGCGGCGTGGATAGCGCAGTTGTGGTGCATCTGCTTTGCGAGGCTGGGTTGAAGCCCGACTTGCACTATATTAAGATAGGTATGGACGGGGAGGACTCGTCGTGTACGGCAGAGGAAGACATCGAGCTCTCGGAGGCGACGGCACGCAAGTACGGGCTCCGGCTGGAGGTGACCGACCTGCAGAAGGAATATTGGGAGCAGGTGGTGGGCTACGCCATCGAGCGCGTGAAGAAGGGGCTGACACCCAACCCGGACGTGATGTGCAACAGGCTCATCAAGTTCGGCGCGTTCGAGGAGAAGGTGGGGCGGCACTACGACTACATCGCGACGGGTCACTATGCCACGAACGTCATTCGCGACGGCAAGATGTGGCTCGGCACGGCAAAGGACCCGGTGAAGGACCAGACGGACTTCCTGGCGCAGCTCAGCTACGAGCAGCTCAGCCATACGCTCTTCCCCATCGGCCCCCTGATGAAGGAGGAGGTGCGACAGATCGCCCTCGATGCCAAGCTGCCGAGTGCCCGACGCAAGGACAGCCAGGGCATCTGCTTCCTGGGCAAGATAAACTACAACGACTTCCTGCGCCGCTTCATGGGCGAGCAGGAGGGCAAGATTATCGACATCGAGACGAACAAGGTCATCGGCACGCACAAAGGCTACTGGTTCCATACGATAGGTCAGCGGAAGGGCCTCGGCTTGAGCGGCGGTCCGTGGTTCGTAGTGAAGAAGAACATCCGCAAGAACATCATCTTCGTGGCGAACGGCTGGGACACACAGTTGCAGTACGGACACGACTTCCGTTTGGCCGACTTCCATTTCATCACGGAAAACCCGTTCCAGCCCGGACCCACCCCCAACCCCTCCCTTGTAGGGAGTGGAGAAGATAGTTCATGCCGTGGAGAAAGTAATCACTCCTCTCCCTACAAGGGAGAGGTCGGGAGAGGGTCCGGGTTGAAACGGCTTTTCCCCATCCAGTTCAAGGTGCGGCATGTGGACCACTTCATGCCGGGCACCATCAGCCTCGACGACGAGGGCTACCACATCCATTCCGATGCTCCCATCCAGGGCATCGCGCCCGGTCAGTTCGGCTGCATCTACGATGCTGATGCCACTGTCTGCTACGGTAGCGGCGAAATCAGCATCTATAAGGATCGGTAGGACTTGCAGGAGAGGATACACAAAAAGGGGCTGCGATATTTCGGCACAGCCCCTTTTCTATAACACGGCACGCTCTTATTGCAAACACGGCACGCTCTTATTGCAGACACGGCACGCTCTTATTGCAGACACGGCACGCTCTTATTGCAGACACGGCACGCTCTTATTGTTCCTCCCAGCCGAGGGCACTTGCGCCGAGGACTGCGGCGTTGGCGTTCATCAGGCCGGAGACGAGGAACTTTGCCTTGCCCTTGAAAATCTTGAGCACGGCCTTGTCGTAGGCTTCCTTGATGGGGTTCATGATGAGGTCGCCGGCCTTGCAGAGTCCGCCGAAGAAGATGAATGCCTCGGGGCTGGAGAAGGCTGCGAAGTCGGCGCAGGCCTCGCCCAGCATCTTGCCGGTGAACTGGAAGATTTCGTTGGCAACCTCGTCGCCCTTGCCTGCGGCGATGCTGACGTCGAGCGATTCGATTTCCTCGGCAGGCTTGTCGCGCAGCAGCGAGGGACGCTTGGTGGTGGCGAGAATCTCGCGTGCGGTACGTGCCACACCCGTTGCGGAGCAGTAAGCCTCCAGGCAACCTGTTCTGCCACAGCCGCAGCTGCGACCCTTCGGCGTGCGGTCCATGATGACGTGACCCAGTTCGCCTGCGAAGCCGTCGCTGCCGTAGACCAGCTGCCCGTTGATGATGATGCCGCTGCCTACGCCTGTGCCCAGGGTGATGACGATGAAGTTCTTCATGCCGCGTGCTGCGCCGTATGCCATCTCGCCCATAGCGGCTGCGTTGGCGTCGTTGGTCAGCTTCACGGGGATGCCTGTTGCCTCGTTGAACATTTCGGCCAGGGGGATGATGCCGTCGTGTGCCCAGGGAAGGTTGGGAGCGAACTCGATGGTGCCGTTGTAGTAGTTACCGTTGGGGGCGCCGATGCCCATGCCTTGCACCTGGTCGGCTCCGCCAATCTGTTCGAGCAGAGGCTTGAGGCAAGCCACACCTGCCTCGACGAATGCATCGGCAGTCTTGTACTGCTGAGTCTTGATGCTGTTCTCTGCCACGACTTCGCCGCGGGCGTTGACAACTCCGAAAACGGTGTTCGTACCACCCAGGTCAACACCAATCACGTAAGGTTTCACTTTGTCCATGTTGATAGAAAATAAATATGTATTATGGTTAATATAGTGCTTGTTTTCCCACAAAGGTAGGCATTTCTTCTGACATAAGAGAAGTTTTAGCAGGAAAAAGTGTGAAATGTGGACAAAAAATGCGAAATTTGCAGGCGCAAAAGAAATATGTGGATTGAATCAGTCAATGCCATCGACCTTGCGGTGCATGGCATGGTGGTGGGAATAGTGGCAAGCGCGCCGATGGGACCTGTCGGTGTGCTAACCATACAGCGTACCCTCAACAAGGGACGTTGGTACGGCTTCGCGACAGGCGTGGGCGCAGCGTTGAGCGACCTCATATACGCTGTGGCGACGGGTCTCGGCATGAGTTTCGTGATGGACTTCGTCGAGCGACCGTCCACCATACTCTATCTCAAACTGTTGGGCAGCGTCCTGCTCTTCTGTTTCGGTGCTTATACCTATCACACCAAGCCTGCCCCTCCGCACAAGTCGAGCGGAAAGCGCGGCAGCCTGTGGCACAACATGTTCACCGGCTTTGCCATCACGGTCAGCAATCCGCTCATCATCTTCCTCTTCCTGGCGCTCTTTGCCCGGTTCGGTTTCGTCGTGCCCGACCATCCCGCTGAGCAGGCCATCGGCTATGCCGGCGTGCTGACCGGAGCTCTCGTCTGGTGGTTTATCCTCACCACGGCGCTCAACCGTCTTGGCTCGCGCTTCGAGATGGACACCATCGGCCTGCTCAACCGAATGCTCGGCCTGCTGGTCATGGTGGCGTCGGTCGTCGGATTGTTCTATACGCTGTTCAGATAAAGTATGTATATAGCAAAGAAACTCAGAAGCCAAAGCGTCAGTGTCTACCTTATATATATGTATCAGGTGGAGGACTTGGTGCGTGCCTACAGCCTC
Organism: Bacteroidaceae bacterium; assembly: GCA_017483665.1. Taxonomy (GTDB): domain Bacteria; phylum Bacteroidota; class Bacteroidia; order Bacteroidales; family Bacteroidaceae; genus Physcousia. Next base: position 41,407 of record JAFUVM010000031.1, read on the forward strand.
GATGCCGACCGCATCGCCGCCGAGTACCTGCCCCGCTTCGGCTACGACGAGCAGCAGATGAAGGAGGCCAAGGAATGGTATGAGTCTTTGGCCCGCATGATGAAAGAGGAAGGAAAGGAGCAAACGGGGCATCTCCGTGTGGTACAGAACACCCTCGACCTCCTCGAAGACCGCCACAAGGAACTCCTTGCCGACCAGGACGAGCATGACTACCGCGCCGCCTACTACCGCGCCTTGCCCCACATCGTGGCCCTGCGCTCGCAAGGCAACAACCGGGAAAAGGCAGAGATGGAGAACTGCATCGACGCCCTCTACGGAGCCACCCTCCTACGCATGCAAGGCAAGGAACTCTCGGCAGCAACACAATCTGCCCTCAAGCCTATCAGCGAACTGCTCCGTCTCGGAGAAGAAAAGGCGAAGCAATTTTGAATTTTGAATTTATTAATTTTGAATTTTAATCAATGGTAAATGAAATAACGCGCCGTCGCACCTTCGCCATCATCTCGCACCCCGATGCCGGCAAGACAACCCTGACCGAGAAACTGCTCCTCTTCGGCGGACAGATACAGGTGGCCGGTGCCGTGAAGAGCAACAAGATACGCAAGACCGCCACGAGCGACTGGATGGAAATCGAGAAGCAACGCGGCATCTCCGTTACAACCTCGGTCATGGAGTTTGATTACTCCCCTTTGGGGGAGCCAGAGGGGGGCTGTTACAAGGTCAACATCCTCGATACCCCTGGTCATCAGGACTTTGCCGAGGACACCTTCCGCACCCTCACGGCCGTCGACAGCGCCATCATCGTCGTGGACGGGGCAAAGGGCGTGGAGGCGCAGACGCGCAAGCTGATGGAGGTCTGCCGCATGAGGAAGACCCCCGTCATCATCTTCATCAACAAGATGGACCGCGAGGGCAAGGACCCCTTCGACCTCCTCGACGAGCTGGAGGAAGAGCTGCAGATCAGCGTTCGTCCTCTCTCATGGCCCATCAACCAGGGTGCCAAGTTCAAGGGCGTCTATAACATCTACGAGCAGAACCTCAACCTCTTCACGCCCGACAAGCAGAAGGTCACCGAAAAGGTCAGTGTGGAGCTCGGTTCACCCGAGCTCGACGAGCGCGTCGGCGAGCGCGATGCCGCCAAGCTCCGCGAAGACCTCGAACTCGTGGACGGCGTCTATCCCGAGTTCGACGTACAGACCTACCTCGATGCCGACGTGGCCCCCGTTTTCTTCGGCTCTGCCCTGAACAACTTCGGCGTACAGGAACTGCTCGACTGCTTCGTCCGCATCGCGCCCTATCCGCGTCCTACCGTTGCCGAGGAGCGAACCGTCACGCCCGACGAACCGAAGTTCACCGGCTTCATCTTCAAAATAACGGCCAACATCGACCCGAACCATCGCTCCTGCATTGCCTTCTGCAAAGTCTGCTCCGGCAAGTTCGTCCGCAACGCACCCTATCTGCACGTCCGTCAGGGCAAGACGCTCCGTTTCTCCAGCCCCACGCAGTTCATGGCGCAGCGTAAGGAAACCATCGACGAGGCCTGGCCGGGCGACATCGTCGGCCTGCCCGACAACGGCATCTTCAAGATTGGCGACACGCTGACCGAAGGCGAGTTGCTGCACTATCGCGGCCTGCCGTCCTTCTCGCCCGAGATGTTCAAGTACATCGAGAACGCCGACCCCATGAAGACCAAACAACTGGAGAAAGGCATCAACCAGCTCATGGACGAGGGCGTGGCGCAGCTCTTCATCAACCAGTTCAACAATCGCAAAGTCATCGGTACGGTCGGCCAGCTTCAGTTCGAGGTCATCCAGTATCGTCTCGAGAA
>JAFUVM010000032.1 GCA_017483665.1 Bacteroidaceae bacterium
AGAATATCTTGGAATAATCCTTTGGAGCATCATTCTGCTCGCTACAATTACTTCCTCGTTTCTCAGCGTCTGTCTGTCCTCTTTCCCTTTCTTGAGGTACTCCAGTTGTTCGTCTGTCAAGCCGAATACTTCCTGGAAGGATTTCGGCTGGGGTTCTTTCTTGGTTTCCATTTTTCAAAACTTTATCGCCTATCCATAGGTTAGCTCTCGACTCCCAGTCCTGTATCTTACGGTTGGATGTTCCCACCCACCCTAAAGATTCGTAGTGGTAGAAGAACAGCTCGGCTTCGGTCTTCCAGTCGGGTAACTTGTCCGCTGCGTTCTTCTCGAAAAAGGCAAACACATCGTCAATGCTTCCGGGCAAGTAAGGTTCTATCGGAACCCTCTTTTTCTTTAGCGGCGGAACATCTTCAGAAAAAAGAGTGAACTGCCCGTTCTCACACATGTGCGTATGCGCAGGTGCAGGCGTGGTTGACTTTTGTGTGTTTTTCTTTTTTTCTTTTTTTTCTTTTATAGGGGGTGCAGGGGGGAATGTTTTCTTTTCTTGCTTTTCTTCTTTCAGAGTGTGGTCATTTTTGACGATTTTTTCAAAAGGTGTTCCCCTTTGGTCCCCTTTATTGTCAAAAGTGACCATAAAGGTGTTCCCATTTGGTCCCCTTTTGGGAAAAGGTGTTCCCGTTTGGTCCCCTTTTTCAGCAAAAGGTGTTCCCATTTGGTCCCCTTTTTCAGCAAAAAGGTGTTCCCGTTTGGTCCCCTTTTTTTCGCAGAAAGAATAGAAAGACGTTCCTCCTCTTCCTGTCCCAGACTGGTAGCTAATCAAGCAGGCTTCTGCAAGTGCTTTGCGAGCATCCCTCATATGGTCTGGGCGTAACTTCAACGTCTGCATTATTTCTTCGTTTGAGACGCTGAACGTATCAGGCCAACCAAGAGAAGTGCATCGGTAAAGTAGATAATGGAAAAGAGCTATCTCGTTACGTGAGATGTCTCTGTCCGTTTCCCAAAACCTTTCGAGAAGCTCTGTGCAGCTCATAGCCTTGCCTTTCTGTAGGTCTCGTAGTTGTCCACAAGGTCGGAGAGATACTCAATAGGTTGTATGTGAGCGTACTCACACACGCCTCTTACGAACTCCTCGATACCATGGCAGACTATGTACTTATACCCGGCTTTTTCAGCCTGAGATTGGAACTCCTGCTGTGCTTCGCTTTGCCTGCCTGCGGACTTCTGACCTTTCACCTTCGGAGTCTTCATCTCGATAAGCAGTGCTCCGTAGCCTCCCCTCTTATGTAAGAGGATTAGGTCGGATGCTCCGGCAAGGGCTCCCTCATATTTTCTCATGGCTCCGCTTGCTCCAGTCCTCGCGCCTCCGTTCGGTATGGCCAGTAGAAGGCATTTCTTGTCTGGGAACTTAATGCGGAACCATGCTACGCATGAGTGCTGTATCTGTGCTTCACTCATGGTTGCTTCAAGTTTCTTGATTTCGTTTGTTTCCATACTTTTCTGATATTTCTTCGCATTCGTTGAGCAGCTTGGCTATCTTCTTCATCCTGACCTCGCAGAACTTGAAGGCTGCAAGTGTCACCCACTCTTTGCCAAAAAGCGTCAACTCTTTGTGCTGAACGGCACATAGACCGCTGCGCAACTTGACGAACTTGTAACTGTTAGCCATCTCATAGTTTGTCTTTGAAAAGGTTCATTGTGATGTTTACCATGTCCTCATCTATCTGCGTCGTGGTACCGGTAACGCCGTCTGCTATGGTTCTCTTCGTCTGTATGAGGTCGTACATATCCTTGTCGATTGTCTTCTCACCGAGAAAATAATAGCAGTTTACGTTGTTCTTCTGTCCGTTTCGGTGCGCTCTGTCCTCTGCCTGCTCACAGTCTGCATAGGTCCAGGGGAACTCTATGAATGCGACTCGCGATGAGGCTGTCAGAGTGAGGCCAGTGCCACCTGACTTGTAGTTGAGGATGATGAGTCTTGTATCTGGGTCGGTCTGGAATCTGTCCACGGCAATCTGCTTCTGCTCGATGGTATCACTGCCAGTTACCGTAACGGCATCCGGGAAGTGTTTCTTCATTTCGAGCACTACGTCCTTCAGATAGGCAAAAAGGATTAACTTTTCGCCTCCGTCTATGATGTCATGCACGAAGTCCGCAACAGCCTTTATCTTGCCCCTGGCCGCTATCGCTTTGAGTTTTCCCATCCTTACCATCACCTCACCCCTCATGGCACGCTGTACTTCCTCATCGCTGGCGTTCTTATACTGGCGTAGGTATTTGATGAGGTCCATTTCACAGGTCTCATACTCTTGCCGCGTACTTATGTCACAGATGATGTACTGGCGTGTTTTTTCGGGCAACTCAGTAAGCACCTTCTGCTTCTCACGCCTGAAGAAACATGAGTTCCACAGCCTCCAGTTCAACTCCCTTGTATTGGAAGAACGCTTGGGGCCGTCGCAGAATCTCTTCATGAAGTGGGTGTAACCGCCGAAGTCTTCAAGCTTGTTCAGGATTTTCAGCTGCTGGACAAGGTCTGTATTGTCATTTACGACTGGAGTGCCAGTGAGTGCAAACACAAACTTCTTTCCCTTGCAGATACCTTCAACATATTTGGATTGCTGGGTTTTGGAAGTCTTACACTTGTGCGACTCGTCTATGATAACCGTCTTGAACAGGTTGATGCGTTCATCGAAGATTATGCTTCTCAGCGTCAATTTTGCCGCAGGAAGAACTTTCTTGACAAAGAATTTCTTCAACGATTCATAGTTTGTTATGAATACATCGCAGCAATTCTCCCCGTCCTGGCGCTTCATCATAATGTAGTTATGCCAAGTGTCGCGGTTTCTGTCATCAAGGATGATGGCATCCATGCCGCTGAACTTCTTAAACTCACGCTTCCAGTTTACCTTCAGGGATGCCGGGCATATCACCAGACACGGGAATGACTCTCCCCACACGGCACGTTCCTTGTGGGCCTTGACGACTGCACAAATGGCTTGTAGTGTCTTTCCGAGTCCGGGCTGGTCGCCAAAGATACACCGCTTATGGTTGAGCGCGTATGCCACACCCTCCAACTGATAGTTATAGGGTTTCAGCAACATATAGTGCTCACCCGCAAGGGGTGTCATCTCCGGTATCTCGAAAGTAATCTCCTCCTTGATTTCACGCTCAATAATCTTCTCGCAGTAGCGGTTCTGCACCGCCCATTGAGCAAAGACATGAACATACCACTCTGCGGGTTTGCCGGGCGGATAAAGAGGTGAATCCTTAACAATAAGCCACGCCTTGTCTGCTCCGTCATAGCGTGGCCTACTGGGTACTCTCTTTATTACTTCAATAAGCTTTGCATTGTACTCGAACTGAATCTTGTACTTGCTCGGCATTGATGTAATATAGATTGGCTTCATCTCTTATGATGCTTCGGCAAGCGGCTCCGATTCTCCGGCCTCACCTTCGTTTCCGAAAGGATTCTCCGTGCCCTCAAAGTCGAAGGTTGTCTGCACTACGGAATACTTATGTTCTTCCACATACAACTTGGCCTCTTCGATTACGGCATCCACTGCCTCGTTCAACTCCGACAGACGCTCATATGCCTCTGCCTCTTCATCCAGGGTGATAGGCGGCGTGTTAAGGTTCAGCACCTTGTTGGTGACTACCAGCGTTCTTCGTCCTGTAAGGACACACGACACTAAAGAGTCCGCGCCGATGATAGTCACTCCTACAACATCCATGCGCCTTACGAGATCTGCGTTTTCCTCGGACTCCGGATGCTCCCAGTCGTACTTGTCAGCTTCTTTCTGTTCTGTCAGGTCACAGAGGAAGGGAACCAGACGCTTCATTGCATCCTTCAAATCGGAATGTGCAGGGTTGGCGCCCTTCAAATCCACCTCGTTGCCCTCGCCATCTGTGTAGGCAACCGCAAGACATCCATTCTTGATTAACTTTACTTTCTTGATTTCCATTTCATCGATTGTTTTTAAGTTGTTATTGTGATTTTTTGTTTGTTATTGGCTCCACATGTAAAAACCCCTGACTACCCGTGTAAAGTCAGGGATTGTCACGTGTGAAGTCAGGGATTGTCACGTGAGCAGTCAGGGACTGTCACTTGCGACGGTACTCCTTGACAAATTCTTCGTAGAACCTATCAGCCGGAAGCGGAAGTTGTATGCCTAACTCTGAGGCCGCGTCCGCCTGTATCAGGTCAAGGAATTTGGTCATCTGTGCAGTCGTGAGACTGGATGAGGACCCCTTCACCATCAACTCCCTGCCGCCTATCTTCACAGGCCTGGCAAGGAACAACGAGCAGTAGTAGTCGTATATGTCCTGTTTCGGCTGTCCCGTTTCCTGACTTATACACTCCATCCACATCCACATGAGCGAGTTCTGTGCCACAGTCCTCGGCTCCTTCTTCCGCGAAATGGTAAGGTCGTATGTCCCGTTCGTCAGTTTGGAGCAGAGATATTCCAACGATTGTTCCATACTGACCTCGCCATCCTTCTTGATAAGTTGTGTAGTCACCATTTTGCCTACCACGGTTTTTGTTCCACTGGAACCGCCTGTGCCGGTTGCCCGAATACACCCACCGGGGCTTGTGCAGGTGCTGGTGCCTGTGCAGACATCTGAGCCGGGGTTGGCGCAGCCGCGTATGGTTGCTGTACTGGAGCCTGGGCATACTGAGGGGCAGGGGTGGAGTATTGAGGCGCGGCAGGTGCATACTGGGGAGCTGAAGGTTGCGAAACGTAGCCCTGCTGAGGCATGGCTTGCTGCTGAGGCTGAGCCTTTGGCGTGAGTAGTTCGAGCACCTCACAGCGGACTTCAGTATAACGCTTCTTTTGGCCGCTCTGGTCTGTGTACTCACCCGTGTAGGTCGAGCCTTCGATATACACCTTGTCTCCCTTGTGCAGGAATTGTTCGGCTATCTCCGCTTTCTTTGCCCGGCAGAGAATGTTAAACCACTCTGTGTGCTCCGGCACCTGTGTGCCATTCTGAAGCGTGTAGCCCTTCTCTGTGACGGCTACAGGAAACCTGCACGCCTTGGAGCCGTCTGGGAATGTGCGAACGTCAGGGTCTTTCCCCAAGTTGCCAATTAGAATCTGTTTGTTAATGCTCATAGTTATTTAAGTTTTAGGGTAAATGCACCTTGACGTACAGACTGCTTGATGTATTGTTCATACAGGTCTGCATGGTCTTTCTTGAATCTCGCAGAGTCGAAAGTGTTCGTCTTACTGTCCTTGGCTATGGTTGCTGTGAACTTGCCGCTGTCCCAGCTCTTAATGCCGTGTTCCAACATGGCATTCTTCAACTGGGTTTTCAGTGTCTCCAGCCTCTCCTTCGCCGCCTTTTCCTCTTCAAGTATGGTCGCTATAGCGTTGATGAGATGCTGCGGTATGAGGTCATTTTGCTGAGTGGAAACGGCTGTTCCCACATAGGCGAATCTCGACTTGTCACCGACATTGTACACGAAGCCATGCTCCGTAAGTTCATATTCGATGTCAAGCAGTTCTTTGATGAGGCTGTCATCCTTGCGCTCTATCGGCCACTGCTTGCACTGCTTGTCGCGGAACCAGTTGCCAAGCAATCCCTCTACCTTCAATGTCGGGTTCTGCAACTCAAACAGGTAGGCATAGCAACTGAGTTGCCATGACAGATACTCGATGAGGGCATCCTCTCCGCCAGGGTAGAGGTCAAGGTTATTCGTCTTCGTATCGACAAGCCAGATACCGCCAGTATCTTTCTTTTGCCATACATTGTCAATGTTACTTGCGTACATGAGATTGTCGCTGACAGTGTACTCGTTATCCACTGGGTCGAAGCCTTCACGCAGCATGATGTAATTTTCCAGCTGTGCGGACACGTCAAGGTGTCCGTTCAGAGGAAGGTCGTACTCGGTTATCTTCTCGCCTGTCTTGTCGTACTTCTCAATGGAGTTGTGAACGGCCGTTCCCTTCTCTCCTGCCTTGGGGATAAGGAAATCCCTTACATAATCACTCGCATCAGCATACACTCCAAGGCCGGTAGCGGCCTTGATGAGTGTAGTGATACCAGACAGCTGAACACCTTGCAGGAAATACCCGTGTGGGTGCTCGCTGAACTTGACTTGACTTTGAACTAACTGTATCATGCTGCAAGGGTGTTACGCTTGTTGGCAATGGCGTTCCCGAAGGGAGTATTCTCGGCTATGGTGGCAGGCCAGATGTCGTTCCAACGCTGAATAAGCATCTCTATGTCGTCCGTGTTCCGGCACAGCTCCAACTCTGCTATACCAAGGCAGGAAGATTTCTGGAACAGTGTGTTCACAAGCTGCCCGTTTTCCTTCAAGGCCGGATGGTCGTTCACGATGGTGCTCCACAGAGCCATCAACTCGTCAATGCTCTGTTTCGCGTTCATGTCTGACATGAACCCCTTCAACTGGGCACCTGTTACACCGCTCTTGGCGTAAGCACTCGACCTTGCAGCAGGCTTGGCTGCAGATTGCTTCCCGTCGGTGTACTCAACTTGATTGCCACACGCGGCGTTCGCGTCATCATCGTCATCGGCTACAAGTCCGAGTATGGCACAATAGGCATAACGCTTCAGATAGGTAATCATGGAGCCTATGCTCTGGAACGATGTCGAGAATAGCGTCTGCGAGTTGAGCGGCATCTGCGAATTGATGAACTCGCCCGATGTGTGGGATAGGGTTGTTACAAGTAATTGCCCCTGTATCGTCTGGATAACTGCAAGCCCGTTCGCCTGAAGAGCAGGGGCGGCAGCGGCCACACACGCGGCGAGGTCGGCGTACTGGAATTTGTAACTACCACCGCCATTCGTCTTGACGGTTACGGACTTGTTCAACTTAGGCTGCTGGACGCTGCCTTGGAACTTCGAGAGTGCTTCGGTCAGTTTGCCGATTGTTGCACTCTGCATCGGAATGATTTTTTCTTCCATTTTGATTAAAATTTAATAGTTTGACTTATGTGAGAATTAATCTCTTTTACATCTGTAAAGTTAGGCATAAAAGACAAGATATAAAAACAGAAACTTCACCATTTTAACACCTTAACTTTTACTAACATATAGTGGTTCGTCGGTATCTCCGACACCTTGTTTACAAAGAACCTGCACCGCCTTCGCAGACGATGCAGGACAATGTTTTATCGTCCTATAAGATTGATTGATTGGCAGACAATAAAACTTCACATTGGCTATTCTCACGAACCGTCAATGTCCGGTTTGAAAATGATGCGGGCAAACAGGGATTCGAACCCCTTCATCCCATCCAGCACTTGCACAGATACCACGCTGGACCGATTTGCCCATAGGGAGAGGCGGCAACCTCTCCCCGCTCAGAAAAAATCAATCGAGGTTTGATTCCCTATCCTCACGGACCAGGTAATCAACCTTATCCCTTACCCATTCGGGTATTAGCAAATGCGAATACTTCAAAAGGAATAAGGAATATGCCATTCCTATGATGTTCACCAGGTAGGGTCCGTTGTGGAGCCCCATGAAACTTAGGATTGAATAGCCTCCTTCACAAAACATAAGGATGCACGGCAGGCATACCACCGTCACCCATACGACTGCGATAATGTTCTTTTTCATAATGCTTGAATTTATAATGGTTGGTTTGACTTGTGTTTAGCGGCGGTTCTTGCAGTGCACCAACACCTGTGGGGCACACACGAACCATTTTCCGTTTTGTTTGTTGGTAGGCTTGCTTGCCTCAATCTTCTCTGCAGCAATGAGGCTCTCCAGTTTGCCGGGACCGCCGACGATGTGGGCGGCAAGTTCCTTGCTGAAGGTCTCATTCTCGAAAGCAAGCAGAATGTTCTGCAGCATTGCCGACTGGGTGGCAAGTGGCACATTGTCTAAACTTACTCTCATAGCAAAAACTCCTTTCTCCATGCGTCCATACCCTTCATGTGGATGAGGGTGACAAGGCATTTGATAAAACTTCTCTTGCTGCCATCTTTCTGCACGCTGAATATCTCCCAGTCCGATTCCTCAATCTGCTTGGGCGTGGCCTCGAAGACATAGCCAGTCGTGCGCCCGATACCCTGCCGGTGTATCTGGCTCTTCAGTTTCTTGTAGTTAATCATAAGCGTTAAAAATTAGGGGGTAGTTCCCAGGCGTGTTCCGATGTGTACGCTTACTGCCTCCGCTGAAGCACTGGGATTTACAGGGACGGTTTGAAATTGTGGATAGCCCTGTATATATTAAATATGTGTTATCAACTCCGCTGCTCTCTGTCGGGCAGCTCGACGTTATTCTTTAAGACCGTCGCCTTCGTTAGGCTAACATTATCATTCTCATGTGGTCTCTACTCCGAGGAACATTCAGCCCCGTTTCCCTCCGCCCCTATCTGCCCTTAACGAGCCGTGCACGTGTTTATGCAGCTTTGGCGTCCAATGGGGAACTCCATATTATATGATTTATGGAAGTCTGTCAAAGAACCCTTCTTCAATGGCGGTCATGCCAGGACTCGAACCTGATGCGCCCCGCTTGGCGCAGACCTGCGAATACGCGAATCAGCATCCGCTTGTTACAATCAAGCCGAGAACGAGAGTTTTTGAAAGATTTGCTTGGAAAATTGCCGTTTTTGTCATAACTTTGCCCTCGATTGATTGATTTGATACCGCAAAGGTATGGCATTTGCCATAATTATGCAAATTTTTCAGCGGAAAAATTATCGAAAAAAGCATAATTTTATTGATATTGCCATATTTGCGTAGTAGAAAAGGCTTAAAAACGGTTTGAAAAATGGAAGAAAAAGACTTAAAACAAGACGTGTTCAATCGCCTTGTAACATTCAAAGACTCGTCAGGCATGAGCCTGAACGCATTTAGCGCACGGATTGGCATGGACCAATCTACACTTCATTATCAGTTCCATGGAAGAAGGGCGTTGTCTCTTGACACAATTCTAAACACAGTTGCTGCTTACAAAGAGCTATCTACGGAATGGCTGTTGCGTGGACAAGGAGAGATGATAACACCTAAGCCTCAGCCTGCCGAGGAAGATGCAGGGCAAAAGGCTGACACCCGTATAGAAGCCCTCATTGACACAATTACCTTACTGCAAGAGACTATCAAGACCAAGAACGCCACGATTGACGCCCTACAAGCAGAGTTGTCCCAGTGTAAACATAAGGCTAAAAAGGCATGAAATCTAACGTGTCACAGAAAGAAGGTATTCTCGAGAGACTAAAAACCTTCAAGGACTACACTGGTATGAGCCTAAATAAGTTTGTGGGGTGTATTAATATGGATTACGTCACAGTTCATAATCGGTTTCGACAAGAAAGAGCGTTGTCGCTTGATACTGTAGTAAATACCCTGCTTGCTTTCGACGAGTTGTCTCCAGACTGGCTATTATTGGGCAATGGCGAAATGCTGAGAATTAACACTCCGAATGGCTCTATGCTTAATGCAATAAACATCCTACAAAAAAGCCTTGTTGTTGTCAATAGTTCATTAGAGAACGTAAAGGCTGAACTGTCAAAGCGCTAACAAACATGAAGAATCTAATAATCTTACTCTATGCCGCCACTTTCGTAATTGTATCTTGCACAAATAAAGGTGGCGTCCAGCAAGTCCAGGATACTACAGAGCTTGCAGACGACTCTCACGATGTGGACAACATTCACCTGAGCGTAATAGATACTACATACATCAAGCGGGACTATGATGAAAAGGAAAAGTGTGTAAAGGTGTCCTATGAAGGACGGAGGTGGGAAAAGGGACACCGCGTGTCTGTTAGCTATGAAATACATGACACAGACTTGCCAAGACATGCACGAAACTTTATTGTGAATGTTGATATTGCACACAAAGGCGAAATCAACGTGTCCCGTATGGAACTTGATACTGATAATAAAAAGTTTAGTATTTCCCCGACTCTTACAGTTCCATTGGACAATGTTTTAACTCTTGTTTATTTTGGTTTCGTTGAAAAAGAAATGATTGAAGCAATGGACACTCTCGCGCATACTGGTACCTATGCAGGTGCAAAAGTGTTCTATGACAAAAGCAGTCTTACACTACCTCTACATGAAGTGCAACAGATACGATACATGGCACGAAGCTACCGAAAAGATGGTGGCAAGTTTGAATAATAATTATTAACTCAAAAACGGTTTGAAAATGGAAAAACGCAAATTTGTTTCCGATTTATTGTCGGGCTGAAAAATCAAATGAGTCCAGATTTGCGAGTTTTCCCGCTTTAGAAGCAATTTTGTTGCAAAAAAGTCGTATCTTTGCACCGCAATCCCAAGGGGACTGCAGAACACAAATGCTCAATTATCCAGTCGAACTAGCACCTCGGAAGGGATTCATGAGCTAAGCTAATCTACGTTGAAGCTGCGCCAAAAGCGCGGACTTCACCCATAGTAGATTAGAGGCTGTGCTAGGCCTGACTGGATATATGGCAGGTCTGCGCTTTCTTTATAGCCAAGAGATTTCGTGGACCGTCAACGCGAAAACCGAATAAAGACTCAAGAGATGAGTTTATAACGGATAACAGAATCAGAGAGATGGCAACAGACGGTTACAATTGGAAGAAGGGCGAGACGGTGTATCTCCCCTGGAAGGAAAAGCAGATTAAGAGCAGCGGGACGACGAACTATGTAAGCATCGTCAACTCGAAGTACATCTGTGTGCGCGAAGCTACAAGTGCCCGGCGCGGTATACTCGTGAAGGTAATGGGCAAGGTTCCTGCACATCATATTATGATGGTGGGCGGTATGCCTTTCTGCAAGGACGACAAAAGCAACCTCATCGACGGCAAGCAATATGCCGGCTACCGGTTCCCGAGCCTGCAGGAGCTGAAGGATGTGCTGGAAATCATCCGTTGGGACAGTACTCTGACAAGCGCTTTCGAGGCCGAACAGATGCCCTTCAGCCCGGATTCTTCCTTTTGGGTACGCGATACTGTCAGCCGCCTTCTGCTGCCTGGCAAGCTTCAGTATTACGATGCAGGCAGCGACCGGCTCTGCAAGGCCGTGGGCGATGACATGCACGTCCGCCTATCGATGGCCTATTTCTACAAGGACATTTTAGAGTGGTAGGCAGGTTCTGTCCGGTCTGCCTCTTGCATTTCCCCCCCCTCTCCGTACCCAAAATCCTTTTCGACGCGAGATAAAGTTTCTTTCGACGTGGGATAAAGTTTCTTTTGACGCGAGATAAAATCTCTCGCCGCAGGGAACAAAACTTTTTCAGTGGTTTGGAAATATATTTCAGAAGCTTTGAAATATATTTTAGTGCCACGGAAATATATTTCCAAACCTTGGAAATAGTTTTATCGCCTGTGTCGGGAATCTTTTCTTCCTGTGTCGGGGAGTTTTGCTCCCCGAATCGGAGAGTTTTGTTTCGTGTGTCGGGGAAATAGAGACTAAGGCCGTACGATGAGGACCGTTGCGTAGGCCGAGATGCCTTCCTCGCGTCCGGTGAAGCCAAGCTTCTCGGTTGTGGTGGCTTTGATGGAGACGTCGTCCACGTCGATGCCCATGATGTCGGCCAGACACTGCTGCATCTCGGGGATGCGGGCCTTCATCTTCGGGCGCTCGGCACAGATGGTGGCGTCGATGTTGCCCACCTGGTAGCCCTTCGTGGCAATGAGCTCCACGGTCTTGCGGAGCAGAATCTTGCTGTCGATGCCGCGGAACTCCTCCTTCGTGTCCGGGAAGTGATAGCCGATGTCGCGCATGTTGGCGGCTCCGAGCAGGGCGTCGCAGATGGCGTGGATGAGCACGTCGGCGTCGCTGTGCCCCAGCAGTCCCAGCGGATGCTCGAAGCGTATGCCGCCCAGCCACAGCTCGCGTCCCTCCACAAGCTGGTGGACATCGTATCCGAAGCCGACTCTTATCATCTTCTGCGCCTCGTCTTTCCGAACAGGTCGCGCATGCCGTCCAGGTCGAAGCCCAGCGAGAAGCGCATGGTCTGGTCCAGGGGATTGCTCTGTGCCGTGCTGAAGACGTAGGAGGCGTCGATGGAGAAGACGCTCATGTGGAAGCCTGCGCCTACGGTGAAGTACTTGCGGTTACCCTTGTTCTCTGCCTCGTGGTGATAGCCTGCACGCAGCATGAAGCGGTCGTTGTAGGTGTATTCTGCACCGACGCTAAGCTGTATCTCTTCCATTTCCTCCTTGAAGCCTCCCGGCGCATCGCCGAAGCTCTTGAAGATACCTGCTATGGAGGAGACGTCGTAGTAGTCCTTCTGCACGCGGTCCATGTAGTCGTTGTCGGCCTCATCCTCTTTCTTCATGGGGTAGGTGGGGACAAGCATCTTGTTCGCGTCCACGGCGATGCTGAACTTGTTGTACTCGTTGAAGGGAATGGTGAAGTTGCAGCCGATACGGAGGTTCGTGGGGATGAACTCGGAGTTGTCGCTGCCGCCGTAGGTTATCTTCGAGCCGATGTTGCTGATGTTCACGCCCCAGCCGAAGCTGCACTCGCGGTTGCCCGCCATGAAGTACCCGAGGCGGTAGAGGGCGATGTCGGCTGCAAAGGCTTTGCCGGCGCTGCTCTCGGCCGTATAGTCGTACTTGATGTCGGAAAGGATGAAGCGCAGGTTGACGGCCATCGAGAACGTCTCGCTGAGCATGCGGCTGTAGCCTGCGTCGAGGGCGAACTCGTAGGGCTTGATGGTCATGTCGTCCATGTCGGCCAGGAACACTTCGCCCAGGCTGAAGTAGCGCAGCGAGGCGTGCACGGCGCTGTAGTCGCCGATGCGGTAGAAGCCGGCCAGGTTGGCCAGATTGATGTCGCTGACCAGCTTGCGCAGCCAGGGCGTGTAGCTGATGCCCACGCCGGCACGGGCAATGTTGAATGGGTACTTGGCCGGATTCCAGTACTGCGAGTAGACGTCGGCCTCGGTTGCTGCACCGATGTCGCCCATGCCGCCGCCTCGTGCATCGGGGGCGATGGACAGGGAGGTCACGGCGCTGTTCACGGGGTTGAACATATTCTGCTTGTCCTGTGCCAGGACTGCCTCTGTGCTGCATACGCAGACAGCAGCGAACAGCAGCAGGGTGCGGAGGAATCTGTATGCTTTCATTGTGTTCTTTTTCTGCTCTTGTGCTCTATAATAACTAAGTAAGAGGCTTATTTATTGTACCGTACCACGATTTTTTGTGTCTTTGTGGTCCATTTGCTCTGCCCGCACCTTACTTTTGCACGGTAGAGGTAGATGCCGGTGCCTACTTTGGCTCCGACGCCGTTGGTGAGGTTCCACGTGACGGTGTGTATGCCGCTCGAGTTGCTGCTGCTCTCTTCGTGCGACCAGATGCAGCGGCCTGCGAAGTCGAACACCTCGAAGATGAAGTCGCAGTCGCTGCCGGGCAGGTCGTAGCTCAGGATGAAGTTCGTGCTGCTGACCGCGGGGTTCTGGCTTGCCATGAGGCGCAGGATGTTGGTGGCAACAGCGTCGTCCACCACAAAGTTGAGGCTTGTCTGGTTGGTGTTGTTCAGCACGTCCCATGCCCGGAAGGTGAGGCTGTGGGGTCCGTTCTCGAGCTGCGGGATGCTGAAGGCCGCGGTGCCGCAGGTGAAGTCGCCGAACTCGTGGGTATAGTTCTCGTTGATGTTGTAGGTGAGGTCGCTCCTGCCGTCGATGCAGAGCAGCAGGTCGTGCCCGATGCCGTTGCCGCTGGCGCTGATGCCGCTGGCGTCGTTGAGCTTTGCCACGAAGAAGGGCGTGGCGTTCACCGTGCCGCCGTTCTGGAAGTCCTCCTTGTTGAGGTAGGCATAGATCTGGGGTCCTTCGGTGTCGTAGTCGGTGCTCTCCACCATGCCGCCCAGCGGGATGTCCTCGTTGTAGCCGTTGGCTTCGGTGGTGCCGTCGTTGCTCAGGGCGTAGAAGACGAGTCGGCCTGCCTGGTCGGAGAAGTTGATGTCGACGGGAATGATGAACTCTTCGCTGAAAAGTCCGGCGCGCACGCTGTCCTGCGACTCGTAGAGCAGGGCGCTGCGGTCGGTGTAGGTGAAGACTTGTTCGGCTCCTGCATTGTTGCGGCAGATGATGGTCTCCAAGTTGTCGAAGAGACGTGTGTAGACCACGCCGCTGAAGGCGGTCATGGTGGTGCCGTCGGCCTGTTCGACATGTCCGTAGAGCTTGACGCGCTCGCCTGCCTTGAGGGGGATGGCAGAGCCGTTTGCTGCCTTGCCGTTGATGCTGTCCACGACGATGCGCTGCAGGGGAGCGCCTATCGTGATGGCCGGGTCGCCGAGCAGGGCATAGTGCAGCTTGTTCTCGTAGTAGCCTGCTTCGCGCCCGTCGCTGATGATGCTGTTCTTCGCCATGCGCACGGCGTCGCCGATGCGGTTGCGCTCCTTCTTGCCGCTGGTGGTGTTGGTGCCCAGGAGGTACTGCGTGACGTAGCGGTTCATGTTGTAGTTCTGTGTGGCGTAGACGGTACGTGTCGTGCCGTAGAAGGCCATTGCTCCGCCGTTCGGGTTGAGCACGGCGCCCTCGCCAATGTTGCTGGTGTTCGAGTCGAAGGGCATGACGTCGCAGGCACAGGTTATCCACAGCGGCAGCTTTGTGCTCTTGTTGTTCTCGAAGTCTTCGCGCAGCAGGACGTATTCATGGCTGAAGCCATAGGTGGCGGCATGGCCGGTGTAGTCCATGATCAGGGCGCCGTCGGCCATCTGTTTCTTGATTTGCCTGGTGGCCTCCGGATAGGTGTTGCTCTTGGTCGAGCTGACACGTGCGAAGGCATCCCACATGATCTTGTGGACTTCCATCTCGGGGTACTTGGCGATGATGTTCTCCGCCACGTTGTTGGCAAAGCGCATGTGCTCGTTCTCGTCGCCGTCGTCGCCCAGGAAGTAGATGAGGTTTTTCCACGGACCGGCGTTCCTGTTGCTCATGAAGGCGATGCTTTTGTCCACCATTATCTTGGCTGCTGCGGCTGTGGCGACGGGGAAACGCCCTATGCCGATGTCGCTCTTCTCGCGGAGGAGATTGATGCCTTCGCCGTCGTCGAGCAGGCCGAAGTAGTCCTCCATGATGAAGCTCTTTGTGTCGCTGAAGCTGTTTTCGCTCTCATAGCATATCAGATAGTCGTCGGGACTGCTGGTGCGCCAGGTGCTGGTGAGCATGCGGTTGTCCCAGGCGCAGTCGCCGAAGAGCAGAAGATAGCGGGGTGAGATGCCGTCGCTGCCGGCCTTGTCGTAGAGCATCTTCATGAAGAGGCGGATAGCCGTGGGGTCGGGTGTGCCGCTCGAGAACTCGTTGTACACCTGGTCGGCACGGACAATGCCTATGCGCAGCCCGTCGTAGAGGCGGTGAGCATCGGCCAGGCGCTGTGCCTCGGACAGCAGTTTGCCGCTGGCCGGTATGATGATGACCATGTCGAGGCTGTCGAGGCTGTGAAGGTTCTGGTTCGCGATGCCTCCCACGACGGTGGGCTCGGGGAAGGTGGCTGCGGTGTTGAAGGCCACGAAGTGTTCTGTGGCATCGTCAACGCTGACGGTGTATTTGCCTTCTGCCTGTGTGCCTTCCACCAGTGCGTCCTTCGTGCCTACGCTTCCGGTGCGGATGACTTTGGTGTTGGCGCCGGTGATGGTGAACGAGGCCGGGCCTTGGATGTTGCTGGAGAAGTCGACGAAGCCTGTTGCGGCTGTGCTGAGGTTGCGGTCGTAGCTGTAGGCCAGATAGTCGAGGCGTGCGTTCTTGCCGGGAAGGGAACGAAGGTTCACGGAAAGCTTGGCGGGTGTGCCTTGGGCGGAAAGGTCGTAGTTGCGTGTGGTGGACGTGGCGAAGACGTATTCTCCCGGCGGTGTCACGCTGAACTTGCCTGCCTCTGTTCCGTTGATGGTGACGGTGATGTTGTTCGACTCCGCGTCCGAGCCGGTGAAGACGATCGTCAGCCTTCCGTTCCCTGCGGGGTCTGTGGCGGAAAGCGAGTAGGTGTGGGAATTGTTGTTGGCATAGTTCTCACCGTCGAAGAGGTGACGGCCGAGGGCATGCCAGGCATACTCGTCCTTCTCGTAGAGGGTGTGTGCCCTTGCCGTGCTGTAGGAGGCGGAAGGTGTGGTGCCGGCGGGGGCGAGTGTCTCCATCGTCGACGGTGCCTCCTCCTGCGTCAGGAAATAGCAGGCCTGGCGGGCGAAGGTGTTGGAGACGCGTGTGTCTTCGTCCCAGTAGACGAGGCCGTTGCCCCAGAAGAGCCAGCTGTCCGTCTGGCTGTTGTAGTAGAGCGGCACCTCGACGAGGTCGTCGTGGTGTGTGCCGCGGTTGACGTATTCGGGCAGAAGATGCCCGCCGTAGCCGTAGAGGTGGACGTTGTTCGGATTGGAGAACCCCATCTTCTGGAGCGAGGCACGCGAGAGCTGGTAGAGCCCGTCCTCGGTGATGCTTATCTTCACCCACTTGCCGTTTGCCAGACGCGAGTTGTCGGCATAGCGGCCTCCTGCGGCGGCTTCCCTGCGGGCTTCAAGCCTTCCGTTCCATTTGGCATTGATGACAATCTGGGCGCTGACGAGCTTCTCGTACTTTCCGTCCTTGCGGCGAATGGGGATGAAGGAGATGTCGAGCAGTCCCCGCCTGCGCTCCACGCCGACGAACGTCTCCACGTCTATCGTCTCGCTCAGCAGACTGTCGAAGCGCTCGGCCACCAGGCTCTCCTTGGCGCTCAGCGCAGCATACTCCGGATAGAGCAGCGAGACGGTGTACGTATGTGTCCGGTAGTCGCTTTCGAGCGGAACCACTTCGGTATAGACGGGCAGCACGGAGTCAATCTGCATCTCGTTCCAGTCGAAGCTGGTGAAGCTCAGCTCCTTCTCCTGCTGTGCTCCGATGGTTTGAACCAAAGCGCAAAGCATCAGGCATATATTGAAAAGCTTCGTCATTTGCTGTTTACTGTTTACTATGTTTCGGAAGTTATGGAATGAAGTTAAATAGGGAGTTAGGCGCTTCTTCGCTTCGTTTAGGCGCAGGCGGAACTATTTTTACTTCCTTTTTACTTCCGAAAGATGAATTATATATAATATATTATGTGTCTGTTTGCTGTGTGTCTGTTTGCTGTCTTCTCCCCCCTCTCCTCGGAGAGGGGCCGGGGGTGAGGCTTTACTTCACGTTGAACTCCAGCACCTTTTCCCCTTCGAGGTAGCCCTCCAGGTGGTCTTCGATGCTGACCGGACCGATGCCTGCCGGCGTGCCGGTGAAGATGATGTCGCCAGTCTTGAGCGTAAAGAACTGGCTGATGAAGCTGACCAGCCTGTCCACCCCGAAGAGCATGTCCTTCGTGCAGCCGGCCTGTACCTGTTCGCCGTTGCGAAGCAGGTGGAAGTGCAGCTCCTGGATGTCCTTGCCGAAGTGTTCGAGCGGCATCCATCGGCCCACGGCAGCGCTGCCGTCGAAGCCCTTGCAGAGGTCCCAGGGCAGCCCCTTCTGCCGCAGCTGCTCCTGCAGGTCGCGGGCTGTGAAGTCGATGCCCACCGTCACCTCGTCGTAGTAGCGGTGCGCAAAGCGCTCGGGGATGCTGCGCCCCAGGTGGTTGATGCGCACGCAGAGCTCCGTCTCGTAGTCGCATCGCTTCGTGAAGCTCGGCACGAAGAAGGGCCTCCCGTCTGTCAGCAGAGCCGAGTCTGCCTTGGTGAAAACCACAGGCTGGCGTCCCTGGCTCAGGTCGTCGGAGCGTCGTGAAGAGACTCCCCCTATATTTAATAACGAATTTTGCAGCTCTTTATTGTGTGCCGCATAGTTCATTCCTATCCCAAATATCTTCATTGCAGGCAAAAAATACATGTGCTGCCCCAAATGTTAAGGCTGACGGCCAACATCCGGAACTTGATTCTATTCATTAGATTATATGTTTTAAGTTTCGGAAGTTATAGAATGAAGTTAAATGGGAAGTTAAGCCAGCGTTGCTGGCAGGAAGTTAAGCACTGCGTGCTGGACGATACAATGGGGATGCAAAAGCTATCGTCCTGTGCGTAGCATATAACTTCCACGAGCGAAGCGAGTTTACTTCCTTTTTTTACTTCCTCTTTTACTTCCGAAAGTTGAATTATATGTCTTTCTGCGTGCAAATTTACGTTTTTTTCCTGACAACACCAAAGGTTTGGGCGCTGTTTGCCCCGTTTTTTTATCGTTCCGGCCCGTCCAGACGTGTGCCGTATGGTCTGGAAGAGCCGGGCGCTTATTTGGGAAGAGCGTGCGGGGTGAAGACATGTCACTTTCAGTGGCGAAGATAGAGGACGATACCCCTTTTGCTGCAAGCAGGTGGGGCCAAAAACTAACGTCTTCTATCTTATTCTATCTTCTTTTATCTCCTTCTATCTATAGAGGCAGCAATGCCTCTGAAGCTAAAATATAATAAAACAACGGATTAAACGGATTGATGCTACGCTGATAAACAGCATATAGGACAATCCGTAAAATCCGTGTAATCCGTTCTTCGCTTCGCTCAGGCGCAGGCGGATGTAGTTAATTCTGACACATCTTCAGTGTCGCAAAAGGCCGGTGAACAATTATCAGGGTTCCTCTTCCTCGCCCCAGATGTTCCAGCCGTAGTTTGTCTTTACGAAAGCATAGCTGCCGTCGACAGGCTCGTTGACAATATACAGGCTCTCGGCCAGCATCTGAATGGTCTCGGCCTCTTCCATCCTGACGGATGGGGTCAAATATGTCTTCTTCATGATGTAATCCCCCTCCCAGCCTCCCCCGAGGGGGAGATGACAAATGGGGGTATGGGTCATTCGTTTTTACTATTAAGTTTTATCACTTTACCAAAACTTTCTTTCCATTTACGATGTTGATGCCATCTTGCATCCTGTTAAGGCGCTGGCCGGCGAGGTTGAAGATGTTCTCGCCTTTTAAGGGAGAGTTAGAGAGGGTCTCTTCGATGGCAGTAGCATCGTCAGCAAAGAAGAAGCCCTTCACGCCTGCCCCGTCAGTCTCGATGTAAGCCTTGCCTGCCGGAATGGTTGAACCGGGAGTCGCCTGGTAGAAGGCAGTCACGCCGCCCTTCTCAGTCAGGATGTATTGCGTGCCGTCGGCAACAAGCGGCATGGCAGTTCCCTTCAGGTCGTTCTCGCTGACAGCGGCAGCGTCAGTCGTTGTCTGTAGCTCGTACGTGCCCGGTTCTCCTTTCAGCACGACGGCAGTGCCGGCAGGAATCTTGCCTTCTACCTCGTTCAGCGTCAACCACTCGCCGTTGATAGTGCCCGTATAGGCCTTCACGCCTTCGGGAATCTCCAAGTTGCTTTCAGCACTGAACAGCGTAGCATAGCCCGCAGCACCGATGGCCACCTCAATACTCCCCGCCCGTTCTACAACACCGCCTGGAAACACATCCTCGGTCCAACCCATAGCAAGATAAGCATCCCGCGTGCCTTGGGGAACTATCAGCATGGCTCCTGCGTTTAGATACGAGAATGCATCGACACCAAACACGAAAGGCTCATTAATATATGATTCAATGGTGGTCAAGCTGGCGCAACTGCAGAATGCGTATTCACCAATGTACTGCACGCCATTGCCGAGTGTGACAGAGGTCAGCCCCGAACAATTCATGAAAGTTTCCCTTCCAATGACGGTTACACTGTTAGGGATGACAATGGAAGTTAAGCTGCTGCAACCAGAGAAGGTGCCATAACTAATGTATTTAATGCCTTCGGGGATAGTAATGGAGGTAAGACTATTGCAGTCTTGGAAAGCCCAATCTTCGATGGTTGTCACATTCTTGGGAATTGTAATGGATGACAGATTGTAACAGGCGGTGAAAGCATTAGATCCTATTTTTGTCACGCTTTCAGGAATAGTAACAGAGGTCAAAGATGTGCAAGCGAAGAAGAATCTATGTCCGATGTTTGTCACACCCTCAGGAATAGTAACGGAGGTCAGGCTGCCGCAACCGATAAAGACTGCGTCTCCGAGGTTTGTCGCACTTTCCGGAATAGTAATTGCAGTCAAAGCGTCACAACCCGAGAAGGCTCTTTCGCCAATGCTGGTCACACCCTCTGGTATGATGACAGAAGTCAGGTTCTTGCAATCAAAGAAGGCATTGCCTCCGATGCTAATCACACTACCGGGGATGGCGATGGAGGTCAGCCCGCAACCAGCAAAGGCATTATTGCCGATGGTGGTAACGCCGTTTGGGATGACGGTGTTAATGCATCCAATAATCAGTGTGTTAGATGCTGTTTCTATAAGTGCATTGCAGTTGTTGCGTGAATCATAGTAGGCATTCCCTTCTTCAACATTGATAGAGGTGAGGCCGTTACAACCAGAGAAAGCAAGGTCACCGATATTGGTCACGCCCTTAGGAATGGTGATGGAGGTCAGGTCATAGCAACCATAGAAGGCTGAACTGCCAATGCTGGTCAAACTCTCGGGGAATGTAATGGATGTAATGGGATAGCACTCATAGAAGGCCCGTTCGCCGATGTTGGTCACGCTGTTTGGGATGATGGTGTTCATACAGCCAACAATCAGTGTGTTTGATGCTGTTTCTATCAGGGCGTTGCAGTCGTTTCGGGAATCGTATGTCGTATTCCCTGTTTCAACTTTTATGGAAGTCAGGCTGCTGCAGAGAAGGTATTTGCAAGTCTTTTACTATCAATTATTTACATATTAAACGGTAGAAAAGTGATTGCGTGGATTCTATGAAGAGTCAGAAATGGGAAAATTTAACGTTTTTAACTTTATTAAATAGGGCTGAAAACAAAAAATGCCAATTGTAGATGGCAAAAAAATCGTTATATTTGATTCGACTAAAAAGAAAAAGCCATAGCGAATTTCGCCATGGCACATCTTTACTCTACCACAACCTGCCCCTGTGGTATTAGGGCTCTTCTCTAAACGGAGAGAATGCTGAGAAACTTATCCTCTTGGAGGAAATGGATCCTTACCATGAGAGTCTCTTTCTCGAATCTGTCCATTACGACCGTGAATAAATAGTTCGGAATGCTGGTTCTTGGAAATTTGACGAGCGGCAGCAATTGCATCGGACTGCCTATCA
>JAFUVM010000033.1 GCA_017483665.1 Bacteroidaceae bacterium
GCATAGGTGGCAAAGACGGCATTCATGTTGAACGTGTAGCTCTTCGTGATTTTCAGGCGCAGGCGCATCGACAGGTCACTCCAGGGGCGCGTCTTGGCCGCCATGTTGTACGACATTGAGGCTCCCAGCTCGTCGAAGTGTAATCCGTTTAATCCGTGGTTTTGTGTAATTCGTGGTTTGAAATAATTCCCGTTATTTGTCCTTCAGTGTCGCGACGATTTCCTTGACGGGTTTCTTTGTCGTAAGGCTCAGTTCGAAGTCCAGGAGTGCATCGGACTTGATGTTCAGGCGATTCACAGCGTCGACGGCTTCGTAGAGCTGCGGTGCTGCACCGAGCATGAGGGCCACCGAAGCATAGCTCCTGACGAGCCGTGCAAGGTCCGCCGAACCGATCAGGTACCTGCCCCTTGCTCCCTGCTCCTTCTTCCCTCCGGTCAGGCGCAGGGGGAAGCTCCTTGCTCCCTGCTCTGCAAACAGGTCGGCCAGCCGCTCGGACGTGGCGATGTAGAGCGTCTCGCCGCGGACACCGAAGTAGAATCTGTCACCCTGATAGGTGAAGACGTAGTCGTCGGCCGTACTGCGCCTGCGCAGACTCATGCCGTTCAGCGTCGACGTCGTGTCCCATTCCTCGGCATCTTTCAGGAAGTCGGTGTTGGAGATATGGGCTGTAAGGAGCACTTCCTTGCGGAGAAAGTCGGCCTCCGGCATCACGACAGCCACGTCGCCGTCGATGGCTTTCAGCATCAGGTCGGCATCGAAAAAGGCGACGTTCAGCGCCATCAGCATGGCGCTCGTGCACGGTCTGCCACGAAGGATTTTGAGCAGGCCTTCGCCCTTCACGCCCAGACAGAGCCATGCAAACGGGCTGTCGGGCAGCAAGGCAGGCAACTGCCCGCTGAGGGGCTTCAGCAACTCAGCGCCTTCCGGCCATGCGGCACAGGGCTTTCCGTCGGCATCCGTTACGCTCATCGCGAGCGTTATGTCCTTGTCTCCTATCGCAAGCGAGGCGTTCAGGCAGCCATCTGAGACGTCGAAACCCTTCGGCACGTATGCCTTCGGCAGACTTTCGAGGGAGGCGCTCAGCCGCAGAAACCCTTCCTGCCGGCTTGCACGGTCGAGCATGGGCACGTCCTGACGGCTCTGCTTCATGAGCCTGAGCATCTCGCCGCGCAGGGTTTCCTGCTCAGCTTCCGAGGCGGGACCGCAGAGCAGCAGCCTGTTGGCATCGAAGCAGCCGATGGCGTGGCTGTTCGTCAACCATCGGTAGCCGCTGCCTTCGGTGCAGGAAAAGCCGAAGTCCGAAGCAGCGTTCTGCAGCTTGTCGGCATCGCTCACATTGAACGCAACGCCCGTCAGACCACTCTTCGACGCAAAGGCATAGAGGGGTTTCCCCATGTCGACAGCTTCTGTCAGGTCGCCGAGACTAGCGGTCAGCTCCTTCACCTCGTCGGACGTCAAGCCCAACGCCTCGAAGAGCTGGGCAGGCTGAAACACCGCCGTAGCCACAGCATCGGCCGGCACGACATCCCTCGCCTTGTCGCGGGGACGCAGGAAATACCACGTAGCCGCGGCAGCTGCCAGCAACGTCATTGCGATGAAAAGAAGCTTTTTCATACCTTCTGATTATTTCGCAGTTCTGATTACGTATGCAAAGGTACGACTTTTAATTCAAAATTCAAAATAAGTTAAATAATAAATACCTCTATGTCTCAAAACCGCTTGTTGCAAGTGTTGCAAGTGTTTCTGAGACACACAAGAATACCCCTCCGCCACTATGGCAGCGGAGTTTCCTGTTTAACAAGATTTGCGAACAATCATGAAATCATTCTTTGAGGCGCGTGTCTCTGCCACCGCGACCTTTGGGGTAGACGTGGTGGGTGTTTGCCCATTCTTCCCACTTGGAAACTAATGCCTTCAGCTGTTCGGGTTTTTCGCGGGAAAGGTCGTGACGTTCGGTACGGTCGTCGGGGATGAAATACAGTTCCCACTTGTCGGTCACTTCGTCGCGAACGGCCTTCCAGTCGTTCCAACGGATGTAGCAGTTGTCGGCATGCTCTCCGTAGAGATACTCGTGGAGCTTTGCGTCGGGGTGGTCGACGGCTGGCATCAGGCTGGTCCCCTCCAAGGGGATGATGTCGTTTCCGCCGTGATAGGTCTTGGGATAGGTGGCCCGAGCTACGTCGATGAAGGTTGCCATGAGGTCCGTGATGTGGCAGATGTTGTCCCTCAGCTGCATGGCGTACTGTCCGGTCTGTTCCGGCCAGGAGAGGATAAGTGGAGCTGCAATGCCACCTTCGTAGGCACGGCGCTTATATTTGCGGTAGGGCGTGTTGCCCACCATTGCCCAGGGCTTGCCGTAGGAGGGCTGCACCCAATGCTGCTGGTTGTTGATGTCGGCCACGTTCCCAAAGCCCGTTTCGCTGTACGGCTCGGCGCATGCTCCGTTGTCGGAGAGGAAAACGATGAGAGTGTTATCGAGCTGTCCTTTGGAGCGGAGATAGTCGACGACCTTGCCGATGTTGTAGTCCATGCAATAGACCTGGGCGGCATAGACGGACATGCGAAGGGCCGACTTGTCCCGTTCCTCTTCGGTAAGCTGGTCCCATGTGCGCGATTCCCATTCGGCCAGCTCCCATTCGTTCTTGATGAGCCCCAGCTCCAGCATTCTCTGCCTGCGCCGCTCGCGTATCTCCTGCCATCCGGCTGTGTAGCGGCCTGCCATCTTCTCTATGTCAGCATCCTTGGCCTGCAGGGGCCAATGGGGAGCATTGTAGGCAAGATAGAGGAAGAAAGGCTTGTCGTCGGTCTGTTCGGAAAGGAACTGGATGGCATGGTCGGTAAAGGCGTCGGTCGTGTAGTAGGGAGGTCGCGGAGCGGGCAGATTCGTATTGTCGAGGGTGAGCCCCCTACCCCCTTTGGGTTGCAGGTAGCTGGTGGCTCCGGCCAAGATGCCGTAGAAGTGTTCGAAGCCGCGCCCGAGGGGCCATTTCTCCTTTCCGTGCATGCCGACGTGCCATTTTCCGGTCATGTAGGTGTGGTAACCTGCGTCGCGAAGCACCTCGGCCATCGTCACGCAGTTGCGGTTCAGGAAGCCCATGTAGCCGTGTTCTCCCTGGTGCTCGGGGTCTTCGCCTTCCTTCAGCTCGGGGTCTTCGGACATGGCTCCCACTCCCGCCTGATGCGAAGCAAGCCCTGTGAGCAGGCTGGCTCGGGAAGGACAGGAGCGGCCGCAGTTGTAGAACTGCGTGAACCGCAGTCCGCGGGCTGCCAAGGCGTCGATATTGGGTGTCGGTATCTCGCCTCCGAAGCAGCCCACGTCGGAGTAGCCCATGTCGTCGACCATGATGAGCAGGATGTTCGGACGCTTGTCGGCTTTCTTTGCAGCCAGGCATTGTGCCGCCGACAAAAGAGCAATGGCCGAGAGGCTGCCTGTGAGGATGGAATTATTCATTTCAGAGGAAAATAAGGATAATTTATATATCTGTTTTGGCTTGTTTCGCGCATTTTCAACCTATCTTTTGCACAAAGTTACACTTTTTCCCGAAACTACAACATGTTTTTGCAAACTAATTGCAATTTGAATTATTCTTTTGAATTTTGAATTTATTAATTTTGAATTATTAAGTAATCTTCGTACCTTTGCGCCAAAAGATTACATCATGACCAAACATTCCCTCCTCCTGCTGCTTGCCTTTTTGGGAAGCATAGCCGCTCAGGCTCAGTCCGAGCGTCTGAACAGCGAACAAACTTTGTTCGAACTCAGAAAAGACATGCCCGACAAGACTGTTGCCATGAACCCCGTTACGGATTTCGACTGTCCAGACCCTTCGGTTGTGCAGATAGGCGAATGGTTCTACTGCTTCAAGACGGGCTTCCCCATCAAGATTTATCGCAGCCGCGACCTCTGCAACTGGACCTTCTATCGCGACATGTTCCCCGGTCCGAACCCGCACGACCCGTTCGGCGACGGCAAGCTCGACCCCATGAAGACCGGAGCAGGAAAGCAGAACATCAACTTCTGGGCACCCTCTCCGGCTCTCATCCAAGGCAAGCTCGTCGTGTATCTCACGCTCTTCGTCTCCATGGAAAACGACCGACAAGTTGTCCTTGTGGCCGACGACATCGACAGCCCCTTCCGCTATGCCAACACGCTGAACGTCGGTACGCCCGAGCACCCTACCCCACAGGACGGACAATACTTCCGTGACGACGACGGTAGGCAATATCTCGTCTATGGCGACGTGAACAGCAAGGACAACTATATCCGCGAACTTTCCGAGGACGGCCTCACCTACGCAAAGGACAGCAAGCCACACTACATCACGACTGCCTACGAGGGCGGATACATATATAAATATAAAGGACTGTATTACTACTTCTGCTCGAAAAACCACTTCAATAACTATGAGTACACCTTGTGCCTGAGCACATCCGGCAATCTCTTCTCCGGATGGAGCGAGCCACAACCCGTCCTCACCTCCGAGAGCCCCGAAGCCATACTGAACGGAGCCGGCCACAACGGCGAGATCATCACCGACCGGGACGGACGCATGTTCATGGTCATGCACGCCCATTGCGAAGGACTCATTCCTCGTCGAGGCGACTATCGTCCACGGCCCATGATCCTCATGGAACTGAAGGACATCGACGGCCGCCTCGTATTCGTCGACCACAAAGGCAACCCTACCGCACATCCCTGCTGGCTCATAACCCGCCCACGCTTCTAAGACCAGGAAAGCCGATGCCTGTACTCATACGCAGAAAGGGCTCATGGCTGCCTGTACTCATACGCAGAAAGGGCTGATGGCTGCGCCCAGGGCTGCTTCTTCCTCGTGGTCCGTCATGAGGACAGGCAGGCCAAAGGCTTTGGCAAGCAGTTGCTGCAGGGGGACGTTCTTGCGAAGGCCGTTGCCCGAGCCAACGACGACCCTCCGGGAACTTTGTACCTGTGTCGGCAGGTGTCCGTAGAATCCGCGCAGTTCCCCGCAGATACCCTTCAGGAAGGCTGTCGTCAGGCGGTCCGGGGAAAAGTTCCTGAGACCGATGCCTGCGATGGTGCCACGCTGAGCGGCATCCTGTCGCGTACCGTCGAAGGTGGTCTGCACCGTCAGTCCGTCTGTCTCCTTGGCAGCCATCCGGCACATCTTTCCGTAAAGTTCCCCGTCGGAAAGCGTGCTCCCTGTGAACATCTCCACCACTTGGGCATAAAAATCCTTGAGCAAAGCAAACGAGCTTCCGCCGCACAAAGCCGCTCCAACCAACAGATATCCTCCGCCGGGAAGGGGCCGCGTGTCGAGCAAAGGCACTTCCACGTATTCGTCGGAATAAACGGAGAGCTGGCTGCTGGTGCCGATAGTGACGTGCAGGGAGCTGGCCTTGTCTGATACCGAACCGAGAAAGGCAGCCTGGTTGTCGCCGATAGGAACAAAGACGGGCACCCTTCCGTAGAGCCCTACCTGCGTCCCGGCCGGACAGACCTCGGGCAAGATGCTTTCGTCGATGCCTGCAAGCCGTAGCGCTTCACGGTCGAACTGCAGCGTCCTTTTGTTGAAGAGGCCGAGGCTGGCTGCATTCGAGGGCTCCTGGAGCGGCTGCCGACGTCTGCATAGTCTCATGGCAACATAGTCCATGATGGTGCAGAGCTTGACGGCCGTGGCGGGCACGCTTTGCCGCTGGAGGTGGTAGAAGTGGGTGGCAAGGCCGTAGCCCGTTGCAACCTCATAGCCAGAACGTTCCGTCAGCCACTTGGCATAGCTCTTGCCATCGGCATATTCCTGGGCTGCACTCCCGTCCTGCCACGTATAGAGCGGACTGACGCTTTGCCCCGAGGCATCGACATAGACTATGCCGTGCATCTGTCCGGAAAAGCCTATCGAAGCCACATCGTCGGCCATAAGGTCCTCCAGCAGACGCTTCACGACATCCAATATCCGCTCGGCATCCTGCAGGAACGCCCACGACGGAGTACCCTCAATTGCAGCATCATTGGCTCGCGTCAGCGAACGCAACATCCTGCCCTCTTCGTCGCACACCACCCCACAAATGGAGCTGGTCCCGATGTCTATTCCTATGCGTTTCATTCGAATTGGTTCTTGATACCGCACCTCCCTTTCAGGGTAGCTGCGGACTTATTGATGAGATTACCTTTCTTGCTGTCTGCCACATGCCGCTTCCACGTCCAGAAGTCCGAAAAGAAAAGAGAGTCCCTTCGCCGGAACTCTCTAAACGCTTTCTTTGAGCCACTACGGGGACTCGAACCCCGGACCCACGCATTACGAATGCGTTGCTCTACCAACTGAGCCATAGTGGCAGGGAAGCTTGCGCTTTTCCTTCATTTGCGGTGCAAAGGTACAACATATAATTCAAATATCAAAATTCAAAATTCAAAATTTTTGTATTTCGTGCGAAATTATGTATTTTTGCACTCTGTAAAGCATCACACACAATGGAACGAACTACGAAAAGGACTATTTGGTTTGTTGCTGGCACGATTGTCGTGCTGGCCGCATGCGCAGGATTCGTGCTCACTCTGCTGACGGCAAAGGTGCCGGCACGGGATGGCGAAGGGGATTGGTTCATCTACATCGACCGCGACGACACGCCGGACAGCGTCAAGGTAAAGTCCGGCCTGGGCTGGCGATGGGATATATATAATAAGGTGTTCAGCTTCCGGCCTCGCACGGGACGCTACCGCGTTCAGCCCGGGACGAAATGTCTGGAGCTGTACCGCGAGCTGCGCAACGGCATCCAGGAGCCCGTCAAGCTGGTCGTCCCCACCTCGCGCACGATGGAGAGGCTTGCAGCCAACTTGTCAGAAAGCCTGATGGTTGACTCCGCAGAGATTGCTACCGCACTGACCGACAGCGCCTACTGCGATACACACGGCTACACGACAGCCACCATTCCGGCCCTCTTCATCCCGAACACCTACGAGGTCTACTGGGACATCTCCGTCGACAAGCTTGTGGAACGCATGGAGCGCGAGAACAGTCGTTTCTGGACGGCTGAACGCAAGGCTAAAGCCGACGCCGTCGGGCTGACGCACGAACAGGTGGCAACCCTGGCAAGCATCGTGGACGAGGAGACCGCCAACAACGCCGAAAAGCCTATGATAGCGGGCCTCTACCTCAACCGCCTGCGTCTGGGCATCCCCTTGCAAGCCGACCCGACGGTAAAGTTTGCCGTGGGCGACTTCTCGCTGCGCCGCATCCTGAACGTCCACCTCAAGACGGAGAGCCCCTACAACACGTACCAGATAGCCGGACTGCCGCCTGGTCCCATCCGCATAGCCAGCATCGCAGGACTTGAAGCTGTGCTTAATCACGCTGAGCACAACTATCTGTATATGTGCGCCAAAGAGGACTTCTCCGGCACACACAACTTTGCTACGACGCTTGCCGAACATTATCGCAACGCCCGCCGCTACCAGAAGGCTCTGAATGCCCGCGGAATAAGGTAAGGTTTGACGAAGAATAAACCTCTTCGCGACGAAGATACAACTTCTTCACGACGAAGATACAACTTCTTAGCCCCACGGATAAAAACTTTTTCAGTGGCTTGGAAATTTATTTCAAAGGCTTGGAAATATATTTTAGTGCCGCTGAAATATATTTCCAAGCCACTGAAATTGTTATGTCGCGGGCGTCAAAGAAATTTATAGCTTAGCTTGTAAAAGACAACGAATTGGAATAATGAGAATAATAAACTCACGAATGGGAACAAGTCTTCCTCTTCGCGGTTATAAATTATTATAATTATTCCAATTCGTTTCTTTTTCTTTCTCTGCGTCCCGAAGGCGGGCGGCACTTTGTTTCAACGTCCCGAGCGGGCGATGAGCGTGCGCAGGCGGTCGTTGAAGGCCTGTGCTTCCTGTAGCTTCGAGACAGGCAGATGCATGCGGTAGCGCCAGTAGTGCTTGGGATTGGCGGGGATGTTGATGCGTTCCTCCTCGGGATTGGGGTTGCGCAGGCTCTCGTCTATCGAAAGCCAGTCCTGCAGACTTATCAGGCAAAGCATGGAGGGGCAGTTCAGATGGTGCGCCACAATCTCCTCGCAAAGCCAGCCCGACGGTTCGGCCGGCGCGGTCCCGTCGCGTCCGAGCATCGTGTTGTAGTAGAGATTGGTGCGCTCGGGATTCTCCTTCCACCAGAGGCGAAGCGTGGGCATGTCGTGGGTGAAGATGGTTGCAACGCTGTGATAGGGATTGCTGTGAAGGGGTGCGAACGGGATGCCGTAGGTCTTCGGCATGGCCTGTATCTCGAGGCTCAGGATGCCGAGCTGCCGCATGACGGGCCCTACGCAAGCCGGCACCATGCCCAGATCCTCGCCGCAAACCAGCATGTTGCTTGCTCCGATGAGGGCAGGCAGTTTCTTCATGGCCTGCGACGCCCAGAAGTCGTTGTGCCGACGGAAGAAGAAGTCCTCGTAGAGACGGATGAAGGCGTCCTGTTCGTTCTTGGGCAACGACTGCCAGGCACTTTCGCCTATCACGCCGATGCGGGGATGATAGAGCCGCACGCCTGCCGTTTCCCCTTCGGCAGACGACGGATGATGTGGCACGAAGAGCTCCTCGCGGAAGCGCATGCCGTAGGATTCTATCTCGCCGACGCTGAGGGGCAGGGCGGGCGAGAACTGTCCGAGCAGGGCCGTCGGGCTGCCCTTCGGTATCTGCCAGATGCGGAAGAAGCCCAGGATGTGGTCGATGCGATAGGCGCTGAAGTAGCGCGACATGCCGCCGAGCCGTTGTCGCCACCAAAGATAGCCGTCGGCCGCCATGCGTTCCCAATCGTAGGTCGGGAAGCCCCAGTTCTGTCCTGTACGCGAAAAGTCGTCGGGCGGAGCACCTGCCGACATGTCCATGTGGAAGAGATGCGGTTCCTGCCAAGCCTCCACGCTGCAGGGACTGATGCCGATGGGCAGGTCTCCCTTGAGGAATACGCGCTGGCTGCGGGCATAGTCGGCGGCCTGGGAGAGCTGCCGATGCAGGATGTACTGGACGAAAGCGTAGTAGCCCACCTCGCCCGCATGCCGCTTGGCGTAGCTGGCCACCGAGCTGCGATTGAACACAGAGAGCTTGGGCCAGCGGGCAAAGACGGCTGTGCCGTAGGCATCGCGCAGGTGGCAATAGACGCAATAGGGCTGCAGCCATTCGGCATTCTCCTGGAGGAATGTGCGGTAGGCAGGCTTCTGCGAGATGCTGCGACGCTGTTCGTCGTAGAGACAGCGCAGGTAGTCTTCCTTCAGACGGAAGGTCTCTACGTAGTCCAGAGCCTGAAGTGCGTTCAGTTCGTGCCAATGCTGGCGGAAGTCTGCAAGCTTTGCTTCATCGGCAAGCGGCAACTGTCTGAGGTCGGCATAGATAGGATGAAGGGCGTGAACGCTGATGGCGTTGTAGGGATAGCTGTCCAGCTCGGTACGTGTCTGCGTAGTGTCGTAGATGGGAAGGAGCTGCACGGCATGCATTCCGATCTGTGCCGCCCAGTCGACCATCTCCTTCAGGTCGCCGAAGTCCCCTACCCCCTGGCTGCCTTCCGTGCGGAGCGAAAAGAGAGGCACAACGACGCCTGCCACCTTCCAATGAGGCGCTTTGATGCGCACCTCGTCGTCGGAGAAGGATGCAACCCAGCCTCCGTTCAGTGGAGAGGCAGGGAAACTTTCCGGACTCTGCCTGTTCGGACCTTCTTCCCACTTGACGTCGTCGGACACCGACCCCTGCTCCTTGTCCTTTGCCCCAACGACTATATATTTATATTGGAAGGGAAGCCGCAGTCCGTCGGCGCTGATGGAGAGGATCCACTCGTGGCGGTCGGAGGGTGTCAGCGGCAGAGCTCGCCGCACATCCCAACTGCCCAGGGCAGGCTGGTCGCCGACCAGGGCAACCCTTTCGCCTTCGGCAAGCTTGGGAGCCTGCACGCGGAAGAGACAGGTACGCGGGAAGAGGGGTATGGCAGGCAAAGGAATCCGGCCCCGACCTGTGGCTGCAACATAGGCATCCGAATAGCAGTGTGACGAATCGGACACATCGCGCCAATGGTCGATGAGGAAATAGGAACGGGCATCGTCGGCAGGGAACAGACGCGGCACGGCGTCCCATTCGCGTCGGCACACACGGCCGCCTTCGGTGATGATGTACGTATAAGTCAGCCTCTTGGCGTATGCCTTCAGGGTGAAACGCTTCTTCCAGGTATAGCCATCGTCTGTGTCGAGCGGAATGCGTTCGGGGTGCGTCTTGCCCTCGTCCGAGAGGAAGCAAAGTTCCACCTCGACGTTCTGACCCCATTCCGTCCGGTATTCAATGGAAAAGTTTAGTGTCATATTCGTCCTTATATATGGATTTCGCTTAACAAAATTAGGAGAAAATCATTAAATTGGCAAGAAGAAAGAAGAAAAAGAGAGAAAAACTTGCATAATACAGAAGAAAAGCTTAACTTTGCAATACATTTGAAAGCCCAAAGAGCCCCGCAGCTGGCGGAGCAACGGCAAACAAACGGGCGTACTGGTTCGATCGGGATACTCATCAATTAAATACTTACTACCGAGAATAGTTTCGCTTACCAATGGCGTGCCATCCCATTATGGTTAGGTGGATTACAAAGGTAAGCGGACCCTCAAAACCTGTTTTTCGGAGTTTCATCACATCACCAGTGCGCCCTTTTTCTTTTTCCAAAACACATAGTCCGCACGGCTGCCCAACGGCAGGCACGCGTGATGAACGGCTTTGACACACGTGATGACCGGCTTTGACACACGTGATGAATGGCAACTATGCCTGTCCTTCCGGAGAGCACGACGGGGATGAGCCGGCGGAAGACTGCAACAAACGCAAGACCTCCTCGTCGCTGTCGGTCAGGCAGAGAATGAGGTTCTTGTACGTCCCATTGTCGACAAGCGTCATCAGCAAAGGCCAAACGGGAACCTTCTCCGTCCAGAACTGCTTGTTCAGGAAGACCATCGGCGACGAATAGCCGAAGGTGAGGTAATGGTTCTGCACAGCCTCCTGGAAGATTTCCTGCAAGGTGCCGGCACTACCCGGAGTGTAGATGATGCCGCCGGTGGCAAGGGTGAGGATGCCGTCCTCGCGTATGCTGTTGTCGAAATACTTGGCGATGTGTGTGGCAAAGGGCGTGGAAGGCTCGTGGCCGTAGAGCCAAGTGGGAATGCCCAGGCTTTCGTAGCCACGGTTGGGGAAGCGGTTGCGCACCTGCCAAGCCGTCGACAGCCAGAGGCGTTCCGTGTAGAACGGGGCAACACTCAGCATCGAGAGGGCCTCCTGAAGCTCTGCATCGCTTCGCCCGGCCATCCATGCTCCCAGGTGTGTGGCTTCCATAGCACCCGGGCCGCCACCGGAAATCATCAGGAAACCTGCTTCGGTCAGATGCTTGCTGAGCTTTGCCACCATGCCGTACGAAATGTCGAGGCGCGACAGACCGTGCCCGCCCATCACCCCAACAAGGCGATGTCCGTCGAAACGAGCCAGGTAGTC
Organism: Bacteroidaceae bacterium; assembly: GCA_017483665.1. GTDB lineage: Bacteria > Bacteroidota > Bacteroidia > Bacteroidales > Bacteroidaceae > Physcousia. Next base: position 11,483 of record JAFUVM010000033.1, read on the forward strand.
GTGCAGACAGTCGCTGACAGAATGGTCGTGCAGGGTGCGGGCCAAAGTCTCCTTGAAGTCGGTGCCACGCTTTCCCTTCTTCAGGTAATGGCGGTAGATGCGACCGTCGTAGCACTTGTCGTAGCTTTCGGGGACGTCGGGCGAATAGCCTTCGTACAGCTCCTCGGGCGAATACAGATGCGACGGGAAGCTGAACGTCTCGCCCATATTGGGCAGGAAGAGGCAGTCGCGCGACTGTCGCTTGAGTCCCATCGGCAGTTTGCAGCTCAGGAAGAGGCACTCGCGATAGGAATGTCCCAACGCAAGTTCCCCGATGGAAGTGAAGTCGACGCCTTGGAAAACATAGCGTCGAAGCTCCTGTCCGGGCTCCTGAAGCAGTCTGCTCAGCCCGTCGTCGTCCCTTATCTGCTGGTATCTGTCTCTGGTCATATCTTGTGCATTTGATGGTCTTTGCATGACAAAGTTACACATTTTCGCGGGAATTTCAGCATTTATATAAGGAAAAAAGCGTATCTTTGCACCTGTTTTGCAGTATTCAACGGATGAACGCACGCAAGTCACTCCTGTTTTTTTGCAGCATTCTGGCAGGTCTTGCCCTGCTTTGTGTCTGCTTCCCTTCCGACGGATTGCCGCTCGTCGGAGGCATACGACTGCGCTTTCCCGCTCTCGCAGAAGTCATGGGGAAGACTGAAGAACAGGAGGTTGCCATCTTCGAAGAAGTGGACACCCTGCCTCCGCTTACGCCCGAGGAACTGCTGCAGATGCGTCAGGACTCGCTCAACGACATGCAGATGGATAAGTTCCGCACTTATTGCTCGACGGATGCCGCACGCATCTATTTGCCCGACGACGACGAGACCTATCTGGATGAACTCTGGGAGACGCTTCAGAGAGCCGACAGTCAGCACGTCCGCATCATGCACTACGGCGACTCGCAGATAGAGTGCGACCGCATCACGAGCCTCCTGCGCCAACGATTCCAAGAGGAGTTCGGCGGCATGGGCGTAGGACTGGTGCCCGCCTTGCAGAGCATCCCGACGTTTACCCTCAGCTCGAGCATCTATCCCGAAGACGTGCCGCAATACCTGGCCTACGGCCCACCAGACATGCGGCTCGACGACAACTTCTACGGACCGCTGGCCCGAGTAACACACATCCCCGAGCATGCCACCATCCGCCTCACGGGAATCGGAGGGAAAGACTACGCCTGTTCGCGACGCTTCAGCCGCATCACGGTCATCACCCGGCAGCCGGCCACCCTGCTCCTGAAGGCCGGCAACGAGGAGGAAGCACAGGAGATGGAGCTCAGCAGCGGCGAGGAGCCTTGCTTCTACAGCACGTCGCTGGGCAGAGGCGTGGGCAGCGCAACGCTGGAGGTGCAGGGCGAGACGGACATCCTGGGCATCCAACTGGACGGTGCGACAGGCATCAGCATGGACAACATCCCGATGCGAGGCAGCTCGGGACGCGACCTCATGACCATCAGCCGCGCCTCCCTACGCCCGTTCTTCGGTCGCGAGAACGTGGCACTCGTCATCCTGCAATACGGCGGCAACAGCCTGCCATACCTCAACCGCGACAAGCTGCACGACTTCAAGGAAAGCGTGAAGCAACTGATACGCACCTTCCACGACCTTGCACCCAAAGCGAAGGTCCTCTTCATCGGCCCGGCCGACATGGCCCGCAACAGGGAGGACGGCGAGATGGAGTCCTACCCCATCCTGCCCGAACTGAACGACAGCCTGCGGGCAGCTGCGAACGAAGCAGGAGCTGCCTTCTGGAACATGTACGCCTCGATGGGCGGCAGGGGCAGCATCATCCGCTGGGTAGAAGCCAACCCGCAGCTGGCAGGCGAGGACTACATACACTTCACGCCACTCGGAGCCAAGAAGATTGCACGTCTGCTCTACGACACGCTCCGCCTCTACTACCGCTACTACCTCTTCCGCACCGGGCAGGAGAACGTAGAACTCACGGCAGAAGACACAGCCGCAGTAATGACAACGACGGAGGAACTACAGGAATGATGCACACTATACATTATATATATTATATATTCCAGCACGAATTACACGAATTACACGAATTGGCTACGCCCTTAACAGGCAGTAATAATTCGTGCAATTCGTGTAATTCGTGGTGGAAGAAGACATGCTTGTATGCTTGCATGATAGTATGTATGTCCTTCGGGGCTGTGGCGCAGGTGCCCATCCCCGAGGTGCCGGGCATCAGGCTCGGGGAGAATCGGCTCGACTTCCCCGGCCGACACGAGCGGTTCGATTCGCTCCTCTGCTGTCTGCGCGACAGCAATGTCCGTCTGAACATCCTGCACATCGGCGGCAGCCACGTACAGGCAGGCACATTCCCGCATCGGCTCAGGGAGAACCTCGGAGCTGGCCGCGGCATGCTCTTCCCGTGGAAAGCCATCCGGACGAATGCCCCGACGGACTACAGCCTGACGCCCTCGGGCTCGTGGGAGAGGTCGCGCTGCCTGGAGCCATCGCCCGCGGAACAGCTCGGCATGAGCGGCGCGGCAGCCATCACCTCCGACTCCCTTGCCGAGCTCCAGCTGACGCTTCCCGCCAAGTACGCATTCCGAAGGCTGCACGTCATCGGGAAAGCCGAGGGCGGAACGGAGCCTTACCTGATATGCAGCCAGGGCGACACACTTCTGGCTGAACGGAAGGGCGACGACTATCTCTTTACGCTCGACAGGCCGGACAGCCTTTGCACTATCCGTTGGAAAGGGATGAAGCAGGGAGCCCGCTTCGTCCTGCGCGGCATCTGGCCCGAAGGCGACCGGCGCATCACCTACAGCGAGAGCGGCGTAAACGGCGCCAGCGTGCCCTCATGGCTTCGTTGCGAGTTGCTGGCGGAAGAGCTCTCGCAGCTTTGTCCGCCCGACCTCGTCGTCTTCGGCATAGGCATCAACGACGCCAACGTGCCGCCGTCGCACTTCGATGCCGAGGCGTTCAAGACGTCCTACCGCTCCCTAATGGACATTCTGCGCAAAGCCAACCCGAACGTCTGCTTCCTCTTCATCACGAACAACGACTGCTGGCTGCGGTCTGGCCGACAGCGACGCATACTGAACCGCAACACGCAGAAGGTGGAGCAGGCCATGATGGAGCTGGCACGCGAATGCGACGGAGCCGTCTGGAACCAGTTCCGCATCATGGGAGGCTTTGGCAGCAGCAACCGATGGGTGAACGCCCGCCTCATGAACCGCGACCACATACACTTCCTGCGCCCAGGCTACGAACTGCTGGCCGACCTGCTCAGCAACGCTATCCATAACGAAGGACTTCCGCCTGCGCCTGAGCGAAGCGAAGAAGGAGCAAGAAGCCCCTTGCCCCAAAAATGAATTATGACCTGTGAATTATGAATTAATCATAGCTTACCTGCAAAAGGTTTTCTCCTTCGACGAGAACAGTCCCCTGCTGTTCACTCAGATGCAGTTCTGGGTGTTCTTCTGCATCGTCTTCGCCGGCTTTGCCTTCACCGGGCGGCGCACCCTCTTGCGCAACGCCTACCTCATGGCCGTGAGCCTGCTCTTCTACTACAAGACGAGCGGTCTGTTCGTGGGACTGCTGCTGCTGGTCACCTGCAGCGACTTCCTCATTGCCCAGCGCATCTATGCCTGCCGGGCACAATGGAGGAAACGCCTGTGGCTCACGCTCAGCGTCGCCATCGACCTCGGCATCCTCTGCTACTTCAAGTACAGCTACTTCTTTGCCGACATCGTGGGACAAATCTTCGGCATCGACCTGAAGGTCACCAACGTAGCTGCCGAATGGTTCAACGCCGCGGCAGGAAGTCCGGTGTTCAGCGTCGACCGCATCATCCTGCCCGTCGGCATCTCGTTCTACACCTTCCAGGTCATCAGCTACACAGCCGACGTCTACCGCGGACTGATCCGGCCCGTCAGGAACATCCTCGATTTCGGTTTCTACGTCAGCTTCTTCCCGCAGCTCGTGGCAGGCCCCATCGTCAAAGCCAGCGACTTCATCCCCCAGCTCTACCGCCCCTACTTCCTCAGCCGCAGGATGTTCGGCATCGCTATCTTCATGATACTGGGCGGTCTGGCAAAGAAGATTATCCTGAGCGACTACCTGGCACTCAACTTCGTGGACCGTGTCTTTGCCAATCCCCTTCTCTTCACCGGCTTTGAGAACACGATGGCGCTCTTCGTCTATTCCCTGCAGGTCTACGCCGACTTCTCGGGCTACACGGACATAGCCATCGGTCTGTCGCTGCTCATGGGCTTCCACCTGCCACGCAACTTCAACTCGCCCTACAAGGCACAGAACTGCTCCAACTTCTGGAAACGCTGGCACATCAGCCTGAGCCGCTGGCTGCAAAACTACTTGTACATCCCCCTGGGCGGCAACCGCAGCATCGGCTTCGGCACGTACCTATGGATAGCGGTGCTCACGCTCTCCGGCCTCATCCTGAGCGGCAGCATCTGGGTCGCCGCAGGAACGATGTTACTTGCCGCAGCTGTCATCCTGACGGCATGGCGCTGTCCAGAGCGTCGGCGCAAGATTTACGCCAACCTCAACAGCATGATAACGATGCTGCTGGGCGGTCTGTGGCACGGCGCAAGCCTGAACTTCCTCATCTGGGGCGGACTGAACGGCGTTGGGATGGTGGTTTACAAGTTCTGGCGCGACGCCCGTCCGCTGCACCGAGCGCTCTTCACCACAGCTGCCGCCCTCGGCTGCTGGCTGCTCGTCGCCTTCCGCCCAGCACCGCTCTGGCGCATCCTGCTCTGCTTCATAGGCTTCATCGCCGTCAGCGCCTGGGGAAGACTTTTTAATGAAAAATTAAAAATTAAAAATGAAAAATTGAGTGCGGCAACAAACCTAAAAGTAGCTGGGTGGTCCTCTGCTTGGTCCATCCTCGTCACCTTCACCTTCATCAGCTTCACACGTCTGTTCTTCCGCTCGGGCAGCAACCTCGACCCCGCCTCGGCCAACCAGCAGGCATGGCAGACGGCCAGCGAGATGGTGACGCGCATCGGTTCGCGCTGGTCGGGCAACGAGTGGGCCATCATCAGCACTTACCGCAGCGTCTTCCTGCTCTTCCTGCTCGGCATGATTATCCACTGGCTGCCTGAAGACTGGAAGCGTCGCTATCGTCTGGCCTTCGCCTCCCTACCCCTCCCCGTCATGAGCATCGTCTGCATCCTGGCCGTTTTCATCATCTATCAGTTCGTCAGCGCCGAGATGCAGCCGTTCATCTACTTCCAGTTCTGAGGCCCTCCCGGAATAAGAGCACGTCGTGTCCGGGATAAGAGCATGGGGCGCAATGCGCTCTCTCTTGACTTTTAACCCAACTTTGACCCCGCTGAACAATTTTTCAAAAAATTTGGGGTGATTTACGGGTACAGAACGGTCAGAAAGCCGCTGTTTTCCGCTGTTTTCGCGGTTTTGCTTCTGCGAATCCGTTTTGTAGTA
>JAFUVM010000034.1 GCA_017483665.1 Bacteroidaceae bacterium
CTACTACAGCGCAGGAAAGAGAACAAAACCGTCAGGCTCTTGCAGCAGCCAATGCCATGAGAGCAAGACGTGAATTAGAAATCATCAATGGCAAATTCGACATCACACAACCCAAACAAGGCGGTGTTCGTTTCCTTGATTACTATCGTCAGATGTGTGAAGACCGTTTGAAGACTCCAGACTCAAATGGCAATTGGGGAAACTGGCATAGCTGTTTGAAGCATCTGGAAGTTTACTGTGATGAAGCAACTACCTTTGATGATATTGATGCCGAGTGGATTCAGGGATTTAAGGATTATCTGAACACGGCACGGGGCTTCCGTTGAATTGTCATGAATGTTCAATTGAATGTTCATGATGATTCAATTGAATGTTCATGACAGTTCAATGATGAAGGCACGCCGTGACGACCATCGCGGCGTGCGCTTGTTTCAGAAGATCTTTGCGAGGTCGACTTTGAGCCTTGCGCCGGCCATGACCCAGATGCCGGGCTGGGGCACGGAGCCGAGGTCGTAGTAGCAGTGGTCGGTGATGTTGGTGGCCTGGACGTAGAGGTTGTAGCGGGGAGCATCCCACTGCAGCTTGGCGTCGAGCGTCCAGTAGGGATGGTAGCCGACCAGCTGGCCGCCACTCATATAGCTGCCCATGCGCTGCTGCCAGCGTACGTCCCATGCCATAGAGAGACGGCTGACGATGCGGTGCGTCAGGCTCGCAACGAACTTGTGGCGCAGGTACTCCATCGCGTAGTTGCTCTTGTAGACGCCCTCGGCATCGTGCTTGTCCTGATAGATATAGGTGTAGCCCAGGCTGGCGGTCTGCACCCATGTGTCGTGCCCGAAGAGCTGGGGGAAGGACATCTTTGCCTGCAGCTGCACGCCGAGGTTGTCGAGGTCGAAGGCTGCGGTGTGGTAGATGTCGTCGGGCGCATACATCACCCAGTCGATCATCTGTGTGCCGCGATGGTAGAAGCCGCGCAACGAGGCGCTCACGCCCGGCGTCGTGTACTGTCCGCCCAGCGAGAAGGAGTGGTTGTGCTCGGGGCGGAGGTCACGGTTCCCTTCGTGCGTCGGACTCTTGTAGTAGAGCTCGGTGAACGTAGGCAGGCGGAATCCTTTGTTATAGGAGAAGAGCACTTTCCAACGGGACGCGGGTCGCCAGGCGATGTCCACGCCCGGATAGAAGCTGAAGCTGTGGCCGATGCCGGAGGTGCGGCTTGCCATGAGGCCTGCGGAGAGGGTCCAGTGCGGCAGCAACACGTTGTGCTCCACGGAGAAGGATGTGGTGGTGCGGTTGTCGCTGCGGGTGTAGGTGCTCTGACCGTTACCCTCCGACCAGAGACCGACAGGCACATAGTTCCCGGGCTCCAGGTCGCGCCCGAGGTTGGTGCTGAGGATGTCCTCGTGACGGATGAGGGCCGCGACTGCGGTCCGCCCTGCCACCCAGTCGAAATGGCCGCCCAAGCGGATGCCATAGACGTCCGAGCGATGGAAGTTCTCGCCGAATGTCTGGCCGTGGATGAGTTCGAAGTTGTCGTGAGAGCGGTTCCAGAAGACCTGCGGCGTGAAGTGGAAGCTGCCTTTCGTCTCGGCGCTGACGCTGGCCATGATGCGCTGGTTGCGCTCGTACTGGTCGGGATAGGCGGCGCTGTAGAACGTGTTGGCGCCGTAGTGCTTCCGGCTGTAGCCGAACTGCCAGTCGAGGCGGAGGCTCCGGTCCTCGTAGTCGCCCTGATAGTAGAGCTGACCTTTCTGCCAGGAGCTGTTCTGCGTGCCGCCGTCGGTCCTGCCGCCGCTGCCGCTGATGCGGTTGCTGACACGTCCGGTGGTGAGTGCCAGGCGAGCTTCGCCTTCAGCGGTACCGAACGAGCCGCCCGCTGCACGGAGGTCTGCCGTCTGCCCCTTGTCGCGGCGCGTCACGATGTTGATGGCTCCGCCGAAGCTCTGTCCGCCATAGACGCGACTGGCTGCGCCCTCGAGCACCTCGATGCGCTCGATGTCGCTGACGCTGACGGGGAAGTCTGCCGAAAGATGTCCTGTCTGGGGATTGCCGATGTCGATGCCGTTGAGCAGGAGCGTGACCTGGTCGAAGGTGCCGCCATCTATGCTGATGTCCGTCTGAATACCAAAGCCACCGCGCTGCCGGACGTCCACGCCGGTGACTAGCTTAAAGAGGTCGTTGATACTCTGCACCGCCGCCTGCTCGATGTCCTGGCGGCTAAGTACACTCACGATTCGTGCCGACTGCAACTGCGTCAGCGGGGCCATGGTGCCGCTTACGGTCACCTCCGTCAAGTCTCCTTCGTCGATGGTCTCCTTCTCTTCCGCAGCCGTCACGACCGTGTCGTTGAGGCGGGCATGTGCCTGGGCTGCCACACCGAGCGTGGCGACGCTGAGGATGCCGATGCGTACCTGACGATGAAGACTGGCGAAAGCGCTGTAACCCCTGTTGGCAAACTGCCTCCAGGTGACGACGGCGGGCCTGTCTTGATGTTTGTTGTACATTTGTTGATTAGTTAATTATTAAATAAGTGAATAAAAAAGGCCCCTCTCCTCCGAGAGGGGTTTGGGATGAGGCTTTATATGAGCGGCATTCCGGCCTCGCGACATTCCTGCCGCATGGCGTCGGGCCAGATGCTGGCCTGCGTCTCGCCGATGTGGGCTTTGTGCAGGAGCACCATGCAGAGACGGCTCTGACCGATGCCGCCGCCAATGGTCAGGGGTAGCGTATCATTGAGCAGCCGGCGATGGAAGTAGAGCTCCTTGCGCTCCTCCTTGCCCTGCAGGGCGAGCTGGCGCAGCAATGCCTCCTTGTCCACACGGATACCCATAGAACTGAGCTCGATGCTCCGCCCCAGGATGGGATACCAGACGAGCAAGTCGCCGTTGAGCCCAAGGAAGCCGCTCTCGTTCGGCGTGCTCCAGTCGTCGTAGTCGGGAGCACGGTTGTCGTGCACCTCGCCGTTGCTCAGCTTGCCGCCGATGCCCATGATGAACACGGCTCCGTACTTCTGGCAGATGAGATGCTCGCGCTCCTTCGCCGTCTTGTCGGGGTACATCTGCAGCAGTTCCTCGCTGTGGATGAAGTGAATGTCCTCGGGCAGATAAGGCTGGAGCTGCGCATACGTCTCGCAGATGTAGAACTCGGTGCGCAGGATGGCACTGTATATCTTCTGCACAATGCGGCGCAGGTACGCCTCGGTGCGCTGCTCGGGCAACAATACCCGCTCCCAGTCCCACTGGTCGACGTAGAGGCTGTGGATGTTGTCCAGCTCCTCGTCGGCACGGATGGCGTTCATGTCCGTGACGATGCCAAAGCCCGGCTTCGTCTTGTACTCCGCAAGGGTCAGGCGTTTCCACTTAGCCAGGGAGTGCACCACCTCGGCCACGGCATCGTCCATGTCCTTGATGGGGAAGCAGACGGGGCGCTCCACGCCGTTCAGGTCGTCGTTGATGCCCAGGCCCCGCAGCACGAAGAGCGGCGCCGTGACACGGCTAAGCCTCAGTTCTGCACTGAGGCTGCACAGGAAAAAGTCTTTTATCTTCTTTATTGCCTGCTCTGTCTGGCTGAGGTCCAGCAAGGCTTTGTACCCGGCAGGCTTCAAGAGTTTGCTCATGTTTACCTTCTTATTAGCGCTTAAACTTTCAAATTTCAATGCAAAGGTAGAGCTTTTATTTCAATTTGTCAACAAATAAGGGCGAAAATGTTTCATAAATTGTCAATTTCGCCCTTATTTACTTTATTCAGAGTTCTTCGTCGCTGCATTGGAAGGTCGTGCCCCGACTGATGTCGCCTGTGGTGAGACCCAGCTTGAGCCACTTCATGCGCTGCTTGCTGGTGCCGTGTGTGAAGCTCTCGGGCTGGGAGTATCCGCGAGCCTTCTCCTGCAGATAGTTGTCGCCAATGACCTGTGCACAGTGGATGGCTTCCTCCAGGTCGCCGTCCTCCAGGCTGCCGAACATCTTGTTGTCGTGGTAAGCCCAGACGCCGGCATAGAAGTCAGCCAAGAGCTCCAGGCGGACACTCACGCGGTTGGCGTCCTTCTGGTTCATCCTCGACATCTGCTCGTGTGCCTTCTGGAGTGAGCCCAACAGGTACTCCACATGATGTCCCACCTCGTGGGCAATCACATAGGCATAGGCAAAGTCGCCATCGGCTCCCAGCTGCTGCTTCATGGATGTGAAGAAGGAGAGGTCGATGTAGAGACACTGGTCGGCAGAGCAATAGAAGGGGCCCATGCTCGACTGTCCGCCGCCGCATGCGGTCTGTACGCTGCCCGTGTAGAGCACCATCTTGGGCGGCTCGTAGGTGCGGCCCAGCTTCTTGAATTCCTCTGCCCACACGTCCTCAGTGCCAGCCAGTATCTGTCTGGAGAACTTGGCAAGCTCTTCTTCCTCGGGCGTAAAGGCGCGTCCGTCGGCTGTCTGCTCGGTGACGTTGCCTTCCAGCAAGCCCGTGTTGTTGACGAAGTCGCCCAGGTTGCCGCCTGTGGCCCACGTCAGAAGTAATGCAATGAGCATGCCTCCGATGCCCATTCCGCCTATCTTCGCTGTAGAACGCATTCTGCGGCGGTCATCAACGTTTGTACTTTCTCTTCTTCCGTTTAGTTTCATAGTAGTAAGGTTTTATGTGAGTATTAATAATGTCTGAATTGGATGCTGCCGTTCTGAGCTATTCGATTTCGCTCAGCTCGAGCCAACGCATGGACTTCTCGTCGAGCTGTTCGTTCACGACCGGCAGACGTATGCTCATGTCGATGATTTCCTGTGTGGAAAGGGTTCCGCTGCTGAGGGCCGCTTCGATTGCCGCTTTCTCCTGCTCCAAAGCCTCTATTTCCTTTTCCAGCGCTTGGAACTCCTGCTTCTCGCGGAAAGTCATCTTGGGCTTGCGCGTCCCTTCTCCGTTCCCCTTCGGGGGAAGTGTCTTTTTATGGCTGTCAGTCTTTGAAGCTCCCCCGTCAGCGGGAAGCTGGGAGGGGGCGGTCTTCTCCCACTCGCGGAACTGCGTGTAGTTGCCCGGGAAGTCCTTCACCTCGCCATTGCCCTTGAAGACAAAGAGATGGTCGACCACCTTGTCCATGAAATAGCGGTCGTGGCTGACGATGATGACGCAGCCGTGGAAGTCCTGGAGGTATTGTTCGAGAATCTGCAGGGAGTTGATGTCGAGGTCGTTGGTCGGCTCGTCGAGGACGAGGAAGTTGGGGCTTTGCATCAGCACGGTGCAGAGATAGAGCCTGCGCTTCTCGCCCCCTGAGAGCTTGTAGATGTAGTTCTGCTGCTGCAAGGGCGAGAACATGAAGTGCTGGAGGAACTGCATGGCCGAGAGACGCCTGCCGCCTCCGAGGTCGATGTATTCGGCAGTCTTGCGGACGGCGTCGATGACTTTCATCTGCTCGTCGAACTGCATGCCGTCCTGACTGTAGTAGCCGAAGCGGACGGTCTCGCCGACGACGAAACGGCCACTGTCGGGCTTCACCAGACCGAGCAGCATCTTGACGAACGTGCTCTTCCCCGTTCCGTTTGCCCCGATGATGCCCAGCTTCTCGTAGCGCGAGAAGTTGTAGTAGAAGTCCTTGAGGATGATGCGGTCGCCGAAGCTTTTGCTGACGTACTCCGCCTCGAAGATTTTGCTGCCGATGTAGGTCGACTTCGTCTCCAGCTTCACCTGCTGTTCCTCCAGATGGCGGTGGGCACGCTTCTCCAGGTCGTAGAACGCTTCCTCGCGGTAACGGGCCTTATGACCGCGGGCCTGCGGCATGCGACGCATCCACTCGAGCTCCGTGCGGTAGAGGTTCGTGGCCCGCGCCACCTCAGCCCGCGCCACTTCCAGCCGCTGGGCACGCTGCTCCAGATAGTAGGCATAGTTGCCGTGGTAGGTATAGACGGTCTCGTCGTCCATCTCGATGATGACGGAGCAGATGCGGTCCAGGAAATAACGGTCGTGCGTCACCATGAGCAGGGTCATGCTGGAACGTGAGAGGTAGTTCTCGAGCCACTCTATCATCTGCAGGTCGAGGTGGTTCGTCGGTTCGTCGAGAATGAGCAGGTCGGGCTCCATGATGAGGGTGTTGGCCAAAGCCACGCGCTTGAGCTGACCGCCCGAGAGTTGCGACAGGGGCTTGTCGAACTCCGTGATGTAGAGCTGCGAGAGGATGGCCTTGGCGCGTGTCTCGTAGTCCCACGCCTTCAGCACTTCCATGCGGTCGAGGATGGACTGCAGTCCCTCCTGGCTCTCCGAGGCCATGCATGTCTCGTATTCGCGGATGAGGTTCGTCGTCTCGTTTCCATGCCAGAAGCAGGCCTCGATGACCGTGAGGTCGAGGGGATAGTTGGGCGTCTGCTCCAGATAGCCGACCCGGATTCCGTTGCGGTAGACGACCTGCCCTTCGTCGGCCTGGTCGGCACCGCTCAGGATGTTGAGCAGGGTGCTTTTGCCCGTTCCGTTCTTGGCAATAAGCCCCACCTTCTGCCCTTCGCCTATGCTGAAGCAGAGGTCGGAGAAAAGTGTCTTGTCCCCCACCCTTCGCGTCAGATTCTGTACCTGCAAATATGAATTCATGCCATTTTTCTTGCAAATTTACATAAAAAACAGCGAAAAACAACAATTTTGAATTTAATAATTTTGAATTTTGAATTTATTGCCATACCTTTGCATCGTAAAAAATAGAGATAACGCCGTTGGCTTTCTTCGCCCTGCCCTGTGCAGGCGGTATCTTCCGACGAAACGAGATTTCCCCTTACACATTATATATTATATTAATAAGCATCACCTTTTATGCACAAAAGCGAATTAGAAGGAATGACTCTGGCAGAGCTTACCACACTTGCCGGAGAAATCGGAGCAGAACTCAGCGATGACCAGACAACGCTCATCTACAACATACTGGATGCCCAGTCCCTTCAGGCTCCTGTTGAGACCAAGCCCAAGAAGCGCGGACGCAAGTCGAAAGCCGAGAAAGCTGCCCTGGAGCAGGAACTGAACGCTGCAAGTCTTGAATCAGAAACGACGCAGCCCGAGGACGGAGAGCAGGCAGAAGCACAGGCAGAAGCCGGCGAGGTTGCTGCCGAAGCAGAAGTGAAGGTCCCCAAGAAGCGCGGGCGTAAGTCGAAAGCCGAGAAGGCCGCCCTGGAGCTGGCTTCCCTGGAAAAAGCTGCCGAGGAAACGGAGGCTGAGGACCAGACGGAAGAAACTGCACCGGAAGAGGCTGGCGAAGAGACCGCAGAAGCCGAGGCCGTACCCGAGAAGAAACGCCGCAAGCGCATCGGAGAGACAAGAGCCGAGATGGAACGCGAACGGAGCGAAGCCGCCACCGGCACGTCCGAACCGGAGAAAGCCTGGGCGGAGAACAACGCAGACCCATGGGGCGATGAGAACTTCATCATCATCCAGGACATCCCGACGGTCGAGGAACAAGTGGACAGATACCTGAATACCACGCAGGGAGACACCTTCAGCAGCAAGAACATGCCTGCGGAAGTCCCTGCAGAAGAACCCTCTGCCGTCGCTCCCAAACAGGAGTTCAAGCCTAAGCGCACAGTAGAAGAGCCCCGGTACAACTTCGGCGAAAACATACGCGGCGAAGGCGTGCTCGAGGTCATGCCCGAAGGTTTCGGCTTCCTGCGCAGCAGCGACTACAACTACCTGAGCAGTCCCGACGACATTTTCGTCACGCAGCAGATTGTCAAGCAGTACGGCCTCAAGACGGGCGACGTAGTGGAAGGTCCGGTCCGTCCGCCCTTGCGCGGCGAGAAGTTCTTCCCGCTGATTCGCGTAGAACACGTCAACGGCTGCAACCCCGAAACGGTGCGCGACCGCAGCCCCTTCGAGAATCTCACGCCCCTCTTCCCCGACGAGAAGTTCAAGCTCTGCTCGGGCAAGGGCGACTCCCTCTCGGCTCGCGTGGTAGACCTCTTCGCCCCCATCGGCAAGGGACAGCGTGCCCTCATCGTGGCTCAGCCAAAGACCGGTAAGACGCTCTTGATGAAGGACATTGCCAACGCCATCGCCGCCAATCACCCCGAGGCATACCTGATGATGCTGCTCATCGACGAACGTCCGGAGGAGGTGACCGACATGGCTCGCACCGTCAAGGCCGAGGTCATTGCCAGCACCTTCGACGAGCCCGCCGAGCGCCACGTGAAGATAGCCGGCATCGTGCTGGAGAAGGCAAAGCGCATGGTGGAATGCGGACACGACGTCGTCATCTTCCTCGACTCCATCACACGTCTGGCACGAGCCTACAACACCGTCTCGCCCGCCAGCGGCAAGGTGCTCAGCGGCGGTGTGGACGCCAACGCCCTGCACAAGCCCAAACGCTTCTTCGGCGCAGCCCGTAACATCGAGAACGGCGGCAGCCTGACCATCATCGCCACAGCCCTCATCGACACCGGCAGCAAGATGGACGAGGTCATCTTCGAGGAGTTCAAGGGAACGGGCAACATGGAGCTGCAGCTCGACCGCGTGCTCTCCAACAAGCGCATCTTCCCCGCTGTGAACATCATCGCCAGCAGCACGCGCCGCGACGACCTGCTGCAGGACAAGATGACGCTGGACCGCATGTGGATTCTGCGCAAGTTCCTGGCCGACATGACGTCGCTCGAGGCTATGAACGAAGTCAAGTCGCGCCTCGAGAACACCGAGAGCAACGAGGAATTCCTGCTCAGCATGAACTCATAGGGAAAGCCCCGCTGCGGCACGAAAAGCGTGTCGCAGCAGCTTCTTCCCTACAGGCGCATGCCGACAAAGGCACGGGCAACCCACTTGTTTTGGTTGATGATGACGTTCTTGTCGTCGAAGAGAGAATTGCTCATGACAAGGGTGGCGCCAAGGAACCAGCGCGGCGAGATGGTGAAATTGATGGCGGCCCGCTCGTTGAATATCATGTTGAAGCGCATCGGTCCCGCCTCTCTTTCGTTGCCGTTAATCGTCAGTTTGTTGCGATTGTAAACGACGAACGTGGGAAGCGCGGACAGATGGATGAGCCATCTCTTGCCCAGCACGAGGTTATAGCCGTAGCCGCCTCCTATGCCGAGATGCCCTACTCTCATGGTCACTTCGGGTGCCTCTGGCCGCCGGGCCTTGAGCTCTTCGTTGGTCACGATGCTTCCGCCCTGGTAACTCAAGCCTGCAAGCCACGAGCCTGCCGAGCGCCGCTGGATGTACGACTGGTTGAAGGCGGCGGGAAAGGAGAAGCGATGGTGGTTGAAGCAGTAGTAACCCGTTATGTTGAACACTTTCATGGTGACGTCGCCCTGCTCCATGCGACTCGTCACATCGCCCCGCTCGACGTTGCCCGACATTGAGTACGAGCGCTGATAGCTTGCGTCGAAGCTCAGACGGCTGCCGAAGTAATTGAAGTTCAGTTCGTAGTCATTGTAGGAACCTCCCAGCTTGGCAGGATTGATGGCATAGGATGCGGCAAGACCGCGATAGGCCACTCCGATGGAAATCGTCATCTTGTGGCTCGTGCTGAGGTCGGCTCTCGAATAGACATCGTTCACCGTTCCCTTCGCATGGATGCTGTTGCCGGTCACATTGTACTTGAGCTTCAGCGTCAGCTTCCCCACGGGTCGGACCACATAGTTCGTGTCGTACGACGTACGGTAGTAGCGTTCGGCCAGGATGCCATCGACCTTCGTCCAAATCTTCTTCAGACGTCCCTCTGCCCGGGCGGGCGAAAAGGCGAGAAGCGCCATGAAGAGGAGCACATATCTTCCTATGGGATATTCCTTCATCTTCACTGCCGATTAGAACTCATAGCCAAGGTTCAGATAGAAATACGGCTTTTTGGTGTGGTTGCTGTAGCCAAAGGTTGCGCCCAGCGGACCGAACATCGTGTTGAAGTAGTAGGCGGTCTGGAAGCCGATAAGGGTCTTGTTGTCGAAGAGTTCCTTCAGCTTCTTCGCCTGCTGGGCACCGGTCAGCCGGAGCAGGATATAGTGGTTGGAACCAATCCGAAGCTGCCCCTGGAGCTGAACTGCCACGAGGTGGTCGCTGACAAACTCTAGCTTTCCGATGCCGGCAAAAGGCATCTGCTGCTCGATGTAATGGCCGAACCAGTCGCCGCCCACGGTGTTGGCAAAGACGAGAGGCACAGTGTTGCCCAGCAAGAGACGGCCATAGACCATCGGCTGGAGGGTGAAACGCTTGCCGAAGGTGAACGACTTGCGCCAGCTTGCGCTGACGTCGCTCAGGCCTGCCGCGCCTTCCAGCTTCACGAAGTTGTCGGTCAGATAGGCATATCCGGCCTTGAAGCGGGCTCCCCGCGTCGGGAAGTACCAGTTGTCCTCGCTGTTGTAGTCGAGGCTTGCCCGGTAGCTGATGTAGTGTCCGTTGTTGAGCGTGATGTTCGTCGACTGCTCCGACTCGAGCTTGTCGCTGTAGTTCATGTAGTCCCAGCGCAAGCCGGCCCGGAAGTTGAAGTGCTTGTAATCGAAGTTGATGGGCGTGGCTTCTGCCTGAAACTGATGGTAGAGGATGTTGTAGTCGTGGCTGCCCTTGACATAAACGTCCAGGTCGTTCCGGCGGTAAGCGAAGCTGATTGTCGGTCGGGTAAAGCTGCGGGGATGGACGGTGAGCTCGCCGCGGGCCATGATGCGCTTGCCGAGCCGGACGGTCACCTCTGTGTTCATGGGCACGGCAGACTTCAGCGGCACATCAAGCCCGAGGCGGACTGCCGCGTATTCCTCTGTGTCGAAGCGCAAGCCGACATGTGCCTGTGCCGTCTTCCGCTCGCCGGCCACAAGAAGGACGTGCACGCCGTCGGCGTCGGGAAGCAGGCGGCATTCGGCGGTCTTGTAGAAGAGGTCGACACGCATCGAAGTGGTCAGCTGCTGCTGCAGGTCGGCATCCACACTGTCGGTCCTGCTGAGATTGAACTTCTGTCGCAGGAAGCGTTCGTCCTGCGGCGTCATGTTCTCGAAGATGAAGTCCTTGACGTGCTGCCGTTCGGTCATCACTTTCGGGCGGAGCGGGTGATGTATGGGGTGGCGGTAACTGTCGTCGATGCCAATCTCCTGCTTCAGGCGGATCAGCTCGTCCCAATGTCGCATGGCTTCTTCCTCGCCCCTTCGGACCAGAGTGTCGATGGCTGCCGAGGTGAAGCTCGCGGTGCTGTAACCGGTTGTGTTAATCTTGAGATGAAGATTCGTTATGGCGAGGTTCTCCTCGACCTTGTTCTTGCAGTTGACGTCGACAATCTGCCCCAGCACTCCCAGCGTGCCTTTTATCTCGTCCGCAACCTTCGGTTTGCCCTGGACGGTCACGCCGATGATGATATCTGCACCCATTTCGCGGGCGATGTCAGCGGGATAGTTGTTCTTCAGGCCGCCGTCGACAAGCACCATGTCGCCGAGCCTGACGGGAGCAAAGGCAGCAGGGATTGCCATCGAGGCTCGCATGGCTTGCGGCAAGCGCCCGCTGTGGAAGTCGACCTCGCTGTTGTCGATGATGTTCGTCGCCACGCAGGCAAAGGGAATCTTCAGGTCCTTCGAGAAGTCGAGCGAGTCGGTATAGCCTGCACAAAGCTGGCCGAAGAGTTCCGCAAGGTTCTTTCCCTTGATGATACCGCCGTCGCTGGCTTTCCGGCGAAGAGAGAGGGCTGTGGAAAAGACGTAGGTGAAGCGTTTGTGCCGGTCGCTGAGACTCAGGTTACGAAGGTCTTCCTTGTCGGTGATGACGTAGCTCCAGTCCTGCTGGCGCACCACGGAGTCGAGCGAATTGGCATTGTATCCGATGGCATACAGGCCGCCGATGATGCTGCCCATCGAGGTGCCGGTGATGACGTCGACAGGGATGCCTGCCCGTTCCAGCACTTTCAGCACACCGATGTGCGCCATTCCTTTGGCCCCGCCGCCGCTCAGGACGACCCCGACCTTTTTCCTTCCGGCCGGCTTGTCGTCCTGCTGTGCATACGCAAAGTCGCTAAGCAACAATGCGATGCCGAACAGAAGGAGCTTCCTGAACATGGTTGTTATGAA
The DNA here is from genome assembly GCA_017483665.1 of Bacteroidaceae bacterium. Lineage (GTDB taxonomy): Bacteria > Bacteroidota > Bacteroidia > Bacteroidales > Bacteroidaceae > Physcousia. The sequence goes on from JAFUVM010000034.1 coordinate 11,976, forward strand.
TAATAGAGGTGCTTGCCTGCGGCAAGTGTGTTGAGCATGAGCATGCAGATGGTCATGGGCCCTACGCCGCCGGGGACGGGCGTGATGTAGGAACAGAGCGGGGCTACGTTCTCGAAGTCCACGTCGCCGGAGAGCCGGAAGCCGCTCTTCTTCGTGGCATCGGGAACGCGGGTTGTGCCTACGTCGATAACGACTGCACCCGGCTTCACCATGTCGGCCTTGAGGAAAGCGGGCTGCCCGATGGCTGCGATGATGATGTCTGCCTGCCGGCACTCCTCTTTCAGGGTGGCCGAACGGCTGTGGCAGACGGTCACCGTACTGTCGCCGTACTGCTTCTGCATCATGAGCTGTGCCATGGGTTTGCCTACGATGTTGCTACGCCCCAGGATGACGCACTTCTTGCCGCTCGTGGGGATGTTGTATCGACGCAGCAGCTCCAGGATGCCTTTCGGTGTGGCGCTGATGTAACAGGGCAAGCCGATAGCCATGCGCCCGACGTTGATGGGATGGAAGCCGTCCACGTCCTTGCGGTAGTCGATGGCTTCGATGACCTTCTGCTCGCTGATATGGCGGGGCAAGGGGAGCTGCACGATGAAGCCGTCGACGGATGCGTCGCGGTTGAGTTTCTCCACTTCCTGGAGGAGGAAATCCTCGGTGATGTCGTCCTCGAAGCGCAGCAATGTGCTCTGGAAGCCGCAGGCCTCGCAGGCCAGCACCTTGTTGCGGACATAGGTTTCGCTGCCGCCGTCGTGCCCGACGAGGATGGCTGCCAGGTGCGGACGCTTGCCGCCGCGGGCCACGATGTCCTCTACTTCCTGCTTTATCTCTGCCTTGATTGCGGCAGCGGTCTGTTTTCCGTCTATCAGTTCCATCTTTTCTGTTTACTATTTAAGTTTCGGGAGTTACGGTTTCATTCCTTTCATCATGCCTGCCAACTGCTGCATGCGGCTCTTGTCGGTGACGAGCTTCATCATCTTGCGGGTCTGGTCGAACTGCTTTATCAGGCGGTTCACCTCCTGGATGTTCGTGCCGGAGCCCTTGGCGATGCGCATTCTGCGACTGCTGTTGAGGCATTCGGGATGGGTGCGCTCCTTGGGAGTCATGCTCAGGATGATGGCCTCGATGTTCTTGAAGGCGTTGTCGTCGATGTCCATGTCCTTGATGGCTTTGCCTACGCCGGGTATCATGCCTGCCAGGTCCTTCAGGCTGCCCATCTTCTTTATCTGTTGTATCTGACCGTAGAAGTCGTTGAAGTCAAACTGGTTCTTCTGTATCTTCTTCTCCAGGCGACGGGCTTCCTCCTCGTCGTACTGTGCCTGAGCGCGTTCCACGAGGGAGACGATGTCGCCCATGCCCAGGATGCGGTCGGCCATTCGGCTGGGGTGGAAGGGGTCGAGGGCGTCCATCTTCTCGCCGGTTCCCACGAACATGATGGGCTTGTTCACCACGCTTCGGATGCTCAGGGCAGCGCCGCCGCGGGTGTCGCCGTCGAGCTTGGTGAGGATGACGCCCGTGTAGTCGAGGCGGTCGTTGAACTCCTTGGCGGTGTTGACGGCGTCCTGACCGGTCATGGCGTCCACGACGAAGAGTATCTCGTCGGGCTGTACGGCATCGCGGATGTCTTGTATCTGCTGCATGAGTTCTTCGTCGACGGCCTGGCGGCCAGCGGTATCGATGATGAGGACATCGAAGCCCTGGGCCTTGGCATGCTGGATGGCATTGCGGGCAACGCTGACGGGGTCGGTGGCTCCCTCTTCGATGTGGACGGGCACGCCTACCTGTTCGCCCAGCACACGCAGCTGTTCCATGGCGGCGGGACGGAAGGTGTCGCAGGCGGCGAGCAGGGGATTGTGGTGCTGCTTCTCGCGCAGGAGCTTGGCGAGCTTGCCGCTCATGGTGGTCTTGCCCGCACCGTTCAGGCCTGCCATCAGGATAATGGCGGGATGTCCTTTCAGGTTCATGCTGACCGTCTCGCCGCCCATCAGCTCGGCCAGCTCGTCGTGGACTATCTTCACCATCAGCTGCTGAGGCTTGATGGCAGTCAGGACGTTCTGTCCCAGGGCTTTCTGCTTGACGGTATCGGTAAAGGACTTTGCAACCTTGTAGTTGACATCGGCGTCGAGCAAGGCACGCCGGACGTCCTTCAGCGTCTCGGCTACGTTAATCTCGGTGATTTTGCCTTCACCTTTCAGTATCTTGAACGACCGCTCGAGCCGTTCGCTTAGGTTTTCAAACATCTTTTATATTTACAATTTACGGGGCTTCGCCCATTTACAATTTACAATTTATTTACTATTTACGGGGCTTCGCCCATTTACAATTTACAATTTATTTACTATTTACGGGGCTTCGCCCATTTACAATTTACTATTTAATTTACTATTTACGGGGCTTCGCCCATTTACAACTTACAGTTTATTTTTTCTATTTGACGATTTGACGGTTTACGATTTGTTACGGTCAGAGGCCCAGAGCCTCCTCGACGAGGGGCATGACGACCTTGCTCAGGACCTTGTCGTTGAGGAAGTGTTCGCCCTCGAAGAGCCGCATCTGCCCGCGGCCGTAGTGCTTCGCGAAATCCGCCTGACAGTTGACGAGCTTGTCCTGCGTGCCGAAGAGACCCCAGACGAGCTGCTTCTCCCTGGCGTCGATGCCGCAGAAACTCTCGCGCTCCACCTGCTGGAACTCCTGTATCATCTGTTTGTCGACCTTGAAGTCCACCTGTCCGTCCTGCCGCTTGTTGCGGAACTCCCGTCTGCCGAGGCCGCGGAAGGTGAGCAGCCGTGCCATGTGGAACGAGGGATTGACCAGTATCCGGGGCACGCCGCGAAGCTGTTCGGCGTACATCGCGCCCATGCTTGTAGCCACGATGAGGTCGGGCTGCTCCTGCCCGACGAGTGCCCGCAGGAAGGCAATGGCCTGCAGCGGACTGACTGGCACATCGGGACTAAGCACCTGAACGCCTTTCGGATAGAGGTGATTGCGCATCTGCGTGGCAGAGCCTGTGCTGCCTGCCGACGCGAAGCCATGTATGTATAGCACTTTCTTTGCTGGCATCGTCATGCTCTTTTTCGCCTGCAAAGATACGAAGAAGCGAGCAAACTTCCAAATTTATTCGCCGTAACTTTCAGCCTGCGCCGAAGAACATTCTTTTCGCCCCGCAGGTATGAAGTTCCTCGCCGCAGGGCATAAAACTATTTCAGTGGCTTGGAAATAAATTTCAAAGGCTCCGAAATATATTTCAAAGGCACGGAAATATATTTCCAAGCCACTGAAAAAGTTTTGTACCGCGGGCCGGGGAAGTTTATCTCACGGGCTGAGGAAGTTTATCTCGCGGGCCAAGGAAGTTTATCTCACGAGCCAAGGAAATTTATCTCACGAGCTGGGGAAGTTCATCTCGCGGGCTGACGGGGTTTATGATGTGTGGCGGGGAAAAACGGAACGACCCTTGGGGGCATCTGCTGCCTTCAAGGGTCGGTCCTAAAATGTGAACACTCCGGCGAAGGAGTGCGGGGTTGTCGGGGGAAAAGCGCTTATTTCAGCGCGATGGTCAGAACCTTGTCCTCCTCGGTGATGACCAGCTTGTCCTCGCGGAGCAGCCAGCCGAGAGCAAGATACAGGTCCTTGTCGGTCTTCAGCTTTGCAGCCTTCTTCAGATCCTTTGCGTTCTGAGCACCATTCTCATTGAGGGCTGTCCATACAGCACCTGCAAATGTACCTACTGTCTCAATCATAACTTTTGTGTTTATAAATTAGTAACTTCCTTTTTACTTGGGCGCAAAGGTACGGCAACATGTACAAACAGCCAAGCTTTCTGCTGTAAAAATTATGTTTTACGGCATATTTTTGATTTTTATCAAGACTTTCTTGCCTGAATTTAGAAAAAAAGAATATCTTTGCACGACTTTTCAAAACGGATGACAACGAACAAACTCTATCCCATGCATAAGAATAAGGTAATGATTGCCGCCCTGCTGGGCATCGCCCTTGCCACGGGCGCTTGCCGACGCGAGACGAAGGACGAACAGGTGCAGCGCGTCTTCGCGGAGTTCACACAGAAGGAATGCCCTAAGTTCGTAGACCCCTACACACGCCTGGACAGCGCACGCTACGACATCGCAGAGAAGACCCTCAGCTACCACTACACGGTCACCGACTCGCTCGACAACGAGCTGCTCTTCACCGACGAGCTGATTGGCGACTTCCAGGACAACGTCCTAAGAGAGCTGAAAAGCAGCATCGCCATGCGGAGCTACAAGGAGATGGGCATCACCTTCCGCTACGACTACCGCAGCCAGTCCACGGGCAAGATGATGCTGGACCTCACCTTCACGCCCGACGACTACCGCAACTGACGCCGGCATGCAGAGAGTCATCCACTACGCCGACCTGCAGATTGACACGGCATCGCACCAGACGCTGCAGTCCGGCAAACCCGTAGCGCTCACCGACACCGAGTACCGCCTGCTCGTCTTCCTGCTAAGGCACCAGGGCGTGGTGTGCCGGCGCGACGACATCATCGACGGCGTCTGGGGCGAACGCTTCCTCTACGACACCGGAACACTCGACGTGCACCTCTCCTCGCTCCGCCACAAACTGGGCTGGACGACGGACGGACCGGTGCGGACCGTCAGGGGCGTTGGCCTCATCCTGCCGCATGCCGAAGCCGCCGCCACGAGCATCGTGAAGATAGACGCCTTCCTGCGCGAGCTCCTCATGTGCCACGAAGACGCCCTCCGGGAGAAGAACGTCTGCTGCTTCTTCAGGCTCACACCCTTCGTCTACGAAATCATGACGGACGAAGCCACGCTCCGGCAAATCTTCTCCGCCGTCTTCTCCCTCTTCCTCCAGCACGCTCCCGACGGTGCCAGATGGGAGGTAACGTCGCAACTGACCGTGCGCGACTACACCCTGACGCTCACCTCCACAGGCAACTGCCCCGACTTCTCCGGCCTGACCGCCGCACGCCAGCAGGCTGCCTTCCTCGGCATACCTGTTCGCATGGGCAACAGACACACCGCCCAGGGCAGCATCATGGGCGTGGAACTCAACATTCCGATGGAGGACAACGAATTTTAAGGAAAACTTAAGGAAACTTCAGGAAAGAAGCCGTACCTTTGCCGCGGAATCAAAACAACACTCAAAAATGACGAACGCAAAGCACTACAGAACCGCCACCCTCGCCTTCCTCTTGCTCTCCCCCATTGTCATGCAAGCCAATGAGAACGAGAGCGAAACAGACTCACTCGCCGTCCGCGACATGGACGAACTGGTGGTGGTCAGCACACCCAAGGAACATTCCCTGCTCCGCAGCCAGCCCATCGCCTCCACTTCGCTCGGAGCGGCACAGCTGGAGCAACGCCACATCGAAGGCATCAAAGGGCTGAGCGCACACATACCGGGCCTCTTCATCCCCTCCTACGGCAGCCGTCTGACCACAAGCGTCTACCTGCGTGGCATCGGCAGCCGCATCGGCACACCCGCCGTGGGCATGTACGTCGACGACATCCCCCTGGCAAACATGAGCAGCATGGACCAGGACCTGAGCGACGCCGACCGCATCGACGTGCTCCGGGGCCCGCAGGGGACTCTCTACGGACGCAACACGATGGGCGGACTCATACGCGTCTACACCAAGAACCCCATGAACTACCAGGGCACAGACCTCATGCTCGGAGCCGCTACCTATAATAATTATCGCGCGCGCGTAACGCACTACCACCGCCCATCCGACAACTTTGCCTTCAGCGCAGGCGTCAGCTACGAGCACCTGGGCGGCTTCTTCCAGAACAACGCACGCGATGGTGAGCGCGTGGACCGCGGCGACAACATCGCAGCTCACTGGCGAGGCATCTACCGACCCACAGAGCGCGTCAACATCGACCTCTCCGCACGTTACCAATGGACACGCCAAGGCGCATACCCCTACGCAGAAAAGACAGGCGACGACGCTGGCCGTGTGGCATACAACCGCGAAGGAAACTATCTGCGACACAACCTCAGCACGGGCCTCAAGGCAGAGCACAACTTCGACCGCATCGTGCTGAGCAGCATCACTGGCTTCCAGTTCCTGAAGGACGACATGAACATGGACCAGGACTACTCGCGGCAGGACATCTTCGCCCTCCAGCAGAAACAGAACAGCAAAGTGCTGAGCGAGGAGATTGCCGTCAAGTCGAAGAACAGCGGACGCTGGCAATGGACCAGCGGCGTCAACTTCCAGTACCAGTGGCTCCGCACGGAAGCACCCGTCACATTCTACCAGGAAGGCATCGACTGGCTGTCCGCCATCATCAACCGCACCCTGCCCGACCTCACCGCACAAGGCATGGGCCCCATGTCCGTCACGCTCAAGAACAGCGTCATGCCTATGGGGGGCAGCTTCAGCACACCCACGCTGAACACCGGCATCTTCCACCAGTCCACCGTCGAACTCGTGCGGAACTTCTCGCTCATCGCAGGCATCCGCCTCGACTACGAGCACAACAGCATGAAATACGACGCGCTCAGCTCCGTCGACTACGACTTCCTCATGGCTGCCCACGGCATGAACGTCGCCCTCAACGACCGCAACATCTCGCCCAACTTCAACGGGAAAGTTAGCGACGACGACCTGCATGTCCTGCCAAAAGTGGCCTTGAAGTACGACTTCGGCCAAGGCAGCAACGTCTATGCCTCCGTGAGTCGCGGCTATCGTTCGGGCGGGTATAACGTGCAACTGTTCAGCGATTTGCTTCAGCAGGAAGTGAGAAGGCTGATGATGGACGACGCCGTGAACGGCACCGAGGAATACCTGAAGGCGCTCTTCGCCCGCATCCCGGGCATTCCCGCAGGGCACACCGACATGATCATGGGCCGCATCCGCTCGGCCATCCCACCTGCCGAACAGCCCGACGTGGCAGCAACAACCCACTACAAGCCCGAGACTTCGTGGAACTACGAGATAGGCTCCCACCTGAACTTCCTCGAGGGACGGCTCAAGGCAGACCTCGCCGCTTACTGGATAGAGACACGCGACCTGCAGATCAGCCAAATGGCAGAAAGCGGCCTGGGACGCATCACCGTCAACGCAGACAAGAGTCGCAGCATCGGCATGGAAGCATCGCTGCAAGCCGCAGTCACCGACGCACTTACCGTAAACGCCTCATACGGCTTCACGCACGCCACGCTCCGCCACTCCGGCAACGACGAACATCCCTCCGACTACTACGTCCCCTTCGCCCCGAAGCACACGATGACCGTCGGCGCACAATACACCTGGCACACCCGCGGCTGGCTGCAGGACATCACCCTCGGCACCGTCGGCAAGGGCAACGGACGCATCTACTGGACACGCGAGAACGACCTCTCGCAGCCCTTCTACGCGCTGCTCGACGCCCGCCTCTCTGTCCGTCACAACGATTTGGAGTTTTCCCTTTGGGGCAACAACCTGACCGACACGAACTACGATGCCTTCTGCTTCGTAGCCACAGCACCCCGAACGCGTACCCTCTCGCAGCTCGGCACACCCCTGCAGCTCGGCATCGACTGCCGCCTGAAGTTCTGAAGCGGAACTACCCTACCCCGCTACTTGGCATTCACCCAAATGGTGTCCGTCCACTGCGTGTCCCATTCGATGTTGAATCCCATTGTCTGCGGCTCGTCAACAGGCGTATCCTTGAACATCTCTCCCTTCCACGTCGTCAAAGTATTAATGCGGAGGGGCACATCGGCAAAGTGCTTTTCGTAGAGCACTTTGTCGCTTGTTCCGAGGGCCTGCACGGTATAGTCGGTCTTCATCTCCTGTCCCGTCAGGAAGAGATAAACGGTGAAGTCGAGGTTATCTACGCCGGTATAGGTGTTCGGCACACTGATGTCATAGTCATAACCTGTGCTCTGCGGAGTGAAGCCCGTAGTGGCATCCAGCACCGTACCACCGGCTGTGCTGGCGAAACGCATCTTCCTGAGCTCGGCAGGAACGGCATCTTCGGCCGTCACGCGGAAGGCTGATACCACTCGGCGAAGCGATATCTTTTGGTCGGGCGCCGTATTCTTGTCGACGGTCAGCTCTTCGCTGTAAAGGAAAGTATGGGGCACGTAGCCGTCAGCCCAACTGATTTGCTTGGCAGAAGCGATTTGGCAAGCTCGCGAACCATTGTAGCCAAGGATGACCACGCGGTACTTTCCGGGCGACAATGTCACGGAGAACTGCGGATAGTTCTCGGGCTTCGCTTCGAAATCTGCGTAATCATGTTGAATGGGAGCAATTGCAGACTTTCCGCTTTCAGCGTCAAAAACAGCTACAATCAAATGGGCCAGCGTAGAAGGATGATTGGTCGGCACAGCCGTTGCCCTCGTCGAAGCTCCGCCAGACAAGTCGTCGAAGCTGATCTGCTGGTAGTTGCTGACGGTGAAGTTAACCGTACAGAGACCCTCTTCGCCATTCGTCGGCACAGCTTCGTCCGCAGCTGACTGGCAGGAAGTAAACAGGGGAAGAAAAGTCACGGCGAGAAGGAAGAGCGCAGGCGAAACGCGTCCGCACAGGCTCCGGAAGGAATGTAGAATGAACATTTTGTGTATTATTTGATATTTCTGCCTACAAAGTTATACATTATTCTCGGATTTTTGTTTAACTTTGCCGTAAGATTTATCAAATAAGTATGAATACTTCAATGATTGTACTGCTTGCCTGGGGCATTTTCATCTGTTTGGTGTATACCTTAATAGGATGCGACACGTTCTATTACAAATACAATCTGCCCAAGGTCTGCAAGAAGATATTGAATGCTTTCACGGAGGAAGAATAGCCTGGCTCTGCTCTGTCTGCTGCTGGCCGGCTGCCAGAAAGTGGACCTGACAACCGAACCTGACACCAACGGAACAGGCGAGGCCTCAGCACAGACCGTCACCATAGTCGGCACCGGCGAAGGCACTTTGGAACGCCCCTACACGGTACGGGACCTCCGCTCGACCTCCCTCTCCGGCCACGAAGCCGTGTGGGTGATTGGCTATCTGGCCGGCACGGCACGAAAGACCATGAGCGCTGCCGAGTTCAGCGCCACGGCCACCAACCAAAGCAACATCCTGCTTTCGTCCGACTCCCTGTGCATCGACACCGCCCGATGCATTCCGGTGGAACTGACTTCCGACAAGTGGAGGAAGGCCCTTTCGCTTCCCACCAACGTGGAGCACTTCCACAAATGCCTCCTCGTCAAGGGCGTTCCGTCGACCTACCTCAACAGAAAAGGCCTGCGAAGTGTTTCCGCAGGCCTTTGGATGGATGGCTTTGATATTTCAACCATTGCCCCTCAGGAATGGGAGCACGAGTCGATTTAGGCGATAGCCTTTACTTCGTCACCAAGATTACGATAGATACAATCGAGGAGATAACGCTGATGATGCTGGCACCTGCACCGAGGAAGGTGTAGAAGGCGCTGCTCTTCACGCTCTGGCTCTTGTTGGGTTCCACGTAAATCAGGTCGTTCTGCTGTACGTAGTAAGCAGGATTCTGGAACACATCACTGGTCGTCAGGTCGATAGAGTACTTCTTGCGTTCGCCGTCCACCTCGCGGTAAAGGGTTACCTTCTGGCGAAGGCCGGTATCGGCAATGTCGCCGCAGCGGGAAAGCACGTCGAGAATCGTGTTGCGCTCACTGGTCAGGCTCACTACCTGGGGCGCCTTCACAGCACCCAGGACAGCCACACGGGCATTGAGCAGAAGGACGGTCACCTCCGGGTCCTTGATGAGATTGGCTTCAATGATGCTCTGTTCTATGCGCCTGGCAGCTTCGTCCATCGTACAGCCTACCACACTGACGCGTCCCACGGCCGGCAGTATGACGTATCCGTCATTGGTCACCGTATAGCCATAGGCGTTTGACATGTTGCCAGAGGAATTGAGGTACGAAGAACTCATGCTTCCGCCGCCGCCGGCAGTACCCATGACTACGTCCTGAGCAAAGATGGTAAGCAGGTCGGGCTCGCTGCAAGTTACCTTGATGTACACCTGGTCGGCAGGCTTCAGGCGCATCTCATACTGCTGAAGTATCTGCTGAGCCTGGCTGAACACCTGGTCGGAGTCCTGGAAATACACGATTTTCTTTGTAGAAACACAGCTCGTCGTCGACAGGATTGCCAGAAGCACGAGCAAAAGAGAAGCATACTTTTTCATTATTTATTCTGTTTTATGGGCACAAAGGTAACGCTTTTTAGCGAGATTCGCGCCTTTATAAGATGTTTTTTTTGTTTTTTCATGCTTATTTGTCAATTATTTATTATCTTTGCAGGGAAAAAGCAATAATCTCAAGACCATACACACTATATAGACATGACCATAGCCGTAGATTTCGACGGAACCATCGTCGAACACCGTTACCCCGAGATAGGCAAGGAACTGCCCTTCGCCACACAGACCCTGAAGATGCTCATCGAGGACCGACACAAACTGATTCTCTGGAGCGTACGCGAAGGGAAACTGCTTGAAGATGCCGTAGAATGGTGCCGCCAGCGCGGTGTAGAGTTCTATGCCGTCAACAAGGACTTCCCCGAAGAGGACCTTAGCAAGAACCAACACTTCAGCCGGAAACTGAAGGCCGACCTGTGGATTGACGACCGCAACGTGGGCGGACTGCCCGACTGGGGAACCATCTACCAGATGATTACCGAAAGGAAAACCTACGAACAGGTTCTCATGGAACACATGGGAGAAGCTGTCGAAAAGCCGAAGAAGAAGTGGTGGCAGTGGTAAAAGGAGGGCAGGAATACAGAAAACAGACCGCCGAAACCGGGAAAACATAAATAAATGTTACATTTCTCTGCCCTGAGTTTCGCAGAATTGGAAATAATGTGTAACTTTGCAAGGCAAACAAGACACTACGACAACACACAGAGATAAAACAACTATAACACCATAAACAACTATGAACTACAAAAAGAATCTGGGGCTCATCCTCATCGTACTTGGCGCATTGATGCTCATCCTTAGTTACTTCGCTGACCTCGTAGACTACAACTTCTACAACGTCGGAGCCTTGATCATCATCATTGCCGGCATCGTGACGCACATCGTCGTGACGAAGCGCTCGTAGGGAGAAGCACCCCCGAAAAGACAATTAACAATACTTTAGCCCAAGGAAGTCATGAGGATCGTTAGCAAGACGCTTGCCTTGCTCGTTCTGTCTTGCCTGTCCCTCAACGTGCAGGCACAATTCGATGACAGCTACGAGGTAGAGGAATGGAGTTTGGATGCGGAAGAGGAGGAAGCGCCTAAGCCGCAACACAAGGAATACAAGAATGCAGTCTACCTGCAGTATTCGCCCTCGCGCTACAAAGTCGACGACGAGAACCTCATGCGTTTCAACGAGTTCGTGCTGGGCTACAACCGTCTCATTCAGGTCGTTGAAGAGAAGCCCTACTTCGTCGAGGCTGGAGCCAACATGAAGTTCTCCTGGGCAAGAGGGGCGGACAAAGCCTTTGTCCTCACGTTCCGCATTCCCGTCAACGTCCTCTACAAGATTTACCTCTCCCGCGAGAAGGACTATGCCATCGCACCGTTTGCCGGAGCTTCCCTCCGCGTCATCGCCGCAGCACGCGACCTCTCGGGCGAAAGCAGTACCAATCTCTGCGGCGAGGACGGCTGGGGACGCTTCCAGGTGGCGTGGCAGGCCGGACTTCGCTTCTACCTGAACCGCTACTACATGGGCGTCAGCTACTCACGCGACTTCCGCGACAACAGCAAGTTCCCCGGCGTGCGCGAGTGCGGCATTCATGTCGGCTACTGTTTCTGAACTACACATTATATATAATATAATATGAGAAAGCTACACTTCGCATTCGGCATACTTCTATGCGGCGCAAGTCTCACGGCAACGTCGCAGGAAGTCTTCACCGAAGAATTTGAGGGCCCCTCCACCACGATACGAGGTGATTTGCGCGACCTCATGCGCACCAGCAAGCCAGCCAGCCCGCTACGAGTGAGACAACAGGCAGAGGAGGAAGAGGAAACGACAGGAGAGGCATACACCTACCAGGCTCGTATCACCAACATGCCCAAGTTCCTGCACGCCTTCATCAACAGCTACGTTGAGGCAGGACAAGCAGTCCTGGACGGCGGCACAAGCTGGCTGAGCGACCCGAAGGAGGCCGAATACGAGAGCAACGCCTACTTCTTCCTCGTCAACGAAGAGATAGAAACCGTCGACTTCACCTTCGAGCCCGGCTCCACCAGCGATGCCATCAAAAAGGCGGCACAGAAGGCTGTACAAAAGGAAACAACGCCCAAGGCCGACACCCTGAGCTCCTTCCTGCCCTACGCCTTCCTCTGTGCCAACTACGACCACCCGGAATTCTTCTGGATAGGCAACAGCTTCATGTTCGGCACCAGCACCAGCATCAGCATGCGCTACAATGCCACAGGAACCGGCACGGCTACCTACACCATGAAGGCTAAGTTCATCCTGCGCACCAACGACTTCGATATCCGCAGCAACGGCTACAACAACTACGACTTCCGCCAGCCGAAGAACATCCTGGCTGCCGTGGAACGCTTCTATGCGGCAAGGGACAACATCCTGAAGCTTTGCCAGAAGAAGAGGACAACCTACTACAAACTGCTTGCCGCACACGACTGGCTCACCCTGCACAACTGCTACAACCGCTACTTCAACGCCAACACTACGCCGGCCGACCTGGGCAACATGCCCTGGTGCCCCATGAGTGCCCTGGAAGGAAACAGCAACAACCTGCAGTCGCCCGTGTGCGAAGGCTATGCCCGCGCCATGAAGGTGCTCTGCGATGCAATGGACATACCGTGCATCCTGATGGGCGGCAACGCGTTCGACCCCGTTCGCCTGCAGATGGAGGCACACATGTGGAACTACATACAGGTGAACGACAGCACCTGGTGCGCCCTGGATGCCACGTGGGACGACCCTGTCGTTGCGGGTGTCAACTCCGCCGTTTCCGGCCATGAGTCGCACGAATGGTTCCTGCTGGGCAGCAACTCGCAGCTTTCCGGAGGCACCTCCTTCATAGACTCACACCCAGAGCAATGGCCCTCAGGCTACGAAAACAAAGGAACCATCATTTGGGAGACCACACCCTGGCCCACGCTCTCAGCCGAAAGATGGAGGCCCGATCCCTACGACCCCAACGGCGACGCCGTCACAGACAAGCAGGACATCCAGCTGATGGCAAAGACGATTGTCAACAACGGCGAGGACATCGAGGACGTTGACGGCAACGGGCGCATCAGCGTAGGCGACTTGGTTCGGATGATTATCCGCTACAACTCCGAGTCGAACAAAACAGAAGAATAAGGGAAAACGCATTCATCGGCATTCCACGAAAAGCGAATCTCCAGGACACGCGTCTTGGAGATTTTTTTGCCCCCAAATGCAAAGCAAGGCATCAACAGCTGATAGAAAATCCGCATGGCAGCGGAGCAAAGTCCATTACCTCAGGTGAAGAATTTCTTTCCGACTTGAGATAAAACAATTTCAGTGGCTTGGAAATATATTTCCGAACCACTAAAATATATTTCCAAGGCTTTGAAATATATTTCCAAGCCACTGAAAAAGTTTTTATCCGTGGCGCGAGACATTTGTGCATGCGGGAAGAAGAATTTGTATCCTTTCATTTCTCCAACGGATTGCACGGATTACACGAATTGTCATGCAGGGTAAAAGCGAGACGCCCAATTCGTGTAATTCGTGAAATTCGTGGTTAATATGGCGTGGGCGAGAGCCGGACGCACAGAAAGCAAAGGGTCTTCCCTCGGTTGGGAAGACCCTTTGCGGTGCGGACGGGACTCGAACCCGCGACCCCTAGCGTGACAGGCTAGTATTCTAACCAGCTGAACTACCGCACCTCCTTGTTTAGCGAATGCAAAGGTAGCACTTTCTTGCGAGATATGCAAACTTTTTCGCGTTTTTTTCTTTTATGCATTGTCCTACCAGTCATTTTTCCCTTTTTCCCCTTTCTTCAGACGTGTTTTTCCTGACTGCTGCGCTTCTCGCGGCTGTAGGAACGGTATTCGTCGAGGGGTATCTCAATGTCCGGCTCGACAAGTGTGCAGTCTTGCGGCAGACGGAAGCAAAGGTACTTGATGTCGATGCCGCGGGCCCGCCACATACTCTCGTAATAGGTCTGGATGGAGGAGGCTGCCTTCCGGAGTTCTTCGCAAGGCGATGGACCTTCCCCACGTCTGTCGTTTCCTTCCGGAGCGGAGGAAGCGGAGGCTGTGGCGGCTGGGGTGCCGTAGAGGTTGCGCGTCCTGTATTCCGGCTCGATGCCGTTGACACGCAGCATCTCCTCGGTGTAGGTGAAGAGGAAGTTGGAGTCCGTCTTGAGATGAATGCGTCCGCCGTCGGCGAGGAACTGCCGGTAGCGCTCCAGGAAGTAAGTGCTGGTGAGGCGCTTGGTGACTTTCTTCATCTGAGGGTCGGAGAAGGTGAGCCATATCTCACTCACCTCGCCTGGGGCGAAGAAGCGTTGGATGAACTCGATGTTGGTGCGCAGGAAGCCGACGTTCTTCATGCCGCTCTGCAAGGCATCCTTGGCTCCCGTCCACATGCGGGCGCCTTTGATGTCGACGCCGATGAAGTTCGTGCCGGGCATCTGCCGCCCGAGTCCGACGGTATACTCACCGCGTCCGCATCCCAGCTCAAGCACGATGGGGTTCGCGTTGCGGAAGAAATCCTCGTGCCAACGTCCGCGCAGGGGAAACTCGTCCTGCATGACAGCTGCCATCGGACACTCCACGACAAGCGGATTCTCCGCCATCTCGGCGAACTTTGCCAGTTTCCCTTTTCCCATTACTTGTTGAAGGTGAAGCTTGTCGTGCCGATGTTATGCCCGTCGGCGAAGATGTCGACCCTGTAGTTGCCGGCGCTCAGAGCCTCTGCCACGTCCCAGAAGACCTGTACGCTCTGCTCTTCGCCGGTGTACTCGATGTCCTTGCGGATGCTGTACTCCAGCTGCCGGTTCTCGTAGGCGAAGGTGCCGCCCTTGCTGAGGACGTCGCCCGTTGGCGTGGAGATGCGGACGTAAATCGTACGGATGCCCGTGGCTGTGGTCACGTTGCGCGAGATGTTGAAGCTGATGGCAAACTTCCTGACGTCCTTGATCTGCTTGGCCGCCTTGCCCTTCTTGTTGCGAGCCTCCACGACGATACCCGTCGCGTCGAGCTGACTGGCGATGGCCACCTTGTCGGAGAGCGACTCGTTCTCGCTCGAGAGGTTCGAGATGTGCTGCTGTGCCTGCTGGTTCTGCGTCTTGAGGTTGGAGTTCTCCTGCGTCAAAGCCTCGTTCATGCGGTTGAGCGAATCAATCTGCAGGACATAGCTGCGCAGTACTTCGCGGAGCGTGGCAAGTTCCTTCTTGAGGCGCATTATCTCGGCTGCGTCGTTGCTCTTCACGCGTCTGAGCTCCTCGAGCAGTTCCTCGGTGCGCTTCTGCTCCTGTTCCAGCTGCGCCGCCAGCGAGTCGTTGTTTATCTGTGTCATCATCTCGTTGTACTGCATGGCGAACTGCTCGTACTCGTTCTCCATCTCGCGTTTGTCCATCTCCGCCAGTTCAAGCATCTGCTGACTCTCGCGCATCTGCTCGCGCATCGTATAAAGCAGGAAGCCTATGACGAGTGCCACCACAGCAGCCGCAACGCCGAGCGTAATCTTAATTTTCTTGTCCATTCGTATTTCTGTTAAGGGTTATCATTCATGTTTCGGGGGACAAAGTTACGAATAAGCAAGCGAAATGCAAAGCGATTCGTGCATTTCTTTTGCCTTTCCGAGCGAAAAACACACTTGCCGCCACACATTATATATATTATAGCACCGCCATGCGCCCCGTTTGTCCGCTCTGTGCAGACCGTTTCGGAGTGGAGTACGGCATCCTCCGCCACGTTATATCGTTTTATCAACTACAGGTCAATGCAAATTATCACTTTTGGGAAACTTTTCATTTAACTTCGGATAGTTCAAGCTTGACACACAGCGTCTTACAAAACAAAACGGATAACTTTTCCGCAAAGAGCGAAAAAAAATTGCCCGAAAAAGCAAACTTTTCATCTAATTTACTTGCACGTAATTATCCTTTTCACTATCTTTGCAACGTTTTTCGGATATAACAAGACCTAAACCTTATTTTATAACATGATACAGACCGTAAAAAAGAGAGACGGACGCACCGTAGGCTTCAACGAACAGAAGATATGTGCTGCCATCCGCAAAGCGATGCTGACAACAGAGGAGGGCGAGGACAACGTCCTGATTCAGCAGATTGCCGACCGCATCTCCATGAAAGGCAAGAGCCAGATGACCGTGGAGGAAATCCAGGACATGGTGGAGAACGAACTCATGAAGAGTGCCCGCAAGGACGTGGCAAAGGCGTACATCAAGTACAGGAACCAGCGCAGCGTGGCCCGCAAAGCTAAGACACGCGACATCTTCCTCGAGATTATCAACATAAAGAACAACGATGTCACGCGCGAGAACGCCAACATGAACGCCGACACCCCCGCAGGCATGATGATGAAGTTCGCCAGCGAGACCACGAAGCCCTTTGTCGACGACTTCCTGCTCAGCGAGAGCGCCAAGGAAGCCGTGCGCGGCAACTACCTGCACATCCACGACAAGGACTACTACCCCACCAAGTCGCTCACCTGCGTGCAGCACCCCCTGGACCGCATCCTCAAGTACGGCTTCCAGGCAGGACACGGCGAGAGCCGTCCCGCCAAGCGCATCGAGACTGCCAGCATCCTGGGCTGCATCAGCATGGAGACCGTGCAGAACGAGATGCACGGCGGCCAGGCCATTCCCGCCTTCGACTTCTATCTGGCTCCCTACGTGCGTTCATCTTATATAGAGGAAGTGAAAGTCCTCGAGGATCTCTATGCCGAAGACTACAGCGAGCTCTACAATGCGCCCATCGACGACTACCTGAACATCCCCCTCAACGGGCTGCAGGGCCGCGAACGCATCAAGCAGCACGCCATCAACAAGACCGTCGGTCGCGTACACCAGGCAATGGAGGCCTTCATCCACCACATGAATACCATCCACTCGCGCGGCGGTAACCAGGTGGTATTCTCTTCAATAAACTA
>JAFUVM010000035.1 GCA_017483665.1 Bacteroidaceae bacterium
AAATGAAAAATGAAAAATTAAAAGTGAAACTATCTTTTTTAGCTGAAAAGTGAAGAACGGGAGTTGCCTCTTGCCTTCTTGTGTAACTTTTATTCTTCACTCTTCACTCTTCGTTCTTCACTCGATTACTCCGGCCCAGCCGCCGTTGCGGACGAGGTGGAGGCGGAGCTTTGTCTGCGGGGTGACATCCTGCTGCTCGCGCCTGTAGTCGAGGGCGATGCGGTGGGCGTTGCGTCCGTCGCGGAAGTAGGTGAGGCGGCCGCCTTTCCCGAGGAAGTCGAGGCTGATGTCGATGTCCTGCGCCTTGTCGCCCGTCATGGCTCCGATGAACCAACGACTGCCCTTGCGCTTAGCCACGACGTAGTAGTCGCCTGCACGGGCTGCCAGGACGCGCGTCTCGTCCCACGTCGTGGGCACCGATGCGATGAACTCCGTACACTCGGCTTCGCGGAGGTAGCGCGTGGGGCTGTCGGCCAGCATCTGCAGTCCGCTCTCGAAGCAGACGTACAGAGCCATCTGGTATGCCCTGGTGCCGCCGCCCATCGGCAGCGAGCCGGAGCCGCGGTTGTCCTCGGGCTGGGCGTTGTGCATAGCACCCGGCGTGAAGTCCATCGGGCCTACGGCGTTACGCATGAAGGGCAACCAGATGCTGTTCTCGGGCTTGCAGCCGCCGCCTTGTTCCAAACCGCGCACGCCTTCGTAGCTGATGAGGTTGGGCAGACGCTGCTCCATTCCTGACGGCTTGAACGAGCCGTGGTAATCGACCAGCAGCTTGTTCTTGGCGCACTCGCGAGCCACGCGTTCGTAGAAGTTCACCATCCACTGGTCGCTATGGTCCATGAAGTCTATCTTCAGTCCCTTCACGCCCATCTTGGCATAGAAGGGGATGAGGTCCATGTGCTGCTCCACGGTGAGCCAGGAGAGCCACAGCACGATGCCGACGTTCTTCTGCCGTCCGTACTCCACGAGCTCCTTGACGTTGATTTCGTCGCGCGTCGTGAAGGGGTCCTGCACACGCTTGTTCCAGCCCTCGTCCAGCAGGATGTACTCCACGCCGAACTTCGAGGCGCAGTCGATGATGTACTTGTAGGTGTCGTTGTTGATGCCGGTCTCGAAGTCGACGTCCCAGACGGTCCAATGGTTCCACCAGTCCCAGTTCACTTTGCCCGGCTTGATCCACGACGTATCGTCCAGCTCGCACTTGCCGCCCAGCACGACTTCCATCTGGTTCTCGGCGATGTCCTTGTCCGTGCCGATGACGGCGAAGCGCCAGGGCAGCGTGCGCTGTGCGTCGGTACGGGCTATGCAGTCGCGCTCCTTGGTGATGGTCCAGCTGCGGTCGCCACGCGGTTCCCACGTCTCGGGCGAGCGGGGGAAAGTGGCGGTGAAGCCATTGCCGTCGGTCGGCATGAGGAAGAGATGCGGATAGTCGCGCACGTCGCTCTCGGAGAAGAGCACCTTCGTTCCCTGCGGGCTCTCGAGCAGGATGGGCAGGTAGGTCATTTCGTCGCCTGCATTGTAGTCGGCCGTAGAGATGTGCGTGTAGGGGTTCTCGTAGGAAGTGTTGAAGCTGCGCGTCTTCGAGACGTGTGCCATGAAGCTCTCCGGCAGGTTCAGCCCGAGACCCTCGTCCACGACATCCACCTGTCCCTTACCCCTATTGATGGCAAAACGGTAGGCAATGCCGTTGTCGTAGGCGCGGAAGTCGACCGAGATGCCGCCCCGGAACGAGAGCGTCAGCTGGTTGGCCCGGTTCGCGACCTCGGCATATTTCAATGGCACGACGGGGCGGATGACCTCGTCCACCTTTGTGCGCTTCGTGCCGCTCAGCTTCGGGTTCGTGCCGAAAGCGTCCTTCCCGACCTGCAGGCTCAGGGGGCAGTCCTTCAGAATCTGCTCGCTGCCGCGGAAGGCGCTGTAGGTGAGCCGTTCGCCCACCGTGACTTCCAGCCGGATGTTACCACTCGGAGACGTCAGCGCCTCCATTTTGTCTGCTGCAAAGGAGCCGCATGCAAGGCTCAGCAGTGCAAGGCTCAGTAAGAGAAACCTTTTCATGATTTACTATTTAATGATTTACGATTTACAGATTTACGATTTATTCTCGGAGACAAAGTTACTCATTTCTTTTCACATAAAGCACAGTTTGAGGCAGAAAAACTCACTTAAAGTCGCCGAAGAAGAGTTTCCGGCGGTCCACAGGCTCGGAGAGGAGCTGTATCGTGGTGCTTGGGCCGAGGTTTGCCGGCTCGTTCCACGACTTGAGCTGCCACTCCACTTTGCCCGCAGGGTCGACCTCGATGGCTTGCACGGCAGGCTGCAACGGGTCGCTCGTCTCGCGGCTCCAGGGGTTGAGCCAGTTCGTTATCATCGTGTTGCCGTTAGGCAAGCGGTGAGCCTTCTGGCCGCTGATGCTCTCGCGGAGCCTGTCGCCCACGCGAACCACGGAGAGCGGACTGCGCTCCTTCCAGTTCCATTCCCAGACGGCGCCGCCCTCGCGGTCGAATTCGCGCACATAGTTCTGGTTGGTCGCCACGAGGATGTTGCCGTTCTCCAGTTCCTCTACGCCCCATGCACCCGGGCATTCCCACCGTTGCAGCTCTTTGCCGTGGGCATCGAACTCAATGACGGCACCGTATTCGAAGGAGGCCAAGAGCATCGTCCCGCGTTTCGTAAGCCGCATGTTGCGCATCTGTCCGTGCGAACCGCCGCTGCTGAAAGGTAACGGGAAGCGGCGCAGTTCCTTTTTCGACGGTATCTGCATGACGTCAGCCTCGAAGGGATTGCCGCACTGGACGTAGAGCACCTTGTCCCGTCCGATGGGCTGGATGCTGTGTATCTCGTAGCCCTGCGGCGTATCCATCTGCCAGAGCGTCTTGTAGCCTGTTTGCGTCTTGCGGTCGGGCACAATCTCGCGGATGCCATGCTGGTGGGCCATCAGGATATGGCCGTCGCTCAGGAGGACGGCATCACTGATTTTTTTTCTTTCTGGTGCGCACGGTGTTGATGTTGGCCTGCTTCATCAGAGTGACGTCGCGAAGCATGGTGGGCACATCGACATAACGGCCATAGAGCGGATGGGCATCGTGGATATTCGTCCCTTTGAAGAAGATGCGCTTGCCGTTGACGGTCACATATTTGTCTGTCTCTGTGTTGACGAGTTGGATGTTGCGGAAGCCGTATTTAGTGCAGAAGACCATTTCCTCCTGCTTGCCATTGAGCTGGCTGATGATGACATCGTAGAGATATGGTTCCTCTGTATTCCAGGCATGGAGGCCTTTCAGCAATTCGGTGGTCAGGTTGATGTTGGTGCTTGTGCCAGTGAGCTTCACCTTCTGTTCCTTTTGGGCAACAACCTTACCGTCGGCATCAAGGAGTTCGAGTCGATAGGTGCGGCTACCGTTCAGGCCTGCACGATTGTCGATGTCGAGTGCCACATTGAGACGGCCGTTCTTGCCATCGGCACTCTGATTAAGGACGGTAATGACATGGTCGCGGACGAACGTCTGAGGCTTGGCTACGAGACAGACATCGCGATGGATACCGCTCAGTCGCCACATATCCTGCCCTTCGAGGTATGACCCGTCGCACCAACGATAGACGCGTACGGAGAGTTGGTTCCTGCCGGGACGCACGGCTGAGGTGATGTCGTATTCCGCATCGTTGTTTGCACCCTGCCCATAGCCAACGAACTTGCCATTGACCCATACGGCGGCACAACTATAGACTCCGTCGAAGTGGATGAACACCCGTTTGTCTGTCCAATCGGAAGGCAGGTCGAAAGTGCGTCGGTAGAATCCCGTAGCGTTGTTGCCCACTACGCCGTGCTCCTCGTAGCCGTCCATGGCGCGTGGAGGTTCGTTCTTGAAGGGATAGCCCGTGTTGTTGTAGGTGGGTTTGCTGTAGCCAGCCATTTCCCAGCTTATGGGCACGGTGATGAGAGGCCAGCGCTCGTCGTTGTAGTCCTCAGCCTGGAACTCACTGGCACCGGGACCTTGGTTAGAGCCGGGCACGTAGCGGAACCGCCACTTGCCGTTCAGGTTGAGCGTCATGGCCTTCGTGGGCATCACCCACGGTCGTTTGTGATACTCGTCGGCCAGCAGAGCGGCTTTGGAAGGATAGGGGATGAGTGTGGCATGACCCGCCTCACGGTTCACGCTGAGCACGTGCTGGTCTTGAATCCAATGGATGTCAAACTCGGCGGCAGCGCGCCATCCTTGTTGTTGCTTTTCGGCATTAGCAGAAGAAACGACAAACGTTGAGGTAACAAAACTGGAAAGAAGAATTGTCCTAAGGTTCATAAGCAGTTCGTGTGTTTTATGAGGTTCTGTTGATTATTGAAATGCTTTTTGCTGGCGCTCCACCTCGTCGAGATGTTCGCGAGTGACCTGCGTCGCAGAAGACACGTGAGGGTTGATGTGGCGCACGGTGGTCTGAGGCGCATCGGTATTGGGAGTGGCTCGCACATCATAAAGCAAAGGGAAGGTTGGAGCTACGGAGGCGAGGGTAATCTCAGCGGGGGCTACGCTGGCGTTGCCCTCATAGACGAGCTGTGCTCTCACGCGGATAGTGCCGGGTGTCGTGGTGGCACGAAGCAGAATAGGAGCGGTGCCGAAGCTGACGCTGACGGGGTTGCCGCCATTCTGCTCGTTGCCAAGAAGTTGACCTTCACCTTCTACGGTGAAGAGGATGCGTTCGTTATTGAGCCGACGCACGTTGCCGTAAGCATCCTCGACAGAACAAATGATGGTGACAAGGTCGCTGCCGTCGGCTTGCAGTGGCTCACCGCCATCATCAACATGGAGTTGCAGACGTGCGGGGCGGCGGGCGGGAAAACGTTTGTGGGTCGCCACGACCTCACCTCCCATGAAGCCTTCGGCCAGATAGTAGTCGTCAGTACCACGGTTACGGCTGTGGTTCATATCGTCGATGTAGCTCCATACACCTGCGAAGGTGAGGATTGGGCTGGGCATGGACAGATGCTCGCGGTCGGGACACAGGGTCATCACTTGCCCGCCCTTGCGGATGGTCAGGCGTACAGAATCGCAATTGCTATACACGGTGACGTCTGCGGGCGAGAAGGGAGTGAGTTCGTTGGCGATGAACACCATGGGGCGTTCCCGCTGCTGCGAGGCGAAGAGGTGGTAGGCGTATTTCTCCTGACGAAAGGCATCGAAGAGTCCGCAATAAAGCGGATCGGGATGGTAGCCGCGCTGGTATTCGAAGGGATGCCAGAGGCAGCCGCCAAGGTGTTTCCGTGACATCTGCCAAATGGTCTCAATGGAGGTGTACTGGTAGGGCGGATTGCCGTAGTGAAGTGCTTGTAGCAGTTGCGGCACCTCGCCCCAGGCCCGTGCGGCACGGCCGATGGAGTTCTGGGAATTCCAGTCATCGACGATGTCGCCGAACTCGCGGGTGAAATAGGTTTTGGTGGTGTCCTCCTCCTTGTCGGACCAGCCGGGGTTGCCCGTAGGCGGATGACAGTACCAGACGTCGAAGTGCTCCCGCCCGCTCTGTCGGCTATCGCAGGCACAGGCTATGGGTGCCCATGGATATTCCTCATGCACTGTACGTACAGCACTGACGGCAAAGGTGTCGGGAAAGTTGGTCTCGTTCAGAATAGGCTCGAACATGAGCAGGCAAGGGTGGTTACGGTCACGCCGCATAATCTGGCGGATGTCGTCATAGACGTGGGCGGCAAAAGCCGGGGCGCCGTTCCAGTACTGCCAGCCTGGCGTAGCCTCGATGACGAAGAGGCCGAGCTCGTCGCAGGCATCCATGAAGGCCGGATCCTGCGGGTAGTGGGCGTTGCGGACGATGGTCATGCCGGCGGAACGCAGCTTCTGAGCATCGCGGCGGTGCTGGCTGTTGGTCATGGCATTGCCCACGACGGCAAAGTCCTGATGGCGGTTGCCGCCAATGAGCTTAGGCTCGTAGGGCTTGCCATTCAGCCAGAGGCCGTCATTACCACGAAACTCGACGTTGCGGATGCCGATGCGCTGACGGTAGCCGTCGACGATGCGTCCTTTCGAATCTTTCAGACGCACGTATATATGATAAAGGTGTGGGGCCTCGGGAGTCCAGAGAGCGGGCTGCCGGACGGTCATCGCACCGCAGATGGTTTGCGCGCTGTCCTGAGGGATCGAGAGCGACGTGCTCAGTCGGGCTGCAATGTGTCCGTCGGGCGACTGAAGCCATAGCTCAGCTTTGCCATGGAAGCGGTTTGACAGGTCGTTGCGCACGTGCAGGGAAATGTTGACATCAGCCTGCTTGTCGGACACGTTGGCGCAGCTCACCGTCAGTCCTCCGCCCGCCGTGATGTGCTCCACATTGGGGTCGGTGATGTAGGTCTTGGAGGTGGCTATGAGCCAGCAGTCGCGGTAGATGCCACCGAAGTAGGCGAAGTCGAGCTGCGACTGAGGCTTGCCAGGCGGATAGCTGCCATCATCGCTGTTGTCGGCACGCACGGCCAGCAGATTCTCGCCATCGGTGCGCAGACGGTCTGTCACATCAACGATGACTGGCAGATAGCCGCCCGTGTGCTCCACGAGGCGTTCGCCATTGAGCCACACCTCAGAGCGGCCCATGATAGCCTCGAAGTGGATGAAGAGTTTCTTTCCATGAGCATCCTTTGGAGCCTCGAAATGCTTGCGATACCAGACAGGACCTTGGTAGTTCTTTCCGCCGCTGGCATCCTGTGGCAGCAGTTCAATGCCGTTGGGCAGACTCACCCGCGTCCAGTCGCTATCGTCGAGCGACATGGAAGCCCCGTCGGCCACATCGCCGCAATGCAACAGCCAGCCGGGATTCATCGACCACACGCTGCGCCCCATGCCTTCCACGACAAAGAAACCTGCGACACTCGTGGCGGTGGGAATGTTTGAGGACATTGCCCACACCGGCATATGCAGGAATGAACACAACAGCAGTGCAAAGACAATAGTTTGTTTCATCGGTCTTCAAGGTTTGACTGCAAACTTCTTCTTATTCGTCACATAGATGCCCCGAAATAGTTTCTTGGACGAGCCAAGCACTTCGCGAGTCCCCTTTGCCATTTCCCGCCCATTGAGGTCGTAACATTTACCATTTGACAATTTACCATTTACCATTTCGGCCGCTTGGACACCCGTCACTGGGTTGTCGAGCGTGGCGAGGTCGATGAGCAGTTGTTTGTTCTCAGACACATAGGCCGTGTTGGCCTTGATGGTGGTCGTGGTGGTGACTGGATAGAAACCGAGGCCGTCTGTTCCCGCTTTCAGCACGGCGGCTGTTCTGGCGGTGGCGCGCTGGTTGAGGTTGGTGCCGACGAGCAGACCTCCATCCGACTTCTCCTGTGCACTTGCATGGGCAAAGGCAAAGCAGGCAATGAGCATAATGATTACTTTTCTCATAATTCAAAAACTATTTGAGGGTGAGTGTAAATACAATTTGGTCGTAGCAGCCGGCCTCGGTAGTGCGTGTGGCCACGTACTCACCTGCCTTGGAGGCATTGAAGCCATTGACTCGTGCCTCGCGTCCCGTGTAGGTGAAGCCATTGGGGCCTGTCCACGTCCATTCGCCATCGGTGGGCTGAGGGCCGAAGGTGACGTTGGCACCCGCACTGACGGCGGCAGTGGTGGTTTGCTGCCAACCTCCGTTGTTGATATAGGGAATGAGTTCGTCGCAGTCAAGTTCTCCTTCCACGTGAATGGTCCAGGTGGCGGTTGACTGGCGCCCCTGTGCATCGGTGACGGTGACACCATAGATGCCCGCTTTGGCTTTATTCATGGCCGAGATGGTGGTCTCACGCCCCGTGGCAACGAAACCGTTAGGGCCGCGCCACTGCCAGGTCAGCGTGCCCGAAGCCGAACATTGCGGACCGAAGTTGAGCGTCTGTCCCGGATGCACGGTCAGCTCGTTCGCCTGCTGCCAGTCGCCGCCCAGCACCTGCACGTAGGGAGTGACGGTTCCAGCCTTCTGACCCTTCACGCTGACCAAGAAAGTGAGCACAGAGCGATGACCTTCGGCATCGGTGAACTGCACCGTATAAGTACCTCCCGTGCGGACGTTGGAGAGCGTCACCACGCGTTCAGTGGATGTAAAGTTTGAAGGACCTGACCATTTCCATGTGCCATCAATTCCAGAGATGGGAGCAAGCACGACTTGTGAACCAGAAGCGACTACGGCGTGTGTGCCTTCAGCTGTCGCTCCGCCATCAACAGCCACGGTTCCTTGCAAAGTCTGTGCTCCACGAATGACACCGGCGGCTATCTCGGCCAGCAGGATGGCTCCGGCATCGTTGGGATGAACATTGTCGGGGAAGGCTTCCTTGTGAGACATCATGGGGGTATGGTAGTCAAGGATATAGGCATTCTGCTCAGCGGCGATTTCCTTGACGATGGGGATGAGTTTCTGCTCGATGTATTTGTTTTGGTTGCTGGTGGCCGTGGGGAAGATGGGGGGAGCCAGCGTGCAGTAGAGTATCGGGTTACGTCCATTGGCACGGAACGCTTCTATCATATCCAGATAGTCCTGCTTGAACTCTCCGCCGGTAACGTCCCAGCGCCGTGGGTCGGCATCGTTGGTGCCGAGGGCGATGATGAGGATGTCGGGGTTCATATTCTTGGCATTGGTGAAGTTGGAGGTCGTCCAATAGGAGTAGTCCGTCTTCTTCCCCATGCAGTAGCCGCTCTTGCCGAAGTTGCCGACCTGATAGCCATCGCCCAGCAGACGCTCCAACTGTGCAGGCCAGGCGGCGCGCTGCGAGCTGTTGCCGTAGCCCTCGGTGATGCTATTGCCCACGCAGGCTATCTTGATGGGAGCAGAGACGCGCATGATGCCGTCCTCATCCACGACGAAAGTCGGCTCGAATACCTCCGGCTCCTCTTCCTCCTCAGGCACGTAGGCAAACTCCGCGCTGCGGTCGTCGATGTCCACATAGACCTCATCGGCAGAACCAGGCAGCACCTCGGGCGTCACGTTCATCATCACCACGGCACTGGCCATCACGTCACACTCCCAGGTCTTGCCCTCAGACGGGTACATGGCCGTCTGCTTGTTCCATTCGCAGTCGGAGAGGTTCGTCGTCTTCTCGCGCGTCTGCCAAGCGGCATCGGCGTTCAGGCGCATCCAGTCGTAGTAGGTGATGCGGGCACGTGACGTCTTATAATACCCTCTGAAAGTCCAGTCATCGGGCACGGCACGCAGGTAGGCCGCCATACCGCGGGCGAACTCCGACTGCCAAGTGCCATCCGTTTTGCGGCGTGACATGATACCGTTGCCGTCCACATGATTGACCATGACATATTCTATCGTCTTTCGGGCATCGGCTCGGTAGCTGGCGGTACCCGTCAGTCGGAACAGGTTGGCAGCCCCTTCCACAAAGGTCCCCTGGTTATAGACATTATAGCCATTGGCACGACTGCCGTTGGCGTTTATCTTCTCATCGATGCTGCCGTCGGTGTTGCGCAGTCTTCTACGCACCCAAGTATAAATTTCTTTGGCGCGCTCCAGATATTGCTCATCGCCCGTGGCATCGTAGAGGTAGCAGGCCATGCAAACGGCGGGGTTGTTGGAGAGGCCGGACTTCTCCTCCTTGTCCGTGCTCCACCAGATGCCGCCGCCAAGCTGGTCGTCCCAACCTCGGTTGTACATATAATCCCATGTCCACTTGGCCTGTTCGAGGAAGCGCTCCTCGTGAGTGATGAGATAGCCTCGGACGTAGGCCAGTCCGGCCCACAGGAGGTCGTCGTTGAACTTGTTCCAGGTCCAGTCGGAGAGCTTTCGCTGCTGAGCATCACGGCTCTCGGCAGAGCCGTCGCCTGAGCCCATATTCTGCACCGTGAAGGCATCGAGCAAGTCGGTGATGAGCGATGCCGTGGCGAGGTCGCCGCGGAAGTCGTGGCGGTCTTCCACCATCAGGATGACCAGCGCCTGCTGCCAAAAATAGAGTTTGTCTTTCGTTGATAGAGTCTCTCGGTAATAGGTATAGTTGTCCTTACCGTCGCCGCTGTAGAGCAGGTAGGCCTTATTAAAATAATAATAGGAGAGGTCGGCCAGTTCGTTGCGCAGCCCTTGGTTGCCAGACACTACGGCGTGGTCGTCGTCGGCAATGCTCATGCTCACGCTTTTTTCATTGCTGCGAAGCAGCACTGGAGTAGAATCGGGGATGAGGGTCAGTTCCTGAGTGGCTACGGCCCTACCCTCGTGTTCTGCCATCAGGAACGCCTGCGCGCCGTCATTTACACTGGTGGCAAAGGGAGCATAGAAAGTCTGATAGTAGCGCCCATCGTGAGCAATGCCACCCGCGACCGTGAAATCCGTGGCCTCGGTGACATCCCAGTAGGACGCGTTGTCGGCAAGCTTCCAGCCGATGACCGAGTTGTAGCCACAGTGCAGGGCGGAGTATGTGCCTTTCATCGCCGTGAATGCCACTTTGCCGCCCGGCGTTTTCACCACAGGGTAGAACTTCTCTGGCACCATCGAGAGCATGACGGTCTGATCCTTCAGCGGTGTGCGGACATACAGTCCTTGCATCTTCAGGTAGCACCCTCCGTCGGCTGTCCGCTCAATTTTCACCATGGATGAGAGCGCCGTTGCACGCGCCGCGGCATTCTGCGTCTGTGGGTTGGCAGCTTCGAGGAAGAGGTAACCGCCTCGGTCGCTGTGCAGACGGTAATACCCCGTCTGGTAATTGTAGAATGCCGGGGTGTTCACTACGGCCTGCATTCTCAGAAACTCGGCACGAGGACATTCCGTGAGGAAAGTTTCGTTCCACTGCAAGCTATCTAATCCGTCAGAAGTGAGGCCAAAGAGTTTGTCTACACTCCCCACCCACGGCAGAATCTGTGTGCGCACCTCGGCGCTGTAGTCCTTTTCCTGAGCTCCTGCTGCAAGCCAGCAACAGCTTGCAAGAAGTAATAATAAATGCTTTTTCATCATTGTCGGTAAGTTTATTTCATGAACTATTGTCTCTTTCTTTTCATCCATCTGCCCTGCTTCAGGGTCTTGCAAACAGCCTCAAGCAACATGCACGCAGTGAAATCGGGGTGAGGGCGCACGGCTCTGAAGCTGGGAGCGGCTTGTGCCATTGGACTCCATAGAGATTCCTCTTGGTGTTGATGCCCTCCTGGGGCATCACGGCAGCATTATGTTGCCGGTAGGCAGCCTGCTCCGCCCTGACCTCACCACGGAGGTCTGGAAGAAGGATGAAATCCAACTTTAATAATTCATCAAGTTTTCATGCTACAAAAATACAAAGATTATTCAACATTTATGTTGTCTGTTAAACGACAAAAATGTCCTGATTCAACGAAATGATATGTAAAGGCATCGCGTCAGACCATCGTTCGTTGTAATGTCACCCCTTAAATGCCAACGAGACAGCCAAATTAAAACAAGTCAAACACTTCAGAATGGATTATAGAATGGATTCGGCCATGTCCCTGTATTATGTCTATTGCTTTCTGCTGCATAACACAATAAAAACCGATGGATGCACGTTATCTAATAAAAAGCCAAAATATTCTGATTCTATTAAATAGGATGAAACATACCGATGTACTCAACTTGAATATGGTCAATTTGTTGGCAGAAAGTCCCGAGAGTTTTTATGTCGACAACGATATTTACGTAGTTCTCAGAGCCCGCGCCTTCGTGCAGAAGAACATGCGCATCGGCCAGCCGTATCGCGTAGAAGAGGGGCGGCTGGTAATTGTGACATCAGGTTGGTCGAAGATCATTGCCAATCTAGAGGAGTATGAACTGCACATCGGCATGGCTTTCGTACTCCCTCCAGACTCTATCCTCGAAATCGTGGAGTACAGCGACGACCTTGACATGCGGGCCGTCATTTTCAAGGACTTGCTCCCGTCTGCCGGGTTCAGCCACGCTGTCTGCCTGCAACTGACAGAGCAGGATGTGGTCGACATCGACAATCTGCTGATGCTGCTCTGGAAGGAGGTGCACCGTTCCCCAAAGCACCGCGAAATCATCCATCACTTAGAGGCCGCCCTTTTTCTCAGCTTAAAACGCTTAGAGCAGCAAAAGAAGGCTTCATCCAAAGTCACAGCCTCCCATCAGGAGCAGTTGCGCCACCGCTTCGTGACCCTCGTCAAGCAACATGGCCTGACGGAGCATAAGGTGGAGTTCTATGCCGACCGTCTTTGCATCACGCCCAACTATCTCTCATCCATCATCCGCCGATACAGCGGTCTGACCGTGATGCAGTGGATCAACCGCCACGTCATCCAGCAGGCCAAGCTGCAACTGAAATACAGCGACCAGCCAATATGGCAAATTACCGAGAATCTGAACTTCCCCAATCCCTCGTTCTTCTCAAAGTTCTTCAAGCGCGAGACGGGGATGACACCAGCCGAATATCGAAACCGATAACTTACGTCCTATTCTCTTATATTGCTGTCCTCTAAAACTTTTTATGCCACATAAAAATTAAGGTCGGTATCCTCGCTTGGATTCCGACCTTTTTGTTATCTTTGTTTTTGCGAAAAAACATCAATAACATGAATAAAGGTACACATTTTATCGGACAGTCGATGTATGGTCAGCTGATTTCTTTGCTTGACAGGTCAAAAATCATCAAATTCAGCCGTGAAAACGGTGGCGAAAGGTATGTGAAGCACTTTGATGCCTGGCTGGGCATCTGGTCATCATGCTCTATGCCGTGATCAAGCGTTTCGATTCCCTGCGTGAGTTTACTGAATCCATGTTTCCCGAAGCTCGCAAGTTTGCCCACTTGGGTATTAACATGATGCCCCGTCGCAGTACGCTCTCCGATGCTAACGCAAGAAGACCTGAATGTGTTTTCGAGACGGCCTACAGGGATTTGTATGCTGCCTACAGGGATGAACTTTCCTCGGACAGCCGGAAACGGCAGACTCCCAAATGGCTGTCTCGGCTTCAGATTATTGATTCCACGACCATAACGCTTTTCTCAAACCTTATCTTCAAGGGTGTAGGACGTCATCCCAAGACGGGCAAGAAGAAGGGTGGAATCAAGGTGCATGCCAACATACACGCAAATGAGGGAGTCCCCTCTGACATCAGGTACACTTTCGCAGCCACAAACGACAGTTTCATGCTCAAGCCGTCCAATTACTCTTCCGGAGACATCCAGGCTATCGACAGGGCTTACATTGACTATGCCAAGTTCGAAGAGCTCACGGCACGTGGAGTGACCTATATTCCCAACGTGCGGATTCTTGCGCTCCTGTAAAACAGGTGCTCAGGCGGCAAAGCCGGAGGGCAAAATCCGCACGAACGGTAAACAAATGCCCCGAGCTGCAGCAGCCCGGGGCATTTTGTGTTCTCCCCATAAAGGGGGAGTCAGAGGGGGTCTTTTTACTTCATCAAGACCTTCTTGCCGTTCACGATATTGATGCCGCGCTGGGTCTTGCCGAGACGACGGCCTGCCAGGTCGTAGATGGTGGCGTCGCTCTCGCTGATGCGGAACTCCTCAATGCCGTCGATGATGTCTTCCTCGAAGATGACGCTCACCTTCACTCCTGCCTGTACGAAGCCTGCGGGCAGCTGCATGTAGGCGGTCTGTGCGAGGAGGGTAGCCGTGCCGTCGATGGGATAGAAGCCCGGCTCGCCGTCCTGCACGTCGTATGTAAAGTTAACCTTGTCGCCTTCGGTGGCCTGGATGGTGCTCTTCGTGAGGTTGGCCTTGAAGAGGTTCACGTAGTAGGAAGACGTCTCGCTGTAGGCAATCTTGTAGGTCGTGCCGGGCTGGCCGACGAGGAAGATGCCGGTGCCTGCCGGTACGTCGTAGACGCGGGTCAGCAGGGCCTGGCCTGTAGCCTTGTTGAAGCCCGATGCGATGTAGGCACGCAGGTCGCTGCCGGTGAAGTTGAGGTCCTGCGGACAGCTGAAGGTAGCGTACTCGCCCGTCATGGTGATGAACTCCTTGGTCGACTTGAAGGTGGCCTCCACGGTGACGTTGCCGGACACATTATTTATAATATACTGTCCGTTCTTGACCTTGGCTGTCACGTCCTCGCCGTTGACGATGAGGCTGACGAGCGTGCGGTCCGGGTCATCCTCGATGGTGACGGTCACGTCCTCGCCATACTGCGGGTTCAGGTTGCTGACGGTCACGCCGCCGCCACTGATAGTGACGGCATAGGTCTGCTTCTGGAAGGTGGCGCCTACGGTCACGTTCACGCGTACATCGCTCACGGTGAGCACATTGTTCTCCACATCGGCTGTTACGTCCTCACCGTTGACGGTGGCCGTCAGCAGTTCATAGCCTGTGGCGGGCTTGAACGTGGCGGTGAAGCTGTCGCCCCATTCCACGGTGGTTGCACTCAGCTCGATGCTGCCGTTCTGGGTCTGCTCGGCGGCAATCTGGAACGTCAGCTTCTTGAACGTAGCGCCCACGGTCGTAGCCTCCTTGACGTCGGAGACGGTGAGCACACCATCCTTCACTGCGGCTGTCACATCCTTGCCGTTGACGGTGGCTGTGGCCAGCTCGTAGCCTGTAGCGGGACGGAAGGTGGCGGTGAAGCTGTCGCCCCACTCCACGGTCTGCTTGCTCAGTTCGATGCTGCCGTTCTGCGTCTGCTCGGTGGTAATCGCGAACTGCAGCTTGGCGAAGGTCACGACGATGGTCTTTGCCTCCTGGATGTTCTCTATCTTCAGGGTGCCCTCCTGCAGCTGAGCGGTTACGTCTGTGCCGTTGACGGTGACAACGGGCTTCTCGTAGCCTTCGTTGGCGGCAATGGCGAGGGTGACGTCCGTGTCGCGATAGACCTTGATGCTCTGCGAAGCGGAGAAGTTAGCGCCGTTCAGCGATACGGTGCCGCCCGTGGCGGTTGCCTGAATGTCGAACTTAGGCTTCTCGGTGAAGATGGCCTTCACGTCGATGTCCTGATACAAGCCATAATAGGTGTAGGCATTCTCCTCCATCTCCACAGCCTCGCCGTTGACGGTCAGACTGGTGAAGTCGTAGTTCTGCTCGGGCTTCACGCTGAAGGTGACGTCGTTTCCGCGGTCGATGAGTGTCTGAGCCTTCTGTTCGCCGGAAACGGTGATGTCGCCCGTGGTGAGCGAGCCGCCCTTCGTGGCCTCGAGGGAAACGACGTAGGATGCAAACTCAACGTTCACGAAGTTCTTCCAGCCCTCGGCCTCTGCATAAGCCTGCTTCGTGCCGCCCGGCAGCCACAGGGTTGCGTTGCTGTAGGTACTGCCGCTGAAGACATTCTCTTGGATGGCAATAGGTGTCGGCCAAGGCACTTTCACTGACAGAAGCTTTTGGTTGTTTAGCATATTCGGGGCAAGCGAAGTCACTTTCGACCCGATGGTCACAGCGGTGGCATTGGGGAAGGGACAACTGTTGCCCTCATACACGAGGTTGCGGCCCAGGTAAAGAGAATAGTCTGCCTGTGGGTTACGGAAAGTAGCGTCGTAGCCAAGCACGATGCTGCAAGGCTCGTCGCCATCCTCGAAGGTAATGCTCGACAGAGGAGTGTTGCCGAAGCCTCCCTTGCCGATGCTGGTCACAGAGCCAGGAATCTTGATAGAGCCCAGGCTGCTGCACATGCTGAATGCCCATTCGCCAATGGTCTTCAGGGTGGCAGGGAGGCTGATGTTGGTCATCTTTACGCAATAGTCGAAAGCAGAAACGCCAATCGTCTCAACGTTCTCGCCCATCGTCACACTTAACTCTCCTACGGTGTCTGCATCGTCGCCACTGCCATAGAAGGCCTGGGCACCAATCGTCTTCACACCGTTGCCGATGACGAGGCTGGACAGTTTGTCTGATTCCTTGAACAGATAGGGGTTGATGTTTGTCACCAGGTCACCGAATTCCAGCGTGGTTACGCTTCCGGTGCCATTGGAGAAGAGTCTGTCGTCTGCGTCGAGTTTCAGGTCGCGTCCGATGTACATGCTCTTGTCTGCATTGCTGTAGTTGAACGTACCGTCATAGCCTCTCCACAGCTTCAGGGGTTCTGTGCTGTCCTCGATGCGGATGCTTGTCAGATTGCCGCAAGAGCCAAAGGCACGTTTGCCGATGCTATCCACCGAGGCGGGGATGGTGATGCTCCCGAGACCCGTACTCGAGAAGGCATAGCCCTCGATGGTCTTCAAAGTGGCAGGCAGGTTGATGCTGTACAACTTCGGGCAAACGTCGAAGGCATTAGCGCCGATGGTCTCGACGTTCTCGCCCATCGTCACACTCAACTCTCCTACTGTGTCTGCATCATCGCCACTGCTATAGAAGGCTTGGGCACCAATCGTCTTCACACCTTTGCCGATGGTGAGGCTGTACAGTTTGTCTGATTCCTTGAACAGGTAGGGATTGATGGTTGTTACCAAGTCGCCGAATTCCAGCGTGGTTACGCTTCCGGTGCCATTGGAGAAGAGTCTATCGTCTGCGTCGAGTTTCAGGTCGCGCCCGATGTACATGCTCTTGTCTGCATTGCTGTAGTTGAACGTACCTTCATAGCCTCTCCACAGTTTCAGGGGTTCTGTGCTGTCCTCGATGCTGATGCTTGCCAGATTGCCGCAAGAGCCAAAGGCACGATAACCGAGGCTATCCACCGAGGCAGGGATGCTGATGCTACCAAGACCAGAGCCCGAGAAAGCATAGCCCTCGATTAACTTCAAGGTGGAGGGCAGGGTGATGCTGTACAACTTTGTGCAAACGTCGAAGGCATAAGAGCCGATGGTCTCAACGTTCTCGCCCATCGTCACACTCAACTCTCCTACAGTGTCTTCGTCGTCGCCAGCGCCTCGGAAGGCTTCGGAACCAATCGTCTTCACACCTTTGCCAATGGTGAGGCTGTTCAACTTGTTAGCATCATAGAACAACTGAGGATTGATGTTAGTCACCTTATCGCCAAACTCCACGCTCGTTATATTGGCAGAGCCTACACTGATGAGGCTACCTTTTGCCTGGAACGTCAAGTCTCGACCTACATAGACGGACTTATCTGCCTGGCTATAATTGAATGAACCTTCATAGCCATTAATCAGCTTCAAGGGTTTGTCGCTGTCCTCGAAGCGGATGCTTGTCAGATTGCCGCAAGAGCCAAAGGCGCGATTGCCGAGGCTATCCACCGAGGCGGGGATGGTGATGCTCCCGAGACCCGTACCCGAGAAAGCATAGCCCTCGATTAACTTCAAGGTGGAGGGCAGGCTGATGCTTAGCAACTTTGGGCAACTGTTGAAGGCTTCAGAGCAGATGGTCTCTACGTTCTCGCCCATCGTCACACTCAACTCTCCTACAGTGTATTCGTCGTTGCCAGCGCCTCGGAAGGCTGCGGAACCAATCGTCTTCACGCCATTGCCGATGGTGACGCTTGTCAGTTTGCTGTTACCCCAGAACATACTCGGATTGATGGTAGTCACTTTGTCGCCAATCTCTACACTGGTGACAGCAGTTTCAAAGGGAGTTCCATCCTCGGACTGTATCAGGTTACGACCGAGATAGACGGTCTTGGGAGCGTCGCAGTAGTGGAATGGGCGGTTGTATCCTTCCCTCATCCTCAGCGGTTTGTCGCTGTCTTCGATGCGGATGCTGGTCAGCTTTTTGCAATTCTCGAAGGCATGTTCTCCGATGCTGTCAACCGATTCGGGAATGACAAGGCTGGCGATGTTTGCGTAAGAGAATGCCTCGCCTCCGATAAGCTTCAATGTAGAGGGGAGGGCGAGAGACTTCAATGCCGGGCAGTTGAAGAAGGCTTTTTCGCCGATGGTGGTAATGTTTTCACTTAAGGTGAGCGTCATTTCAACCTCGCCGTTCCCGTCGCCGCAACCAGCGAAGGCACCGTTTCCGATGCTGGTCACGCTGTTGCCGATGCTGATGCTGGTCATCTTCCTCTGACCATAGAACAAAGAGTTGGCGACAGTCGTTGCCTTTCCGCCGATTACTGCGCTGGTGACATTATCATAAAAAGGACAACCCTCAGAAGGAGTCAGGTTACGGTTGACAATGACCTCCTTGTCAGCATCGCAGTACTGGAACGAACCGTAGTAGCCGTAAACAAGTGTAAGCGGCTGCGTGCTCTCTTCGAAGGTAATCTTTGCCAGCTTATGGCAGTCGCCAAAAGCCCTCTCGCCGAGGTTCGTCACCGTACCGGGGATGCTGACACTGGTAATGGGCAGGTTTTCGAAAGCATACTCAGAGATGGTGGTCACGGTATAGGCCACGTTCCCGTTGGTGACAGTCGAGGGAATCACGATGTCGCCCGCGATGTCGTTGTTTGCCTTTGCCACAGACACAGTCTTGGCATCTGCATCGAGCACAGTGTACTTCATATCGCCTTGAATGAAGGTCTGCGCCCATGCGCTGCTGCTGCTCAACAGGGCTGCAAGCATCATGATGAATAATGTAAACTTCTTCTTCATAGTATTTGTTGTTTAGTTAATAATATGTTCACATTTTTATATTTACACCGCAAAGTTAGGCTTTTCGACAATAGACGATGTGTAAATGCGTCCATTTCACGCTGTCATATCGTACAAAAAGACTAACATATCATACAACTACCTGATTCTCCGTCCGTCTCTTTGTGGAGAAAATAGGCAAAGTGTCGCAAAAAATGTGTACCTTTGCACTCGGAAACGACAATTCCGACACGCGTCGGGCTAAACAGGAAAGATGCAAATGGGCTTACTCTTCAGCGTGCTGCCGCTTCTGGCGTGCACGTTTTGGTTCGTCCGCCTGAGTCTCAGGTACGGGCGCAACGATGCCGCGCAGCGGATGCTGACGCTTTTCTTCGGCATCTGCACCGTGCTGTACTCCTGCCATGCCCTGTTATATAATGTATATGCTGCGGAGGGATTGCCGCGCCCGCTCGAGGCAGTCTGGGCGGCATGCTCCCTGTCGGTATACCCCGTCTACTACCTCTACATCTGCCGCCTCACGGCCCGTCCGCTCCGGCCCCAAGCCGCCTGGCTCATCCTGGCCCCGGGGCTGCTGGTCGCACTGGCTATCCTGGTCGCTCCGGGCAAGGGGACGGACACGGTGCGTGCCGTGCTCAACTGCATACAGGTGCTCTGCGTGGCCGGCTTCGGCTACCGGCGGCTGATGGCATTCGACCGCGAGCTGCAGGAGTTCTATGCCGAGACGGAAGGCAAGAGCGTGCGCACCGTGCGCTGGCTGCTCGTGGCCATCCTGCTGACGTCGGTCAACACCGTCATGCTCAACCTGCTGGGGCGCGAGCAGGTCATCCACAGCGACTGGCTCATCCTGGCAGCCCTCGACCCTATCGCCATCCTGCTCTTCGTGCTGGGACACGTGGGCTACACCCGCACGTTCCACGCCGAACAATACATATCCGACAACAAACCAGAGACCGACGACATGCCATCCTCCCCTACCCCCAACGAACAAGCCAACGCCCTGGGCTTGCGCATAGAGCAACTCATGGTGAAGGAAGCCTACTACCTGCACCCGAACATCACCATCTCCGACGTGGCACGCGAGGTGGGGTCCTGCCGCACATACGTCTCGAACTACATCAATCAGCAGCTTGGCTGTTCGTTCTCCGACTACGTGAACCAGCTCCGTATCTCGCACGCCAAGATGCTCATCATGCAGCACGACAGGCACGGCTCCTCCGGCAAGCTCTCGACGATAGCTACCGACGCGGGCTTCTCGGGCGAACAGTCCTTCTACCGCAACTTCCGCAAGTTCACCGGCATGACGCCCGCCGCATGGCTCGAGACGAACCGCGAAACGAGGCGCCAACCGAAGTGACACACCCCGCCTCCCGGAAGAGCGTGGCGCTTATTTCGGAAGAGCGTGGCGCTTATTTCGGAAGCACGAGGCGCTTATTTTGGAAGCACGAGGCGCTTATTTCGGAAGCACGAGGCGCTTATTTCGGAAGCGCAGGGCGCTTATTTCGGAAGCGCGTGCCGTGTCGGGTGGAAGCGCGTGCCGTGTTGATGACCGGGGAACGGTCATCCACTCGCCGCCCTGTCGGATTTGCAATCCGACAGCAGGGAATATAAGCATTTGAAATGCGATAAAATGACTTTCGGGATTGCAAATCCCTATATTCCCCACGTGCGGATTGCAAATCCGCACGAACGGGTGTCGGTAACCGCGAAATGCCCTTTGCACGCATCCTCAACGGCGAAACGTAAATAATTGCCGCTTTTGTTTGGCTATATCCCCAAATTATCGTAACTTTGCGACAGACAATGAAGCCAATAACAACGAAAATGACAACCAGACGCGAAAGGTCGAAGCCACAAAAGACGCTGGAAGAGAAGCTGTCAGACAAGAGCGGAGGACAAGACCCGAAGGTTAACCTGCGGAAAGAGAAACTCGCTAACTATCTGATTGACGTATCGAAGTACGTCCTTACGGGTGTTGTCATTACGTCGCTATTCAACGATGTCACGGACAAAACTGTCATCTACCTTATCGGGCTGAGCATTGTTTGTCTGACATTATGGTCTGGAATTATATTAACTAATAAAAGAAAGGGCAGTTAATATGGGAATGTATTTAGTTGGACTCTTTGTTGGTCTGCCGTGCTTGGTGTTCCTTATCTTCTGCTACACCCCAAAGGGAAAGAAGTGGAGAGAAGCGAACGGATTGCTTTAGCAGGGCTCTAAGACAACGCACCCCGAGGCTCGGATGGCTTCGGGGTGCGTTGCGCTTGGGCGGATGGCTAAAACATCTGACTGACGCGGCGGATGCCTGCGACCAGGGCATCGACGTCGTCCCTTGTGTTGTAGAGGGCGAAGCTGGCACGGCAAGTGCCTTCGATGCCAAGGCGATGCATCAGGGGCTCGGCACAATGATGCCCGGTGCGGACGGCGATGCCGAGGCGGTCGAGCAGCGTACCCATGTCGAGATGGTGGATATTGCCGACTTGGAAAGAAATGACCGCATCGTGCTGTTCCACATCCCTCGGGCCGAAGATGTGCATGCCCTCCACTTCGTTCAGGCGCTGCATGGCGTAGGCCGTCAGGTCGCGCTCGTGGGCTTCGATGGCATCGAAACCAAGGGTTGAGACATAGTCCAGCGCTCGGGCCAGACCGGTGGAGGCCACGTAGTCGGGCGTTCCGGCCTCGAACTTATAGGGAAGGTCGTTGAAGGTTGTGCGCTCGAAGCTGACCGTCTTTATCATCTCGCCGCCTCCCATGTAGGGCGGAAGGCGGTCCAGCCACTGCTCCTTGCCGTAGAGCACGCCGA
Organism: Bacteroidaceae bacterium; assembly: GCA_017483665.1. Taxonomy (GTDB): domain Bacteria; phylum Bacteroidota; class Bacteroidia; order Bacteroidales; family Bacteroidaceae; genus Physcousia. The sequence continues at coordinate 21,152 of JAFUVM010000035.1, forward strand.
TACCCGTCGGGCCATATATCTTGTGACCGCTGAAGGCGAAGAAATCGCAGCCGAGCTCCTGCACGTCGACCTTCATGTGGGGTGTGCTCTGTGCGCCGTCGATGAGGACCGGCACGCCGTGCTCGTGGGCGATGCGGACGATGTCGCGGACGGGATTGACCGTGCCCAGCACGTTGCTGACGTGCGTCAGGCTGACAATTCGGGTGCGGTCGTTGAAGAGCTTCTCGTACTCGTCCATGCGGAGAAGGCCGTCGTCGGTGATGGGCACGACACGGAGCCGGATGCCCAGCCTCTGCTGCACGAGCTGCCACGAGACGATGTTGCTGTGGTGCTCCATCTCGCTGATAATGACCTCGTCGCCTTCCTTCATGCAGGCCTGGCTGAAGCACGACGCCACGAGGTTGATGCTCTCCGTGGTGCCGCGGGTGAAGACGATCTCCGACGTGCTGCGGGCTCCGAGGAAACGGCGCACGGTCTCGCGGGACGCTTCGTGCAGCTCGGTGGCCTGCTGCGAGAGGAAGTGTACACCGCGGTGCACGTTGGCATTCACGTTGTAGTACTCGTCCGTCATGGCCTCGACGACGCTCCGGGGCTTCTGCGTCGTGGCGGCATTGTCGAGATAGACCAGCGGGTACTTGCCGTATATCTTCCGCCCCAGGATGGGGAACAGACCCTCACTAACCATCGGACCCTCCCCCTGCCCCTCCCTTGTAGGGAGGGGAGAAGTTACCTTATTTGACTGAATATCTTTGTTCTTTTCCATCTTCTATTACTATTTTCTCCCCTCCCTACAAGGGAGGGGTTGGGGGTGGGTCTATCCGCACAGCTTGCACCCCTCGCACTTGCTGAGTTCGCCCCGGAGCCGCTTGTCCACCAGCACATGCAGGCGGTCGCGGAGGGATTCGAGGGGAATGGTCTCGATGACCTCGGTGATGAACGCGGCCTTGAGCAGCAGGCGGGCCTCCCGCTCGTCGATGCCCCTCTGGCGCATATAGAAGAGGGCCGACTCGTCCATCTGCCCGACGGTGCTGCCGTGACTGCACCGCACGTCGTCGGCATATATCTCGAGCATCGGCTGTGTGTACATGCGTGCCGAGCGTGTGGCAAGCAGGTTGGCGTTCGTCTCGTTGCTCGACGTCTTCTGTGCCCCCTCGCGCACCAGCACCCTGCCGGCAAAGGCTCCGACGGCACTGTCGTCGAGGACGTACTTGTAGAGCTCGCTGCTTTGGCAACCGGGCACGGCGTGGTCGATGAGCGTATTGTTGTCCACGTGCTGCATCTTGTCGGCGATGACACAGCCGCCCAGCGTCACTTCGCTCCCCTCGCCCTGCAGCAGGACGTCGAGGCGGTTGCGTGTGTGGCCGTTGAAGAGCGTCAAAGAGGTGTGATGCAAGCTGCTGTCGCGTCCCTGCCGCACGAAGACGCTGTTGTAGCGGGTGCAGAGCAGGTGCGTCTCCTCGATGTCGTAGAGGCTGAGGTGCGAGCCGTTGCCCATCACGACCTCCACGACCTGGTTCGTCAGGAAGCGGCTCTGCGAGGCAGCACGGTCGGTGATGATGATGTCGGCCTCGGAGAGTTCGTCCATCACGACGAGGATGCGGCGGCAGACCATCGTGTCCTGTTCGCCCTTGAGGATGTTGCTTATCTGTATCGGATGCTCCACCTTGACGCCCCGCGGCACGTGCACGACCAGCGTATCGACGCTGAGCATCGTGCTTAGGGCAACGATGCTGTCGGTCGCATCCGCTACATTATTATATAATACGCGCACGCGCGGGTCGGCCTCCGCAAGGCGGAAGCAGTAGGGCGGAAGCTTTCCGCCGAGCGGTGCGAGCGCGATGCCGTAGTTGGGCGAGAAGTCGGCTTCGACCTTCGCATAGCGGTAGCGCTCTACTTTCGGCGAGGGGAAGCCCTGCTCGGAGAACGTCCGCAGGGCAGCCTCGCGGCAGGCATTCATCTCGCTGCAGCTGCGGGAGGCAAGCACGTCGCGCACTTCGCCGTAGAAATCTATGTGTTGCTTTGTTGCTTCCATTGCTTCTCGTCTCTTCCCTGTCTTTCTTTTTCGTTATAACGTTATAACGTCATTTCGTCATAACGAAAGATTCCCTATTCCCTAATCTCTAATCCCTAATCCCTAATCCTTAATCCCTTTTATTATCCAGTCGAAGCCTCGGCTTTCTATCTCTGCGGCAAGCTCGGGGCCGCCGGTCCGAACGATGCGACCGTCGATGAGGACGTGCACGACGTCCGGCTTCAAGTAGTCGAGCAGGCGCTGGTAATGGGTGATGACGATGGCACTCGTCTCTGCTGTGCGCAGTTTGTTGAAGCCTTCGGCCACAATGCGCAGGGCGTCCACGTCGAGACCGCTGTCCGTCTCGTCGAGTATGGCAAGCTTCGGTTCGAGCATCGCCATCTGGAAGATTTCGTTGCGCTTCTTCTCTCCGCCCGAGAAGCCCTCGTTCACGCTTCGGCTCGCCAGCTTGCTGTCCAGCTCCACGATGGCGCGTTTCTCCCTCATGAGCTTGAGGAAGTCGCCGGCCGGCATGGGGTCGAGGCCCTGATACTTGCGCTTGGCGTTGAGAGCGGCACGCATGAAGTTGACCATCGACACGCCGGGAATCTCGATGGGTTGCTGGAAACTGAGGAAGATGCCTTCGTGGGCACGCTCTTCGGGCTTGAGGGCGAGCAGATCCTTGCCGTTCCATGTGATGCTGCCCTGCGTCACCTCGAAGGCCGGATGCCCGACGATGACGTTGGAGAGCGTACTCTTTCCGGCCCCGTTGAGGCCCATCACTGCGTGTATCTCACCGTCGCGGACGGTCAGGTTCACGCCCTTCAGTATTTCTTTGCCGCCTGTGCTGGCATGCAGGTTCTTTACTTCTAACACCTTTTCGATATTTCGTTATGTCGTTATGACGTTGTTTCGATGATTCGCCGGGCAGGGCTGTTTAGCCGACGCTGCCCTCCAGACTGACGCCGAGAAGCTTCTGTGCCTCGACAGCGAACTCCATGGGCAGCTTGTTGATGACCTCCTTGGCATAGCCGTTCACGATGAGGGAGACGGCTTCCTCGGTGGAGATGCCGCGCTGATTGCAGTAGAAGAGCTGGTCCTCGCTGATCTTGCTGGTCGTGGCCTCGTGCTCTACGACGGCCGTCTCGTTCTGTACGTCCATGTACGGGAAGGTGTGTGCACCGCACCGGCTGCCGAGCAGGAGGGAGTCGCAGCTGCTGTAGTTGCGAGCACCGTCGGCTGTGGGAGCCACACGGACGAGGCCCCGGTAGGCATTCTGACTGCGGCCTGCGCTGATACCCTTCGAGATGATGGTGCTCCGGGTGTTCTTGCCCAGGTGAATCATCTTGGTGCCCGTGTCGGCCTGCTGGTAGTTGTTGGTGACAGCCACGCTGTAGAACTCGGCCTGCGAACCGTCGCCCGAGAGGATGCAGCTGGGGTATTTCCAAGTGATGGCGCTGCCGGTCTCGACCTGCGTCCAGGAGAGACGGCTGTTCGCGCCGCGCAGATGTCCGCGCTTGGTGACGAGGTTGAGCACGCCGCCCTTGCCCTCGCTGTCGCCCGGATACCAGTTCTGCACGGTGGAGTACTTGACCTCTGCCCGTTCCTTGACCACGATTTCGACGATGGCGGCGTGGAGCTGGTTCTCGTCGCGCATGGGGGCCGTGCAGCCTTCAAGGTAGGAGACGTAGGCATCGTCGTCGCACACGATGAGCGTCCGCTCGAACTGTCCGGTGCCGCGGGCGTTGATGCGGAAGTAGGTGCTGAGCTCCATGGGGCATCGCACGCCTTTGGGGATGTAGACGAAGGAGCCGTCGCTGAAGACTGCGGAGTTGAGTGCTGCGAAGAAGTTATCGCGATAGGGGACGACGCTGCCCAGGTATTCGCGCACCAGGTCGGGGTGTTCGCGCACGGCCTCGCTGATGGAGCAGAAGATGATGCCCTTCTCGCGGAGCTTCTCGCGGAACGTTGTCTTGACGCTCACCGAGTCCATGACGGCGTCGACGGCTGTGCCGGCCAGGGCCATGCGCTCCTCCAAGGGGATGCCCAGCTTGTCGAAGGTCTTCATCAGCTCGGGGTCGATTTCCCCTGCTTTGGAGGATTTCGGGGAAGCCGGAGCAGCGAAGTAGCTGATAGCCTGGTAGTCGATGGGCGGCATCTTGAGGTGTCCCCACGTGGGCTGTTCCAGGGTGAGCCAGTAGCGGTAGGCCTTCAGGCGGAAGTCGAGCAGCCACTCCGGCTCCTCTTTCTTGCGGGAGATGAGGCGCACCACGTCCTCCGAGAGGCCCTTCTCTATGATGTCCGTCTGCACGTCGGTAGTGAAGCCGTACTCGTACTTCTTCTCCGCCACCTCACGCACAAAACTGTTCTTCTCTTCCATGCTTCTGTTCTTAGTGGCTGCAAAGGTACGAAATTTAATTCACAATTCATAATTCGCAAAAGACAAATTCGCAGTTCGACACTTTTTACACGTTATTATAAATCATAAAGCCACGGACAGGACGGACTCTCCAAACGGGGATTTATATTTTTTACAACGGATTAGACGGATTGGAGATTGAGTTTCATTTTGGCAATTCGTGGTAAGAACAGTCGGAAGAAATTTTGTATAGTTGGTAATTTGTCGTACCTTTGTAGGCGATATGAGTACAGTTATCTACGATTCCCCCGTGTTCGGGCCCGTGCACAGTCGCAGGCTCGGCGTGTCGCTCGGCATCAATCTGTTGCCTCGGGGCGGCAAGGTGTGCAGTTTCGACTGCATCTATTGCGAGTGCGGACTGAACAGTGAACGTCGCACGAAGAACCCTCTGCCCACTGCCGACGAGGTGGAGAGCCGTCTGCGCACGAAGCTGCAGGAGATGCGGCAGGAGGGACTGGTGCCCGACGTGCTGACCTTTGCCGGAAACGGTGAGCCGACGCTCCATCCCTGCTTCCCCGAAGTCGTCGACAGGGTGCGCCGCGTCAGGGACGAGCTCTGTCCGTCGGCCAAGATGAGCATCCTCTCGAACGCCACACAGATACGCCGTCCCGAGATACGCGAGGCGCTGTTGCACTTCGACAACAACATCCTGAAGCTCGACACCGTCTGTCCGGAGTATATCAACACCGTGGACCGTCCGCAGGGACACTACGACGTGGAGGAACAGATCCGATGCCTCGCGCTCTTCCAGGGGCAGTGCATCATTCAGACGATGCTCATGCGGGGCGAATACGAGGGCCGCGACCTCGACAACACCACCGAGGCGTACGTCGGACCGTACCTCGAGGCGCTCCGGCGCATCAAACCGCGGGCGGTGATGCTCTACACGCTGGACCGCGAGACACCCGTCAGCGGACTGCTGAAAGCCGACCGCGACAGGATGCAGGACATCGCGGACCGCATACGGCAGCTCGGCATCGAAGTCAGCGTCAGCTACTGAACGTCGAAGTTGATTTAACCACGAATTACACGAATTGCACGAATTGAGACTTTGATTTTTAACAACGAATTACACGAATTGCACGAATTGATATCTATGAAGAACATGCGATTACTGCTGATTGTCTTGACGCTTGCCTTGGGCGGAGGGGCGGCTTACGGCGAACAGGAACTACGGCTGTGGTACACGCGGCCGGCTGACGGATGGCTCGAGGCTCTGCCCATCGGCAACAGCCACCTGGGAGGCATGGTCTACGGAGGCACCGAGACGGAGGAAATATGCCTGAACGAGGAGACGTTCTGGAGCGGACGACCCTACGAGAACAACAGCCGGGAGTCGCTCGCAGCACTGCCCGAGGTGCGCCGACTCATCTTCGAGGGCAAGGAACAGGAGGCCGACCGACTCATAAGCCAACACATCGTCAAGGGTCCGCACGGCATGCGATACCTGCCGCTGGGCAGCGTGCGGCTCTCCCTGGGGCACCGCGACGTCAGTCACTACGTGCGCGACCTGGACCTGACGAACGCCACAGCCTCCACAAGCTACATATATAATAATGTAAAGTACGAGCGGACGGTTTTCGCATCGCTTGCCGACGACGTCATCGTCTGCCACATGAAGGCCGGGCGGCGCGGGGCCCTATCGGTGGGCATCGACTTCGCAAGTCCGATGCAGGCGGAGGTTGTCAGCTCACTCGAAGCGGACAGTGACGGTCTGCCCTGCATGTTGTCCGCCACCGTGGCAGGCGTTGCTCAGGAAGGCATCGAGGCCGGACTGAAGGCGAACTGCAGCGTGACGGTCCGGACGGACGGTCGTGTCAGCCAGCACGAAGGAGGGCTCGACGTGACAGACGCCACGACTGCCACTATCTTCATCGCAGCGGCCACCAACTTTGTCAACTATCATGACATCAGCGGCAACGCCTCTGCGAAGAGCCGCCACGCGCTGGAGGCCCTGCAGGGCAAGTCGTACCGGCAGCTTCTGAAGCGCCATACAAAGAAATATCAAAAGCAATTTGACCGGGTCTCACTAGTTCTGACTAGAGAGACTAGAGGGACTCGTGAGACTAGAGAGACTAGTGAGACTAGTAAGACTAGTGAGCCTAGTAAAACCAGCCTGCCCACCGACGAGCGCCTCGCTGCCTTCGAGAAGGATGCAAGCGACTTGGCTCTGGTCTCCCTCATGATGCAGTACGGGCGCTACCTGCTCATCGCGTCGAGTCAGCCGGGCGGTCAGCCGGCCACGTTGCAAGGCATCTGGAACAACAAAGTCGATGCGCCGTGGGACTCGAAGTACACCATCAACATCAACACCGAAATGAACTACTGGCCGGCGCTGGTCGGCAATCTTGCCGAGACGCAGCAGCCTCTCGCCAGTATGCTCGAGGACCTCAGCACGACGGGGGCCGAGACTGCGCGGACGATGTACGGCTGCCGCGGATGGGTGGCGCACCACAATACGGACCTCTGGCGCATCGCCGGGCCGGTGGACGGCACGCCCTGGGGCATGTTCCCGACGGGCGGAGCATGGCTCGCCACGCACCTCTGGCAGCAATACCTCTTCACGGGCGACAAGACGTTCCTGGCCCGTTGCTACCCCATCATACGCGGTGCGGCCGACTTCCTGGCGGACTACATGCAGACGTACCCCGAATGGGGCGAGGTGAAGCAGGCCGCAGGCTGGCTGATGACCGTGCCCACCGTTTCGCCCGAGCACGGTCCGACGGGCAAAGGCACCAACGTCACCGCCGGTTCCACCATGGACAACCAGATAGCCTTCGACATCCTTTCCGCCGCAGTCAAGGCCGCCAAGATTCTCTGCAAGGAAGATTCTTCATTCTTCACTCTTCATTCTTCACTCAAAAAGCTCCCGCCCATGCAGATAGGACGGCACGGGCAGCTGCAGGAATGGCTCATCGATGCCGACGACCCGCGCGATGAACATCGCCACATCTCGCACCTCTACGGGCTCTACCCCTCCAACCAGATTTCGCCTTACAGCCATCCGGAGCTCTTCGCGGCGGCTGCCAATACATTGCGTCAACGCGGCGACATGGCAACGGGCTGGAGCCTGGGATGGAAGACGAACTTCTGGGCGCGGATGCTCGACGGAGGCCACGCCTTCCGCATCATCAAGAACATGCTGCACCTGCTGCCCGACGATTCCCGGACACGCGAGTTCCCCTTGGGCCGCACCTACCCGAACCTCTTCGACGCACACCCGCCCTTCCAGATTGACGGCAACTTCGGCGTGTCGGCAGGCATCATGGAGATGCTTCTCCAGAGCCACGACGGAGCTGTCCATCTGCTGCCCGCCTTGCCCGACGAGTGGCAGAGCGGCCGTGTCAAAGGGCTCAGGGCACGCGGCGGATTCGTGGTCAGCGAGGAATGGAACGGCGGTGAGCTGACCCGTGCCGAAGTGACCTCCACCATAGGCGGCACCTTGCGTCTGCGTTCCTACGTCCCGCTCCGCGGCAAGGGTCTCCGGGCGGCTTCCGGTCCTTGTCCCAACGAACTCTTCGCCCCCGCCGCCATCCGCCAGCCCCTCCGCTCGCCCGAGCAGAAGGACCTCCAGCCGTTGCCCCTCCGCAAGGTCTACGAGTACGACCTCCAGACAGAGCCGGGCCGCACCTATCGCTTCGCCAGGAGCAAGGCCGCGCCGAGTATTGATTCCCGACACGGCACGCGCTTCCAAAATAAGCACGAGGCGCTTCCAAAATAAGCACGAGGCGCTTCCAAAATAAGCACGAGGCGCTTCCGGAATAAGCACGAGGTGCTTCCGAAATAAGCGCGTGCCGTGTCGGGAGACTTTACTTGATGATTATCTTGCGGCGGCCGTGGATGTAGATGCCCTTGCGGGTGGGCGTGCCGCTGAGCTTCGTGCCGCTCAGGTCGTACCAGTTGGCCGGTTCGGTTTCCGTGCTGCGTGCTTCCGTCCCAATGTCGGTGATGCCTGTGGCGGAGTCGTACGGGCCGTAGTAGAGCAGGCCGAAATTGTCGAAGCAGGTCCACCACGAGGCGTCGCTCTTCGTGGAGCGGATGCCAATCCTGAGCGTCGTGGCGGAGGGCACGCTGAAGGGCAGAAGGTTCCGGTAGAGGCCGGCGGCGAACCAGGAACTTGCCGCCTGCATGTTGTCGGGGACAAACTTGTCTGCCATCTGTGCGCAACGCCCTTCCTTCTGAGCATCCGCGGCATCGTCCCAAATGTTCTTCACGTTTTGGCTGAAGGTGTTGCCCCCTGCCGTGACGTACAGCTGCGAGGTGACGGTTTCGCCCCCTGCCTGCCATTCGGCATAGGTGTTCTTGTAGGTACCCGGACGCTGGAAGGCATTCAGAGTGAGCACGTAGTTGCCGGCCGGAAGGGCTGGCGAAAGGACCTGATAGGTGTTAAAGGTTGTCTCGAAGAACTCGGCCACGCCGTACTTGACGTTTTCCGGTCCGCGGGTCCAGCCCTCGGCGTTCTCGTCGAAACCGGCGTTCTCTATGAGCCACGAGGCAGGGATGGGATGGTCGGGCGAAGCGGGCTGGACGTTCGCGAGGTATGCGATGAAGGTCGTGCGCAGACTGCCGATGGCGGTCTCGATGTCGTCCGCATTGTACCCTTCCTTCTCGGCTTCGACGGTCTGCAGCAGGTTCAGCATCGGCCCGGCGGCTTCCTCTTGGCTCATCTCTTCGGTAGAAGGCTTGCTCTCGGTCTGCATCGATGCCTTTGCCGCAGCCAGGATTTCGTCCAGCCGGGGCATGGCCTGGTCGGTGCAGAAGCGGTCGAAGGCCTGCATCTCGTCGGCCTTCATCAGCAGCCAGTGCTGCTTGGCGTTGCTGTCGCTGGCGTCGAATGCGGCACCTGCCACAGCGGTCTTGGTGTTGGCCTTCAGTGCCACTTTCCCTATCGTTATCCAGTACGACGGCGTGTCGAGCCCGCCCTTCTTGTAGTTCGACCTGGAGGGTAGCAGCTGCACCTGCTCCCTTGCCGTGGGCGACGTGCGGAGCTGTGTGCGGAACTGCTGTCCGGAGGCGGACAAGAGCCGTCCCGTCCCCACGTTGCGCAGCATGTAGTAGGCAGTCTTGGGGTCGTAGATGATGTTCCACGCGAAGTTGTCGTCGGCCTGGGCCTGTGCGGCGGTCGTGGACCTCTGCATCAGGGTTCCCGTCTCCGTGGCGTAGAGTAGCGTCGACGCATTGCCGCTGGCCTCGTCGGTTGTCTTGATGTAATACTTCTCTTCGTCGTCCTGCGGGAAGGTGTAGGCCGGTGATGCAAAGCCCACAGCCGAGGAGCAGACCAGTCCGTCCTGGTGCAAGGCATGTGTAAGGAGCACGTTGCCATAGTATAATAATGTGTTCTCCGGGTTGTAACTGTCCTCCCATGAGCCGTTGATGCCGTAGTTCGGTCCGCTGAACGACGAGATGGGCCACATGTGAGTGTTGTCGCCGGTCATGTAGGCACCGTTGTCCTTGTTCAGGAACCGAATCATCTGTGTGGCCCTGGGCCCCAGCCATCGGCCGCGGTCGCCGTCCTGACGATAGTTGCCATTCCACCAGATGTCGCTCGTTCCGACGCCGACGCCGTGGTTCGTCTCGTGCAGGATGGTGCCCGTCTGCTGGTAGGCTTCGTTGGGTCCCACCCGCATCCATCCGCCGTAGGAGCAGTCGGCTGTGGGTGTATCGGCGCCGTAGTGTACGCTCAGGTTAATGCCGCGTACGGACGAGAGGTTGTTGTAGAGCCACTTTATCTCCTCTACGGCCGAGGCGATGCGGTAGTTCTGTTCGGTGGCTCCGCCGTTGTCGTAGTCGGCGGTCACCGTGCCTCGTGGCAATGTGGGCACCTTGATGATGTCGCCATAGGCCAGCATGTACTTGTTGGTCAGAATGTAGGGTCGGACGTAGTACATCGTGCCGGGCTGCAGTCGTTCCATGCGATAGATTTCGCCGTTCGCAGAGAAATGGCTTGTGGAGCGGTTGTCGAAGATGGTCGGCTCGGGGTCGGTGCTCCAGCAGAAGCCTTTCTCCAGGTAGCCTGTCGACGGAGTGGCCGTCATGCGTCCCAGCAGGATGGTGGCTCCCGCCGCAACGAACTGGTTGGTGGAGGTCACGCGTGGAGTCGTTCCGGTGGCGTTGAGGATGCGATAGTTCAGGGTGGCATTGCTCAGACGCTTTGCCAGGGGGCCGATTCCCGCGTTGCTTCCGGAGCTGATCAGGCTTTTGGCCTCGTCGATGGCGGCGGCCAGTTCCTCGGCTCCGCTGCCCTCGCCCAGCACTTCCGACGCGGTGTCGACGAGCTTCTGCAGTGCGGCATGCTCTGCCCCGATGTTGGTGTCGAGCTGCTTCAGCCGTACGTTGTCGATGGAGGCCCAGTTGGCGTTCGTCGATGCCACCTTGAAGCCGATGCGCGTCTTGCCTTCGAGCACGGTGAAGGTCAGGCTGTAGTCGCCCGAAGCCGTCACCGTCGTGTCAGCCCCCGCCGCATAGAGCACGGCTCCGCGGCATGCGGCAATCTTCCCCGACTGCTGCACGTTCTGGCAGGCAGCCGTCAGCGTGTAGGTGCCCGCCGGCAGGTAGAGGTCCTGACAGATCTCGACGTTCGGAATCTTGCCGCCCGATGCGACCCATCGTTCCATGTATATCTTGCCGTGCTTACCGCTGAAGTTGGGGTTGGTGACGAAGTAGAAGCCGTTGTTGTTCCAACCGGCAAAGCGGGCTTCGAAGTCGGCGTTGTCGATGTAAGTGCTTGTCACGTCCGTTTCCGCTGCCAGGCCGTTGATGGCTGTCAGCAGCAGGAGGGCTAGTAGGGTCTGTTTCATATGATATTATTTTCAATTGGTTTTAGCGGCTTTGAAGCCGATGCTTTCTACGGCACGGAGCACCTCGGCCTCGTCGGGCGAACCGGCAACGAGGGCCTTGCCTTCGCGGAGCGACACCTCGACGTTCTCCACGCCCGGGAGCGATGCGATGGCCTTCCTGACGTTCTCGGCGCAGTGGTTGCAGTTCATGCCTTCGATGTTGTAAGTGACTCCCTCTGCTTCCGAGTGGGAGAGTGCTTCGTGGTGGTGATGATGGTGGTGACCGAAAGGCCAGAGGGCACGGACCAGAAGGACGAGCAGCAGGCCGGTGCAGATGTAGGAGAAGAGGCCGATGCCGTCCTCGTGACAGGCTGCGTGCTGCATGACGGGGACGGTGAACCACTCGCGGGGCAGCAAGTAGTCGATGCCGACGCCGAAGACGATGGCTCCGGCAATGATGGAAGCGAGATAGATGAGCATCGAGCGCTTGCCCAGCACCTTGCCCACGACGAGGATGCTGGCGGCGTTGCTGGCCGGACCGGCCATCAGGAGCACCAGAGCGGCACCGGGCGTCAGCCCCTTCATCATGAGGGCCAGGGCGATGGGGATGCTTCCGGTGGCGCAAAGATACATGGGAATGCTGAAGGCGAGCACGAAGAGGATGCTGTAGAGGGTGTTGCCTTGGAAGACCGTGAACCAGGAGTCGGGCACGGCCGCCGTGATGATGCCGGCCACAATCAGTCCGATGGCGAGCCACTTGCCGATGTCCTCCATCATCTCGCCAAAGGCGTAGGAGAGGGCAGCCAGAAGCCTTGTCCCGAATCCTCGGCGGGTAGAGGGGTTTTTGTGTGCATGGCATTCCCCCTCCTCGCAGTGAGAATATGTATTTGCACTTCCCTTCTCCCCTCTCTTCGGAGTGGAGTCGGAGGTGATTCTTCCCTGGGATTCTGCGTCAAGCGCGTTGCACATGGCGCCTCCGAAGACGGCCGTCAGCAGGGCCACGACGGGGCGGATGACGGCGAAGGGCAGTCCCATCAAGCTGTAGGTGGCGATGATGCTGTCCACACCCGTCTGCGGTGTGGCGATGAGGAACGAGATGGTGGCACCCTTGCTGGCGCCCTCGCGACGGATTCCCATAGCCGTTGGGATGACGCCGCACGAGCAGAGCGGCAGGGGGACGCCGAAGAGTGCTGCCAGCACGACGCTCCGCAGCGAGCGGTCGCCAAGGTATCGCGTATAGAGGGTGCTCGGCACGAACTCATGCATCAGCCCGGCCAACAGGAATCCCAGCAGCAGGTAGGGCGACATCTCGCAGAGCAGCGCCCATATTTCCGACAGTATGTTAATCATAGAACATTGAGCTTTAATGGTTGATTCTTTCCTTTTTGCCCTGCAAAATTACGAAATAATAACGAACATTAAGTATGAAGTCCGAATGAAAAGTCCCTTCTCCTGTCAAAATCATCAAAAGTAGGTACATGGACAGCGCCACGCGCTTCCAAAATAAGCGCCAGGCGTTTCTGAAATAAGCGCGAGGCGCTTATTTCAGAAGCGCACGCCGTGTTGGGCATAAGAGCGTGCCGTGTTGGGCATAAGCGCACGCCGTGTTGAAGAACGCCGAACTGCCTTGTGTCCGCCGTTCTGTCGGATTTGAATCCGTACCGTCCGTGCGTCTCACAGTTGCCCTGTCTCCACTTGGCGGACGACGCGTTCGATGAGTTTGTCCTCCTCTTCGGGGTGGTACTCCTTCTTCAGGCTGGCACGGAAGGTCCAGGCAAAGACCTGGTAGAAAGCGGCTCGCGCCGGGCCGAGGAAGGCCTGCACGATTTCGTACGACGACTGGTTGCATTCCCTGTCCACAAGCTTGATGAGGAGCTTGCCCTGACTGTAGGTGAGCTTCTTCATCTGCGGCGTGTACATCTCTTTTATCTCCTTTTCCACCGCACTGATATGGGCCTGTTTCTCCTTTTTGGTGGGGATAGCTTCCAACGCCTCGTAGGTCTCCTCGATGAGGGCATTGGCCTGCTGGGCGATGGGCAACACCTTCTTCACGTTGTAGACAAGGCGGTTGTAGGCGCGGCGCTGCTTCTCGCTCTTGAACTTCAGGGGCGGATAGACCCACAGCTCGGGCAGGAGGTAGCACCACATCGTGTCGCCATTCTCCACGACGGGCTTCGCGTAGCGGTACACCTGCAGCTTGAGCTTGTAGTTGACCGGCTCCTGGGGCAGCAGCTCGTCGTCCTCCTCCTGGGCGCAGACAAAGCCGCTCAGGAGCAAGGCAAAGGCCATTATCGACAGTTCCCTTATCATATTGCGCTGCAAAAGTACGAAGAATTCGTGAAGTATGCAGTATGCAATATGAAGAATTAAAGGTTTCAGGCTCAGAATTATGTTTTTTTAATTCTTCGTCCGGCGTTCCCTTCGTTTCACTCCTCGACGGGTGCCAGCAGTTCGCCGCAGATTTCTTCGGCCCGACGGATGCGGTTCCACACCGTCTGCCGCTTGGCGTCCATGATGGCGGCTATCTGCGAGGGCGTCATGCCCGTCTTGAGCAGACATATCGTGCGCAGCAGCGGTTCGTGCAGATTGCCTTGCATCTTCTCCTGCACCGCCTGCAGGAAGCCCGGGTACATGGCTTCCGTGGCGGCCATCAGGTCCTTCCAGGCATCGTCCTCCACCCGCTCCATGCCGGCGGCGGCACTGCGGAAACGCTCGATGACGCCTTCCGCACCGCCCTTCACGTCGCCCATCAGGGCTATCTGCGTCAGCTTCCTGTTTATCTTGTCCTTCTGCGTCAGCTCGCGGTCCTTGCTGACGATGGCTTCCCGGAAACGTCTCTTCCGGTAGACATGGAGCGCGAGCAGTCCCATGACGACGCTCAGCAGCGACAGTCCTACAATGGCGGAGAGGAGTATGATGCGTTCGTCGCGCTGCATGAGGGCACGTTCGCGGTCCTTGTCGCGGTAATAGATATAGGTATCGCGGGCGCGTTGTGTCTCCTCGAAGGCACGCCGGGCGATGATGGAGTCGTTGGTCTCGTACTGCCGGCATCCCCACCAGGCCGCCTGCCGGAAGTCGCCCTTACGGTAGTGGCAGCGCTGCAGTCCGGCCGACGCCTCGTAGCGTCCCGCAAGGCTCTGCTCGCCGTCGTAGTATGTACGGTAGTGGACGATGGCCGAATCCGTGCGGCCTGCGTGCTCGTGGACCAGGGCCAGACTCAGCTCGTAGTTGTGCGGTCGCTGCTCTGCGGGCAGTTGTTGCAGCAGACTGATCAGGGTGTCCACCTTGTCGTAGCACTCGTACTTGGCATACGTCGCCAGCATGCCGGAGAGCACCTTGCCGTACTTTGTCGGGAAATGCTCGCGGCGGATGACTTCGTAGGCACGGTCGCAGTACGCGATGCAGCGCAGGGTGTCGCCCAGATGCCTGTACGCCGTCGCCGCATCCATCAAGTACCATCCCATGTTACGGCCGCCCTCGCGGGCAATATCCACGGCCTGCAGCGCCGCATCCAGCTCTTCCTCGTAGTTGAGCAACAGCATGTAGAGGTACCGTAGCTGCGACAGCGCGTTCTGCCATATCAGGGTGTCGGCCTCCGTGCTCTGTGCGGCGATGTCGACAGCCCTCTGGAAGTGCTTCATGGCCTGTGGGTAGTCCTTCAGGTCGCGGTAGGCGCTGCCCACGTAGAAGCAAGCCCGCTCGCAGCTGACAGCATCCGTCGCGCCGTCGAAATACGCCAGCACCTGCCGGGCCGAGTCCGGCGACGACGGCATCGCGTAGCACTTGTCGCGCAGACGGATCGTCAGCAGATCGTACTGCTGCCGCACCCGCTCAGACGCCCCGCCGACCGAGTCGCGCAGCCCCTCGGCACGCGCCAAGGCCTCCGGCAAAGCGTCCTCCGCCAGCTGCCACGTCTGTTCGATACTGTCCGCCAAACGCCTGTCCGCATCATTCTCCCCGCAAGCGCAGAGCATGAGCAGCAGACACAGAGAGAAAAAGAAATGTCTCGACCTTCCCATGTAAGTAGTGTTTTGTTTAGATGCGCAAATATATAGCTTTTCTTCATTGTGTGCAAACGGTTTCTCTCCCTCGCGGCGAAATTTCGGTACAAATTGCTCGAGATTTGACAACTTGGGACATTTTTCCCCCTCCCTCCCGCCCCGTACACCGCCATTCCGCCCCGAAAACACTGCCCCCGCACGGATGACACGAAACGAAACTGAGAATTTCAACCGCGGATTAAACGGATTAAACGGATTTTCGCAGCGAGAGATTACGACGGATTGAACGGATTGAACGGATTATCGCAGCGAGAGATTATGACGGATTGAACGGATTGAACGGATTATCGCAGCGAGAGATTATGACGGATTGAACGGATTACGACTGCGGAGGATTTTTTCTTTAACCACGAATTGCACGGATTACACGTGTTTTTCGTGTTTTTCGATGTTCTCTTTTTAACGCGTAATATCGTGAGTCGTCCGCGAATTGCCATAAACATTTCATGCCGGACATGCCGTTTTGCCTTGCCCTGCGACCCGAATTCCGGTCCCCGAGCGGAAATTTCGGTACAAATTTACCGGAATTTGACAACTTGGGACATAATTTTCTTGCTCCGCCTGCAGAAAAGACCTAACTTTGCCACCGAATTGCATAAAACAACACAAAAACGTGCAACATCGAAAATTCAGAACTCAACCCCAATTCATTATAGCTATGAAAAAAGGATTATTATTCATTACGACGATGCTGCTTACTGCAGCAGGGAACATGCTCGAAGCACAAGACCTGACGTTATCCGACATACAGAAAAGTGGATGCCAAAGGGTTAATCAAGATGATGAAGAAGATGATGATGAAGGTCTGAAACAGACACAGACAATTATCTTGCAAAAAGAAGGAGACATACTCTCAGTGCAACTGCAAGGGTTTGTCAGCAACTGTGCCACGGAGGGGTTCGACGTTACGCCAAGTATAAACGGCGGAAACGACGGAACGCCCTATTCTGTGTCCTTACAGGTAGTGCCCATTTTTGGTGATTTAGTGGCGGATTGTGAATGTCCCTTCAACGTCTCTTTCACCTTGCATGGCCTCGAGGCAAACAGCTTCCGCTTTTCGTGCTGGTGGTATTATGGTCAGGTCAGCCTGACGGAAGGCGAGCCGTTGACGCTGGAGAGTGTCACGGAATATGCCTCAAAAGATGACTGGTTTTATATTTTAAATAAAGTGACTATCGCTGGTGAGGTGAATTACACTGCTGCTATCGAAGGTCAATTCGGAAAGGATGGGGATATAATCATTCCTGATATGTTATACCACGAGGGACAGATGTACACAGTAACCGAAATTATGGAAGGTGTATTCTTCAATTCCAAGTCGCTGACCTCCATTACCCTTCCTCCTACCATAACCCGTATCTGTGAAAATGCTTTTGCC
The DNA here is from genome assembly GCA_017483665.1 of Bacteroidaceae bacterium. Lineage (GTDB taxonomy): Bacteria > Bacteroidota > Bacteroidia > Bacteroidales > Bacteroidaceae > Physcousia. The sequence continues at coordinate 37,797 of JAFUVM010000035.1, forward strand.
TATTGCAGCAGCCTGAAGGATGTTTACTGCTACTTCGAGGACGACCTGCCCGCCGTAGAAGCATCTGTCTTCGCAAACACACCCATCGCCGATGCCACGCTCCATGTGCCGGCTGCATCAATAAACATGTACAAGGCGACATCGCCCTGGAACAAATTCGGAAGCATCAAGGGCACAGGCTCTGTGACCATCGACGGCTTGAATTACTACCTGTTCACAGGAGGCAACGAGGCAGCACTGTACAAGGGGAATGAATGGACAGGCGAGCTGGACATCCCGTCTGAAGTGAAGTTCCAGGAGCAGACATACACTATAACGGGTACGACGAGGGGCGCGTTTGCAGACTGCCCCGAGCTGACAAAGGTGAGGATACCTAAGACTCTTGCGAAGATATGGGACAGCTATACATTCTTCTACAATCCTTACGAGGATGTGCCTACAGGTTTGATTAATCCCATTTACATGAATATTTTCACGGAATGTACTGCTCTTGAGTCAATAGAGGTGGAGGAAGGGAATCCTGGCCTGAAGTCCGTCGATGGCGTCCTCTTCAGCCAAGACGGTATCGGACAATACTATTATCGGACAAACAAATACTACGGGACAGGACTATATTGCTATCCAATGGGGAAACAGCAAAAGACGTATGCCATACCCGAGGGCGTGGAGTGGATTGGCGGAGCAGCTTTTTATGACAATCAACACCTTGCTTCGCTGACGATACCACGCAGCATGAAGCATATTTGTTATAACGCGTTCAGTGGCTGCAGCAATCTGATGGATGTCTATTGCGAGGCAGAAGATGTCCCCATCGCATGGGATGTTGTATTCAACGACATCCCCAACTCTGCCACGCTCCACGTGCCGGCAGGCTCTATAGATAAGTACAAGGCAACATCACCCTGGAGCCATTTCGGGAATATCGTGGCATTGAACGACCCCGTCACCTTTACCGCGGGGCAGATGGCAACGATTGTCCTGCCGACGGAACCGGATGCGAGCAAAGGGAAATACTACGGCTTGGCGGGATGCGAGGGGAACGAGATTGTCTTCGGGCAGGAGCTTCACCCGCAGGCGCACGTACCTTATATTATTGTGCCGTACGAGGACTTCAGCATCGACCCGGCGGAGCTGGACCTGGCGGGACTGACGGGCGACACCGTCTCCGTGGACGGCATCTCCTTCATCGGGGCGTACCGACAGACTGAGCTGAAAGTACAGAAGGACCACGAATACGTCTTCATCGACACGACCCCCGACTGCCAGTACGGAGACAGCGTCAGAGAAGTAGTCGGTGCCCTGCGTGCCTATCTGACGGTCAACTGGGATGACCCCATCGACCACGGCGGCGCAAGGAGTCCCCTGCAGAAGATGGAGATTGTCCTGCGCGACCACGGCACCGGACTGGAAACGGCCGGACACTCGCCCCAGAGCTTCGACTGCCAGGTCTACGACCTCAGCGGAAGACAAGTCCGCACCATGCGCCCCGGGCATCAACCGGGCATCTACATCGTCGACGGGAAGAAAACCGCCTACTGACCCCGCAAATAATCAGGGATTACACGGATTGAAGGCTGACTTTAAACCACAAATTACGAATAAGCGCCTCGCGCTTCCAAAATAAACGCCTCGCGCTTTCGGAAGAAGCACGTGCCGTGTCGCAGGGAGGGGAACTCTGCGCTGCCGTGCCCTCACTGCCGCAAACGTACGGAATCTGCGTCCTGTCCACAATAAAACCGGGCTTCCTCGCACATCATTCCGCTTTTTTTCGTACCTTTGCAGCGTCTAATATAATGAACACCGCTTGACATGATTATCGACGACCTTCAGGAGTTCGACCGCTATGCCGGACTGAACCCGCTCTTTCCTGCCGTGGCAGAATTCCTGCGCACGACGGACCTGAACTCGCTCCCCACTGGCATCACGAAGATTCAGGGTGACGACCTCTACATCAACGTGCAAGACGCTCCGGCCAAGACACGGCGGCAAGCCCGCTTCGAGTCGCACCGACGCATGCTCGACATACAGATTCCGCTCACTGACAGCGAGGAATACGGCTGGACACCCGTCGGACAGCTACCCCAAGGCGCTTACGACGAGGCTGGCGACATGACGATGCACGACCCCGCCGCACCGCAGACTTCGGAGGACGTGACGCAGACCTACTTCAAGCTGCACCCGGGGCAGTTCGCCATCTTCTTCCCCGCCGACGGACACGCTCCGGCCATCTCGTCCACGGGACTGCACAAGGCCATCATCAAGGTGAAAGCCTGAGAGAGCCTACCGCAGAAGGCATTCCCTCATCTCCGCGCCGTCCTGCTCCCCCGAAGGAGCCGCCTTCGGCGAGGAAGGGCTTGTCGTTGCCTTGTTGAATAAATGATTGTAGATGAACTCCGGCACTGCCTTGAGCGGCCGGCAGAGGCGCGACTGCTGCATCGTCTCGTCGCTGATGACCTGCATGGACGAGAAGAGCCAGATGAATGCACCCAGCACGAGTCCGTACTTCGCGATGCCGAGGATACCGCCCAGCAGACGGTTGACAAAGCCCACAGCAAACAGTCCGTCGAGCAACGACGTGAGCATCGCACTGACTATCCGCGCCACGATGGGCACTACGACCCACAGCAGGACGAACGCCACGACATTGCAAAAGGCCGGCAGGGGCAGAACGCCGCCCAGCACAGCGCCGAGCGGCTGGTGGTAGAGACAAGCTATGACAAAGCCCAACACAAAAGCCGCCAGCGAGATAAGCTGCCTGACAGCACCCGAAACAAGGCCGCTGACGAAACCGACAGCCAACAGGATGAGCAGAAGAATATCCATTGCTATTAATTCATAATTCGTAATTCATAATTCATAATTAGGCTACGCCATGAGAAAGACAAGCCGCTGCCCCGAAATTATGAATTATGAATTGTGAATTATGAATTGTGCTTTAGAGCGTTGCCTTGATTTCAATCTCCTGGAAGGTCTCGATCATGTCGCCCTCGCGCAGGTCGTTGTAGTTCACCAGCGAGATGCCGCACTCGAAGTTCGTGCTGACCTCCTTCACGTCGTCCTTGAAACGCTTCAGGGCATTGATGGCACCGGTGAAGATGACGATGCCGTCGCGGATGACACGCGCCTTGTTCGAGCGGCTGACCTTGCCGTCCATCACGTAGGCGCCGGCCACAGTGCCCACTTTCGTGATGTGGTACACCTGGCGCACCTCCAGCTGAGCCGTCACCTCTTCCTTGATTTCGGGCGAAAGCATGCCCTCCATGGCATCCTTCACCTCCTCGATGGCATCGTAGATGACGCTGTAGAGGCGGATGTCGACGTCCATCTGGTCGGCCAGACGACGCGCTGCCGCCGAGGGACGCACCTGGAAGCCGACGATGAAGCAGTTGCTGGCTGCAGCCGCCATGTTGACGTCGCTCTCGCTGATCTGGCCGACGGCCTTGTAGATGACGTTGACCTGAATCTTCTCCGTCGAGAGCTTGATGAGGGAGTCGCTGAGGGCTTCGATGGAGCCGTCCACGTCGCCCTTGACAATCAGGTTGAGCTCCTGCACGCCGCCCAGGGCGATGTTGTGCGCAAGCTCTTCCAGTCCACGGCGCTTCATGGTGCGCAAGCCCTGCTCGCGTGCCAGCTGTTCGCGCTTGCTGGCTATCTCGCGGGCCTCCTGGTCGGACTCCATGACGTGGAACGTGTCGCCGGCCTGCGGAGCACCGTTCAGGCCCAGCACGGTAGCAGCCTGTGCCGGACCGATGGTCTGCACGCGCTGTCCGCGTTCGTTCAGCATGGCCTTGACGCGACCGTAGTTCGTTCCGGCCAGCAGGATGTCGCCCACATGCAGCGTACCGTTGCTGACGAGCACCGTAGCCACGTAGCCGCGACCCTTGTCCAGGCTGGACTCGATGATGGAGCCCGTAGCCTTGCGGTTGGGGTTGGCCTTGAGGTCAAGCATCTCGGCTTCGAGGAGCACCTTCTCCAGCAGTTCGCTCACGCCGATGCCCTTCTTCGCGCTGATGTCCTGGCTCTGGTACTTGCCGCCCCACTCCTCGACGAGGAAGTTCATGGCAGCCAGGCCTTCCTTAATCTTGTCGGGGTTGGCAGCAGGTTTGTCTATCTTGTTGATGGCAAAGACGATGGGCACGCCCGCAGCCGTGGCATGCGCAATGGCCTCCTTCGTCTGCGGCATGATGTCGTCGTCGGCAGCCACAATGATGATAGCGATGTCCGTCACCTGTGCACCGCGGGCACGCATGGCGGTGAAGGCCTCATGACCTGGCGTATCGAGGAAAGTGACGTGTCGTCCGTCGTCGAGCGTCACGTTGTAGGCACCGATGTGCTGCGTGATGCCGCCTGCCTCGCCCGCGATGACGTTCGTCTGGCGGATGTAGTCGGGCAGCGACGTCTTGCCGTGGTCGACATGGCCCATGACGGTGACGATGGGAGCACGTGGCACGAGGTCGGCCTCATCGTCCTCCTCCTCGCTGACGGCAGCGCTGACTTCCGCACTGACGTACTCTGTGGTAAAGCCGAACTCTTCGGCAATGAGGTTGATGGTCTCGGCGTCCATGCGCTGATTGATGCTGACCATGATGCCGATGCTCATGCAAGTGGCGATAATCTTCGTGACCGGCACGTTCATCATCGTAGCGAGCTCGTTGGCAGTGACGAACTCTGTCAGCTTGAGCACCTTGCTCTCTGCTGCCTCGTTTGCCAGCTCTTCCTCCATTCCCTGCCGGATGGCTTCGCGCTTCTCGCGGCGGTACTTGGCGCCCTTGCCCATCTTGCCCGACTTGCCCGAGGTGAGGCGTGCCAGGGTCTCGCGTACCTGCTTTGCCACTTCCTCGTCGCTTACTTCGGGCTGCACGGGTGTCTGCTTGGGGCGGTTCTTCTGCTTCTTGCTCTTGCCGCTGCCCTGCTGGTTCTGCGGCTGGTTGCCGCCGCCGTTCTTCTTCTGTCCGCCGTTGCCTTGCGGCTGGTTGGCTACGGCATTGACGTCGACGCGCTCCTTGCCGACGCGGACGCGCTTCTTGCGGTCGCCGCCCTGTCCGTCCTGTCCCATGCGTTCGCGGCGACGTTCCTCGTGCGACTTCTTCTTGGGTCTCGTGGTCTGGTTCAGGCTGCTCAGGTCAATCTTGCCCTTGATGGTCAGGCCCGGGGCAACGCTTGTGGCGGGGGTGAGGCGGAACACCTCGTCTTCTTTCTTCTTTTCGGGAGCAGGTGCTGCAGGTGCCTCCTCCTTCTTTTCTGCCTTCTTCTCTTCTACGGGTGCCGGAGCGGGCTCAGCCTTCGGAGCAGGCGCGGGCGTCGGCTCGGGCTTCTTCTCCTTGGCGGGAGCGGGTGCGGGACGCTCGGGCTGCACAGGAGCGGCGGGAGCGGGCTCCGGCTTCGGAGCGGATGCCGCGGTCTCAGCCTTCGGAGCGGGTGCAGGCTCGGGAGTCTGCACTTTCTTCTCCACGGGCTTCGGCTCGGGTTTCTTCTTCTCCACTTTCGGCTCAGGCTTTGCCACAGGGACTTTGGCAGGCTTGGGCGCCTCGGAGCGGTCGCCGCCCAGGTCGATGCGGCCCAATATCTTCGGTCCGGCCACCTTCGGCGCTTCCACCTTCACCTCTTCCACCACCTTTGCCTTGGTCGTTTCCTTGCGTTCCTTGGCCTGGTCGATGTGCTGCTGGATGAGCTGCGAAGCTTCCTTGCGCAGTCCCTTGTCGGAACTGAACGCGCCCTGCAGCAGCGCATACTGCTCTTCGGTAATCTTGTAGTTGGGATTGGCCTCAACCTCGCTGAAGCCTTTCTTCTGGAGATATTCAACAGCCGTCTGCAGTCCGATGTTGAACTCCTTGGTGACTTTGTTTAATCTGATGCTCATGTAGAATGAAGAATGTAGAGTGAAGAGTGAAGAATGAAGAGTGAAGAATGAAGAGTGAAGAATTATAGGTTTTACTTTTTATTCGAATTCGGCTTGCAGGATGCGCAGCACTTCGTCGACGGTTTCTTCCTCGAGGTCGGCGTTCTGCACGATCATGTCGCGCTGTGCTCCGAGCACGTCCTTTGCTGTCTCGAAGCCGATCTTCTTGAGCTCGTCGATAATCCAGGGCTCGATGGCATCGGTGAACTCGTCCAGGCTCACGTCGTCGTCGTCGGCCTCGCCCGTCACTTCGCGGAAGACGTCGATGGTGTAGCCCACGAGCATGCTGGCGAGCTTGACGTTGAGTCCGCTCTTACCGATGGCGAGCGATACCTGGTCGGGGTCGAGGAAGACTTCGGCCTTGTGCTCCTCTTCGTGGAGTACGACGCTGTTGACGCGTGCAGGACTGAGGGCACGTGTTATCATGAGCTGTGTGTTGGACGTCCATGTGATGACGTCGATGTTCTCGCCGCGCAGTTCGTGCACGATGCCGCGCAGTCGGCTACCCTTGACGCCCACGCAGGCTCCTACGGGGTCGATGCGGTCGTCGTAGCTCTCGACGGCTATCTTGGCGCGTTCGCCCGGGATGCGTGCTATCTTGTGGATGGTGATGAGTCCGTCCTGAATCTCCGGCACTTCCGCCTCGAGCATGCGCTGCAGGAAGACGGGCGACGTGCGGCTCAGGATGATGCGGGGCTTGCCGCCGGTGCTCTCCACGTTGGAGATGACGGCACGTGCGTTGTCGCCCTTGCGGAAGAAGTCGCCGGGAATCATCTCCTGCCGCGGCAGGAGCAGCTCGTTGCCGTCCTCGTCCATGAGGAGGGTCTCGCGCTTCCACGTCTGATAGACCTCGGCACTGATGACCTCGCCCACGCGGTCCTTATACTGATTGTAGAGCGAGTCGTACTCCAGCTCCATGATGCGTCCGGAGAGGGTCTGGCGCAGTGTGAGGATGGCGCGGCGCCCGAAGTCGGACATATTGACGCGCTGGCTCACCTCCTCGCCTATCTCGTAGTCGTCCTCTATCTGCTGTGCCTCGCTCAGCGAGATTTCCTTGTTGGGGTCGCTGACCTCTCCGTCGGGCACAACGACGCGGTTGTGATAGATTTCAAAGTCGCCCTTGTCGGGATTGACGATGATGTCGTAGTTCTCGTCGGAGCCATAGAGTTTGGCGAGCACCCCGCGGAAACACTCCTCGAGCACGCTCACCAGCGTAGCGCGGTCGATGTTGTTCTTCTCCTTGAAGTCGGCGAAAACCTCAATCATGTTTATCGCCTCTTTTGATTTAGTTGTCTTAGCCATTATATTGTTTGTTTTTGTTTTCGTCTTTCCTGGGATTGTCTAGATTTTCTAGAGTGTCTAGATTTTCTAGATTGTCTAGACTTTCTAGATTGTCTAGAACTTCTAGATTGTCTAGGGCTTCTAGATTTCCTGGATTTCCCGGGGTTATTTCACCTTGATCAGGTACTTCGTGTATGCGACGTCCTCGAAGCTCAGGTCAGTGGGAATCTCCTTCGTGACGGGGCGCTTCTTGCCTTCCTCCTTCACCTTCTGCACGACGCCGAGCTGGAAGCCGTCCTGACCCACGCTGAGCAGCGTGCCGCGCAGCTTGCGCCCGTCGTGCAGCTGTGTCTCCACTTCCTTGCCTACGTGTATCTCGTACTGCCGGTGCACACGGAAGGGCTGGCCCAGGCCGGCACTGCCCACTTCGAGCTCGTAGTCCTCGTCGTCGCGGCTCAGTCGCGACTCGATGTGGCGGCTCAGGTCGGCACAGTCCTCTATCCAGACGCCGTCCTGATGGTCAATCTCCACCACGATGCGGTCGTCAGGGCTGACATTGATGTCCACCAGGAAATACTCTTTGCCCTGGAGCCACTCTTCCACGGCCTGCTGCACTGCGCTTTTGCTAATCATGTGTTTTAGTTTTTTAGTGGTTTATAACGAAAAGTGAGGAACCTTCCGAGCTCCTCACCTTCATCTTCCGAGTGCAAAGGTACGCCTTTTCTGCAAAACCTGCAAGAAAATGCGCCGAAAAATGAGCTATACGCCGGATTTTCATTGGAAGAGAGAGGACGTTACCTTATGCCCTGGTATTCCCTTTGCACCTGCTCATAGCTCTGCAGGTTGCCGATGTCATAGCGGCGTCCGGGCATTTCCATGGCATGGACGGGGGTCTGCGTGCAGAGCCAGGCGATGTAGCTGCCGGGAGCGTCCACGCCGCAGCCTTCGGCAATGCCTTTGGCGACGAGCCGTGCATCCTCGCGCGTATAATAATAGAAAGGTGGGCAGCACCAATGCGTCTCGGGCGTAGGCGACTTCTCGGTCATGCGCAGGATGCGGTCCTGGTCATCGACCGTCACGACGCCGCACTTCAGGAGCCGCTGTTCGTCCTTCTCCCAGAAGCGCATGATGCAGGAGGTCTGCTTCTCGCGGGCATAGCGAACGAAGCGTGTCAGGCTGAAGTCCAAAAGATTATCGCCGGCAATGACCAGCATGTCGTCGTCGAGGCGGAGCAGGTCGATGGCGAACTGTATGTCGCGGACGGCTCCGAGGCGCGTCTCGTTGCTCTCCGTGCCGTCGTCAACGACAGTCACCTTTTGAGCCTTAGTGGCTGCCCAGTCTTGGAAGTGGCGGGCGAACTTGTGGTTGGAGATGACGATATATTCGTCCACCAGCCTGGCGCCGTCGATGTCGTCGATGAGCCAGTCGAGGATGGCTTTATTGCCTACCTTGAGCAGGGGCTTGGGGAAGTTCTCGGTGAGGGGGTAAAGGCGGGTAGCATAGCCCGCGGCAAGGATTAAACACTTCATAAAAAGGTGAAAGGTTAAAAAGTGAAAAAATTAAAAAGGTAAAGAGGTGAAAAGGTGAAAAGGTGAAAAGGTAAAAAGGTGAGAGGCGGATTGCTTCCGTTTTTCTTTTCCTTTTTTAATTTTTTACTTTTTTACCTTTTCACCTTTTATATCAGTCCGTCGGCGCTCTGGCAGATGTGTACGCTGTACTTGCCTTTGAGCTGCGGGAAGGCGGCGAGGTATTCGCTGGTAACCTGCCGCGTGACGGATGCTTCGTAGGCGGGGTCGATGAGGGCCATGCAGCAGCCTTTGAAGCCTGCGCCGCTGAAACGTCCGCCGTAGATGCCGTCGGTGTGGCGCATGATGTCGTAGAGCGTCTTCAGCTCGGGCGAGCCGGTCTCCCAGTTGACGATGCTGCTCAGTCCGCTCTCGAAGCTGAGGCGGCCGTAGGTCTCCAGGTCGCCCCGGCGCCATGCCTCGGCACCCTGCTCCACGCGGTCGAACTCGGTGTACCAATGCTCGGCACGTCGGCGCCACGTCTCGGGCAAACGCTCCTTGTACTGCTCGTACACCTCGCGCGGCACGGCCCGGAGGTTGGCTTCGCGGAACTTGCCGTACTCCATGCCGGAGTAGGCCAGCAGGGCATAGGCGGCGCTGCGGGCTTCGTCGACGCGCATGTTGAACTTGCTGCCTGCCAACGTCCTTTCGATGCCGCTGAAGAAGATGGCGATGCGGTAGGGCTTCATCTTGGGGTTGGTGGGGATGAGCTCGTACCGGTCGGTCAGGGTGTCGAGGTAAAGCAGGTGGTCCTTCTTGGAATAGACTTCGCAGCTCTGGTCGAGCTTGCCGCTGCTGACGCCCACGTAGTCGTTCTCGGCTGCCACGGAGATCTGTATCAGCTCCAGGGGCTCGGGGTGAATGAGGTTGACGTGACAGAGGGCTTTGAGGTAGACGAGCGCCACAGCTGCCGATGAGGAGAGTCCGCCGATGGGGAGGCTGCCCTCGATGACGCCGCTCAGTCCGTAGGTGAGGGGGTAGCGTTCGCCGAGCTTGAGCGTAGCGCCGCGCAGATAGTCGGCCCAGTCGTCCTGTTTGTGGCGGGGCACGTCGCGGACGTGGAACTGAGCGCGTTTGTCGAACTGCAGCGAGCAGAGCTCCACCACGCCGTTCAGCTTGGGGCTGTAGGCAATGTGGATGCCTTTGTCGATAGCCAGGCCTGTTATCTTGCCGAGATTGGCGTCGCTATGCGCCCCGATGGGGCAGACGCGGTAGGGACAAAAGGCAAGCGCTTCCGGCTCGCGTTTGTATATCTCATGGAACTTCTCTTGACACTTCATGGGGAGTTAGGGGTTAGAGGTTAGGGGTTAGGGGTTAGAGGTTAGGGGTTAGGGGTTAGAGAATTCCGTACGGAACCAATAGGTATAGAACTCGCGCCCGACCTTCGCGATGTCGGGGATAAGGTTGTTCGCCAGCTTGTTCGTCTGTCCGAAGTACGGTTCGGGGTAGACTTTCTGTTCCACGAGGTTCGTCAGCACCGTAGCCGGCACGATGGCTTCCGCCCAGCCCTCGGGCTTGAAGCCTGGCATGGAAATCTCGCGGCCGGTGGCTTTCGTCTCTCCGTCGCGCAGCATGTGCCACGTCAAACCTCCGCCATGCCCCAGGCGCGAGTCGAGGCTGATGTATTCGCGCCCCTCTGCCGAGGCACAGAGCACGGCCAAAAGGGCCAGCAGGGTGAAGATGAAGCGTTTCATATAGACTTCTTGACATATTTCCCCGCAAAGATAAAGAAAAGTTTGCACTTTATAGCACATCGTCCCGAAAAACTTGCCCTATCCTGCTCTTTTTCCTTCTCTTTCGCTTCCGTAAAGGAAAAGTTTGCTAACTTTGCACCCGCAGGATGTCCCGCCAAAGCACAGGGCACTCCTGCACACACAGAGAGAAGAAGACAATGGAAAGACCATACAGCCTGATAGCGCTCGACGAGGTGGACTCCACCAACAACTACCTGCGCCGCCTCGACGCACCAGACTCCCCTTGCCCCCTGCTCGTGACGGCCGAGTACCAGACAGCCGGACGCGGCGCCGACACGAACCGCTGGGAATCGGCACGCGGCGAGAACTTGCTTTTCAGCCTGCGCGTCCAGCCCCAAGCCCTGCCTGCCCGCCACATGTTCGCCATCTCGGAAGTGGCGGCACTGGCGCTGGTCACAGCTCTGACAAGCTTTTCGGAGGCTCCCTTCACAATCAAATGGCCCAACGACATCTACTACGGCGACAGCAAAGTGGCAGGCATCCTCATCGAGAACGACCTGCAGGGCGCGTTCGTCCGGCGCTCTGTCGTCGGCATCGGCATCAACGTCAACCAGCGACGCTTCCTGAGCGACGCTCCCAACCCGCGCTCCCTCGCCGACATCGTGGGGCACGACCTGGAGCGCCGTACCGTGCTGGAGCGCATCATGGAAAGCTTCCTGCACTTCTTCGGACAGATAACCGACGGAACCCCCGACGCCCTCGACGCGCTGCACCAGCACTACAAAGGCCACCTCTACCGAATGGGCGAAGAGCATAAATTCATCGACGACACAGGGATGTTTTGCGCCACGATTGTCGATGTTGAACAGTCGGGGCACCTCATCCTTCAGGACACGGAATGCGACCGACGACGCTATGAATTCAAACAACTAAAATATATAATATGAAATTCAAACGCATTCTTCTCAAGCTGTCGGGCGAGAGCCTGATGGGACAGCAAGGCTACGGCATCGACCCCGAGCGCCTCGGCCAGTACGCACAGCAAATCAAGGAAGCCGCCGACATGGGCATAGAGATAGGCATCGTCATCGGCGGCGGCAACATCTTCCGCGGACTCAGCGGAGCAGGCAAAGGCTTCGACCGCGTCAAAGGCGACCAGATGGGCATGTGCGCCACCGTCATCAACTCGCTCGCACTGAGCAGCGCCCTCGACGCCGTGGGCCAGCCGAACTGCGTCCTCACAGCCATCCGCATGGAGCCCATCGGCGAGTTCTACAGCAAATGGAAAGCCATCCGCGCCATGCAGCAAGGCCAGGTCGCCATCTTCAGCGCAGGCACCGGCAGCCCCTACTTCACCACCGACACTGGCTCCTCGCTGCGCGGCATCGAGATAGAGGCCGACGTCATGCTCAAGGGCACACGCGTGGACGGCATCTACACCGCCGACCCCGAGAAGGACCCGACGGCCACCAAGTTCCACGACATCACCTACAGCGAAGTCATCGCCCGCGGCCTCAAGGTCATGGACATCACCGCCACAGCCATGTGCATGCAGAACAACCTGCCCATCTACGTCTTCAACATGGACATCCCGGGCAACCTCATGCGCGTCCTCAGCGGCGAAGACATCGGCACCCTCGTGCATAACTGAAGCCCCTTGCTCCTTGCGGAAGAGACGTAAACACCGTAATGTATTTTGCTACTTTTTAGGAAAAATATGTTCTCCTGGTGTTACATTTTGCCTGTTCGTGCGTTTATATAACAAAACACACAGATAAACTGACATGAAACAGGCCTTTACTACCATTCTGCTTGCTCTCTGCCTGCCGGCTCTCTCTCTTGCCCAAGAGTCGGGGCTGAGCAACCTTGCCAAGAGGCGGACGGCCTTCATTAAGACAATTCCCCAAGAGATGGTGTTCGTCCACATGGACAACACCTGCTACTTCCTGGGCGACACGCTCTTCTACAAAGCCTACGTGCAGCGGAGCGACACAGGCAGGCCGACCGACCTGAGCGAGGTGCTCTACGTCGAACTGCTGGGTCAGGACGGCTATCTGGCGGAGAGGCAGGTGCTGCGACTGAAGGGCGGACAGGCCAGCGGCAGCTTCTGTCTGGAGGACTCGCTCTATGCCGGCTTCTATGAGCTCAGGGCCTACACCCGCTGGCAGCTCAACTTCGGCAGGAAAGAGCACCCGCACGACCCATACATCAACCGCTGGTTCCTCAAGAAGGAATATGCGCAGGAGTTCTTCGTCGACTACGACAAGCTCTACAGTCGCGTGTTCCCCGTCTACGACAAGCCGCAGCAGCCCGGCGAATACTACAGGGACATGACGGTGCGGCCGCTGCGCAGGGACTACAAGGACGAGAAGATTCCGGAGAAGCCCGCCGTTTCGCTGTTCCCCGAGGGCGGCAATCTGATAGGCGGCATCAGGCAGCGCGTGGCGTTCGAGGCCCGGGACGGCGAAGGGCGGCACGCAGAAGGCAGGCTCTTTATGGTGGGCGAAAACGGCGACACACTTTGCTCTGCCCGGACGGAGAACAGAGGCAGGGGATGTATGGATTTATGCATCGAATACGGGAAAAAGGTGTCTGGCATCTTTGAGGACGAGGAAGGCAGGCAGACGAAAGTCAGCCTTCCCGACATCCTCCCCTCCGGAGCGGCAATGAGAGTGGAGCAGGACTCCGAAAGCATCAAGGCAGACATCGGCATACAGGGAACAGAGAAAGACTCCGTCCTGCTTCTCGTCACGACATGCGGAAGGCCGCGAATGCACATACCCTATATGGGAGAACCGCTGACGGTCGGCAAGGACTCCCTGCCTGCAGGGGTGGCACAGCTGACGCTCCTAAGGAACGGGAACATCCTGGCAGACAGGCTTGTCTTTGTCCACAAGCCGGGGCTGCAGGAAGCGCCTTTGCAGATACTCGGCATGAAGGAGGGCTACGAGCCGCTGGAACGGGTATCGCTGAAAGTGCAGGGCAAGGCCGGCGCTACCTTTTCCCTCTCCGTCAGGGACAAAGCCTCCGGCGACCCCATCTTCGACAACGGCAGCATCATGACCGAGATGCTGCTGAGCAGCCACATCAAAGGCTTCGTGGAGAACCCCGGCTATTACTTCGAGAAGGACGATGCCGAGCGCCGTCGTCACCTCGACCTCCTGCTCATGGTGCAGGGCTGGCGCAGGTTCGGCATCAGGCAGCCGGAGATAGTGGAGCCCTACGAGAAGTCGCAGATGATAGTGGGCGAGGTCAACAAATACACGCCACTCGACCAGGAGGACGGCTTTATTCTTGTAGCAGCGCAGCAGCAGATGCAGCAGGAAGACACTTATATGCGTCATGGGTATGGCGGACCGATTCCTGTTCGAGGTACAGGTGCGGGAAATGTGCAAGGTTTTTTGTTTGTTCCTACAGACGAATCCCCCTTGCCCCTCTGGTACACGGAAGATTCAACCTCTGTAATAGACAAACCCCTCCGGACATATGACTATGAGACTCTGAGCAGTCCAATGAGGAAAACGCATCTCCATGCAGAATATGTTCAACCGGGGGCGACTCCTGTTTATGGGGATTTGACTGTCGGGGAAGATGGCAAGTTCACCATTCAGGCTCCGCACTTCGGAGGCTACTGCCTCATGCACCTTGCAGCAGCGAATCCCGACGAAATAAAGAAGAACGACAAGGACGGGAAGAAGAAAAAAGCAAAAGCCGTGGCTCACCAGTGGCTCATGCCAAATGCGGATGAATACACCGCCTACAGCATCAGGATTCGTACTTGCCACCCTCGCTTTGTCAAGCCATACGAATACTATCAGTTGCAAATCCGGGAAGCTGAAGATTCGGGGAACACTGGCAGCAAGAAAGTAGGCGACATCACGTCCCTCCAAGAGGTGAGGGTGAAAGGCAGAAGAAGGATTCTCCGCAAGCTGGACCTGGATAAGCCGGCTCTTGTGATGGATGTCTACGAAGCTTTCAATCAGACGGTAGATGCGGGGGTGACGTGCGCCTTCTATGCCGGCTCCATGTCGTTCTCGAACAACCTTGCCCGCCTACTCGTCGGAGACATGGGCATCCGGAGGACATATCCCATGGAAAGGAGATGGGATGGCAGGAACATTTCTGTCGGTAGCATAGGCGTAAAGGAAGAACAGCTGAAGTACAACCACTTGGAGAACCTCGACAACGTATATCTCTATACAGACTATTCTCCCCGCATGGAGGGTGACACGAAGTTCAATGGCTCAGACCAGCCCTCGGTGACCATTGACCTGCATCGCTTCCTGGACGACTCGAAGCGCACCGCCTACCGCGACCGCTTCATCGTCCTCGACGGCTACTCCACCTCTGCCGAGTTCTACAGCCCCGACTACAGCAAGCAAGAGCTCCCCCAAAAGGGGGTCGGGGGGTCCGACTTCCGCCGCACACTTTACTGGAACCCCGATGTACAGTTGGACGAGAACGGTGAGGCCGTCGTGACCTTCTACAACAATTCCCGCCAGACAAGTCTCTCCGTCGAAGCCGAGGGCCAGGCCCCCGACGGCACACTGCTCTGGGGCGAAAGGTAAAACACCTAATATATGCTTCGCGCGTACAGCGAGTTTTCCCAAAATTATCTGCAAGTCTGCCACTGGGGTCGCAGCAAACTGAGTGTTAACTTGTTACTCTATGGCAGATAGTATGACAGATGCGACAGAGGAAATAAAAATGAAAGTAACTGTTCAGTTCACATCGAAAAGCACTAAAGAAACTAAAACACGAATTACCAAGAATACCCACGAATTACCATAAATATAATTACATGGGAAATTCATGAACAACTACATGGCAATTACATGTTAAAGAGAGAACATCTAAAAACACTAAAAACATGAACATTAGTTTCTTTCGTATCTTTCGATGTAAACAATAATTCATGAATCATTCATGTCCAATTCGTGGCAATTACATGTTAAAGAGTTAACATCTAAAAACACGAATTTCGTTCATTTCGTATCTTTCGATGTTAAAATCAAATCCGTGTAATCTGTTGTTAACATGTAACTCAACTTCAGCATTTGATTCAAAAGCTTAGTTTCAGACACGAAAAAAGCTAAGGAATATTTGGGTAAGTCCCCAAAAATCAGTACCTTTGTAATAGCAAAAAAACAAGATACTTCATTCCTTAGCTATGTGCAAAGA
>JAFUVM010000036.1 GCA_017483665.1 Bacteroidaceae bacterium
AATGCTGACGGCGGCTGCGGCAGCCAATATAATAAGGTAGCGGCGCGAGAGGAGCAGGGCGATGTCGCGGAACGTGGCGCCGTTGACCTTGCGAAGCGCTATCTCGCGGTAGCGGCGGCGCACGTCGAACATCATCAGGCCAAGCACGCCGAGGCACGTCACGGCAATCGCCAGCAGCGAGAAGGTGAAGAAGACTCGGGCAATGCGCTGGTCCTCCTTGTAGAGTTCCTTACGTTCATCCTCTACCCATTTGTACTTCAGGTCGCTGGTGCCATAGAGCTCTTTCTGCAGATCCTTCAGGTCGCGGATGATGTCGTCCTCGTGACCTTTGGCAATTTCAAGCAGATATGGTCTTCCCTCCATCTGGTCGGCATCAAATATATCATACTGATTCCTCCAATTCTCGAACATCAGCAACATTGGACGTATAGGCTCCGACTGTCGGCCTGGATTAAAATCCTTCACCACACCCACGATGCGGTAGGGTGGGTTGCCGCTGCAGTCTTTGTCACCACTATACCAAAAGCGTTCTTTAAACTGCACAAGGTCGGTATCCCAGTTCTTGATGCCCAGTGCCTTGATGGCCGATTCATTAGCCACACAGGCATAGTCTTCCAATGATAAACTGTCGCTGGGCAGAACGCCTTCAATCAGTTGCAGGCCAAACATCCGGGCAGCATCACCCGAGGTGTACATAACATCAATGGAACTTCCGTCTGCGAGGGTAAAATCCATATTTCCCCCAATGAAATAATCATATCCAGTAACACCTAAAAGGTAAGGACAAGCTCCCAGTTTTTGTTTCACTACCTGTGTCTGGCTCTGCCTTTTTTTTATCATGGCATCAAATTCCTCTGATGACCACATACCATGGTTGGATGGAGGATAGATGGTGGCAGTCAGCAGTCCCTTGGTGCGGAAACCAGGGTCGGTAGTCATCATCACATGCAGCTGACGCATGAAGTAGAGACTGACGTTCAGCAAGGCGAGGGAGATGAAGAACTGGAAGCCTACCCCCAACCCCTCCCGAAGGGAAGGACGTTTCCTTGGGATTAGGCTTGATATGAGTGGTAATCCGAAGACAATAAACAATGTGAGCCCAACATCGAACCGCCACTGCCCTATTACCTCTATATTATAATAGGCAGCCAACAGCGGTTCGCCCAGTTCGACGACCGTCCAGACACCGACCATCGTGAAGACAGCGAGCAG
This sequence comes from Bacteroidaceae bacterium, assembly GCA_017483665.1. Lineage (GTDB taxonomy): Bacteria > Bacteroidota > Bacteroidia > Bacteroidales > Bacteroidaceae > Physcousia. The sequence goes on from JAFUVM010000036.1 coordinate 1,213, forward strand.
GAATGTCTCGGCATAGAGCTGGCAGAAGATGTCCCAACGTGAGGCACCGAAGATGCGGCGCACCTCCAGTTCGTGCCGACGATGCCTGCGCATGACAGCGAAAAGATTCACAAAGTTGAACTGACCCACGAACAGCAACAGCACAGCAACGAAGCACAATATCCACAAGTGCCCGCTGGAGGCGACGGGAACAAGACACCCAAATTCAGTCCAATATTTTCCACCACATTTCTGTACCTCCTGTGTGTAAGGTTGGAGACCATAGCGCATAGCTTTACCACTATACACCGCCAGATGTTGCCAAGGCTGCCGCTCGTTGTACGCCTTCATGTCAGCGCCCTCGCGCATACGTACAATTCCAAATCCTCGGCTGTTTCCCGGGGCATAGAAATCTTCGCTGGCATAGTTAGCTATATCAAAGCGGATGCTCGATTTGGTGGCAGGCTGACGGAAGATACCCATAACGGTGTTCACCTCGTTGTCTCCCACGGTAATGGTCTTGCCCACAGCACTCTCGCCAGGGAACAACTGTGCGGCCAGTTCCTCGCTCAGGATGCACTGCCCGTTTGCTCGCAGCACCAATGTTCCTTCAATGGCTTCCAGCGGATAGACCTGCGTGAAGTTGGAATCTACGCTGACGGCCTGAGAATAGAACATCTCTCCATTCTCTGGTATGATGCGGAACATGGCACGAATATTCACATCCGACCAGCATTCTATGTCGCTCTGGTCCTTTACAGGCGAGACAAATTGTTTCTCATGATTGGGGTCGAAGGTTGGTGCTGCAATCCATTCATTACCCCATTTTTCACTTTGCACGCAGCAGACGTAGGTGCGGTCCAAGTCCGGCATCCAATGGTCGATGGTCCACTCCTGATAAAGGTAGCGGCTGATGATGATAGTTCCGCTGAGGGAGATGATAAGGCCCAGGAGCGAAAGGGCAGTGTAGCCCTTCATGCGGGAGATGATTCGGAATGCTTGTTTCATTTTTATAGTTGACGAGTTGACAAGTTGACGAGTTGACAAGTTGACGAGTTGACGAGTTGGTTGTGAGTTGACGAGTTGGTTGTGAGTTGACGAGTTGACAAGTTGACGAGTTGACAAGTTGACGAGTTGACGAGTTGACAGGTTGATTCTTCTGCGGGGTGTCCAAAAACACAGCGTGCCGTGATGGGCAACACAGCGTGCCGTGATGGGCAACACAGCGTGCCGTGATGGGCAACACAGCGTGCTGTGTTTGGCAACGCGACGTGCCGTGTTTCATCTTTCTATACTTCAAGAACCGTGCCAAACCGTGAAAGCACAGGTTTTCTGTGAGTTGCAAATCTCCGTGCCTTGGCGGCGCTGTGCGCTTCCGCTCACAACCGTGCGGAAATGCACAAGGCTTTATAGGAACACTATCTTGTCGGCCAGCATCAGGAAGTAGTCGTTAGACCAGATGTCGAGTTCGCGGAGGTCTGCACGGAGGAATCGTAGGACATCTTCTTTCACCAAACTGATATCAGTGTTGGCCAGTCGTTCCCTTAATGCTTGCATGAAGCTGTCTCTGGTAAGTTCTATCCCATTGAACTCTTTGATACGTTGTTGCAGATGTGCAAAATCCAAAGGAATCTTGTTAGCGACATACCACTCGAAGTCGTACCAGTCGCGCCCCTTGACCCGTGTCTTCCAAATGCGGAAAGCCAGGGCGTGCATCTTTCCTGCATACAAGTCGGGCAGGGTTACACATCGCACCATGAAGGAAAAGGGCTTGTGCAACACCTTCTGTTCTGTGTCGAAGCCCAATGGTGGGTTGGTGTCTAACTCAATCTTTACCTTGATTGTCTTTTCTGTCTGGAAAGCAATGTCAAACACATCTGTGTTATCCTTGAGGAAAGCAGACTCCACCTTGCCGAATGTCTTCTTGTCTTTTTTAGTGATGCTGATTTCTCTGCCTGTCAGCTTAAATGCTTCGATAATATGGGGGAAATAGTCTTCAAGATGTATGTTCGGGTTCTTTTCCGTCTGTGTGAAGTCCATGTCTTCAGAAAACCTTCTTACGCCGTGGAACAGCCGCAGACAGGTTCCTCCATAGAATGCAGCATGCTCAAAGAAACCACCCTGCCAAAGTCCTGCCAAAGCAATCTGTTGCATCACCTCGTGCTTGGCATTTACTCTCTCGTTGGGTGTCTTAGGATGCAGTTCCTCTACCATTTCGTCGAATATCGTCATCTTTCTATAAGTTTTAACAAGTTAGACAGAATGTTCTTCTTCCCTCCTGTTTCCATGCAGCGGCGTATGATGTCGCGGTTCATGGCGCGCAGGTCGTCAATGTCAATGCGCATGTCCTCCTCGAAGAATACTTCCAGTCGGGCTACCGATTGGTCTGGTACGTATCGCTCCTGCATCAGCATGTCGCACAATGCTTTTTCCGGTGTGGCAATCAGATAGGTTACACCCTCTTCCTTGCGCCAACTGATGCCGATGGGGAAATAATCCTTTGAGACACCGCGATAGGAAAAGCGTGCCAGCGAATTATCAAAGTATCGCGTATGGCGAGTGGTCACTGAGGTAAGCATTAGCACCTGTTCGGGAATCAGTCCATAGTACCGAAGGGCATAATGGAGCGATACATACGAAGGTCCGTAGAGGTGGTTGGCTATCAGTTCGAGGGAAAGCATCTTACCGCTCACCTGCGGTGACACGACATACATGCCGCGTTTCAACTTCACAAGCATTCCGGCCTTTTCCAGTGCCTGCACTTTCTTTTCGGGCGAAAGATACTCATGGAATATACTCTTGAGCACTCCCATTGTGACGGGAATGTTTCCCAGTTGCTTCAGTGCATTCAGTTCTTCTAATTGTGTCATGAACCACACATTTTGGTTGCAAAGATATAAATAATCGTACAGAAACGGAAATAAATCTTCTTTTTCTGTGCAGGATTTAATAGTTTTGCTCTTTGGGGAGATGGGAATCAGGCTTTAGGGAGTGAGATGGTGAAGGTGGTGCCGCGGCCTTCTTCGCTGTCGATGGAGATGGTGCCGCCGTGCCCCAAGATGATTTGTCGGCAGAGGGCGAGGCCGATGCCAGTGCCGGCCTGTTTCGTGGTGAAGAAGGGGATGAAGGCCTGCGCGAGGACGTCGGGCGACATGCCGCAGCCGTTGTCGCGAACCAGAAGAGTAACCCCCGACCCCACAGCCCCCTCCCCGCTTCCCCTTTGGGGGAGTGCTTTGAAGCGGCGAGCCAGCGGGATTGTGGCACTCCCCCAAAGGGGGAGCGGGGAGGGGGCTGTAAGCTCTACCTCCGTGGCGCCGCTCTCGTAGGCATTCTTGATGAGGTTGATGAGCACCTGCTCCAGCTGGGAGCGGTCGGCAAACAAGAGAGCAGACCCCCCGTCCCCTTTTAGGGGGAGAGAAACGGCCAGCTTGGGGAAGAGAGCTTTTATGTGGGCGAAGAGTTCAGCGATGGGGAACTGCGTCCGCTCGGGCTGCTTGATGCGCGTCAGCTGGCGATAACTTTCCACGAAGTCGAGCAGGGCGTGGCAGCGGCGGTTGATGACGGCAAAGGCTTCGTTTTCGTTGGTTAAGGTCTCGCTGATGGAGATGATGGGCGTCAGGGAGTTCATGATCTCGTGGGTCAGCACGCGGATGAGCTGCCAGCAGGCCTCCATCTCCTGCCGCTGCATCAGCATCGACACGTCCTTCAGCGCCACGATGAGCCGCCGCTACCCGTCGATGCGCAGCATGACGGTGGAGAGGGCACAGCCGTCCACCACCTCCTTGTGCTCGGCGATGGCCGAGAGGATATGGGGAGGCAAAAGCCCCCTCCCGACCTCCCCCGAGGGGGAGGAGTATTGTGTCGCTGCATGGTTCATCCAGTCGATGCGTCCGTCCGTGGAGCAGACGAAGAGGGCGGTATCGACGTTCTCGGTGAGTTGCCGCAGGTACTGCAGTTGCCGCTCTGCCTCAACCAGTCGCGTGTGCAACTTCTCGTTCTCCTTCTCCGTCTCGCGGTAGGCGTAGAGCAGGCGTCCGATGCGCCCGTAGAGCGAGAGGCAAAGCCACAGCAGCGCCACGCCCAGGGCGACCGACGGCCAAAGCAGTCCCGCACGGATGCTGAGGGCCAGACAGGTCATCAGGCCGATAAGCCCTATTATATATAGTATGTATGTCTTCATTTCATCTAACTCGGATGTCTTTTAACCACGGATTAAACGGATTGAACGGATTCTTTCAGCAGATGAATTGTCTTCGGATTAAACAGATTCCTGAGCCTTGAAAGGCTCATATAATCCGTGAAATATATAATTCCGTTCTTTGGGGGAAATCCGTTCAATCCGTTCAATCCGTGGTTTTATATAATCCCTGTCTTCATTTGCTCAGTTTCCTATAGAGTGCGAAGCGTGTGATGCCGAGCAGTTCGGCAGCATGCGTGACGTTGCCGCCCGCTATCTTCATGGCGCGTTCGATGGCTTCCTGCTCCAGGCGTTCCAGGTTCAGCGTCTGCATCTGCTGGGTGCGGCGCGAGGGTTCCTGCAGCACGAAGTCCTGTGCGCAGAGCGTCGTGCCCTTGCAGAGCAGCGCGGCACGTTCGGCGGCATGCATCAGCTCGCGCACGTTGCCGGGCCACGTGTGGCGTAGCAGGCGCTGGCGTGCGTCGCGGTTCAGCGTCATCTTCGGCTTGCCGTACTTATGGGCGTAGAGAGCCAGGAAGTGCTCCGCGAGCAGGATGATGTCCTCGCCGCGTTCGCGCAAGGGCGGGATGGTGAGCTCGATGGTGTTGATGCGGTAGAGCAGGTCCTGGCGGAAGCGGCCTTCGGCCACCTCACCGCGTATGTCGGCGTTCGTGGCACAGATGAGCCGCACGTCGATGGGCGTCACCTGTGTGCTGCCGAGGCGCGAGATCTCTCGTCGCTCCAGTGCTGCCAGCAGCTTTGCCTGCAGGGGAAGGGTCAGGTTGCCAATCTCGTCGAGGAAGAGCGTGCCGCCGCTGGCAGCCTCCATGCGTCCGGCTTTCGGCTTGCGGGCATCGGTGAAGGCGCCCTTCTCGTAGCCGAAGAGCTCGCTCTCGAAGAGCTGTTCCGGCACGCTGCCGAGGTCGATGCTGACGAAGGGCTTGGCGGAGCGGCCGGAGAGGGCGCAGAGCTGACGGGCAATGACGTCCTTGCCCGTGCCGTTCTCGCCGAGGATGAGCACGTTGGCATCTGTCGGAGCCACCTGAGCCACGGTCTGCAGCACGCGCCGCATGACGGGGCTCTCGCCGATGATGGTCGGGGCGGCGGTCGCTCCGAAAGGCGATGCCGTCACCTCCATGCGTTGCTCCAGGAGGCGGCTCCTGTGCCGTTCCTGGCTGAGCTTGATGCCTGCCGAGAGCGTAGCCAGCAGCTTGGCGTTGTCCCAAGGCTTCGTGACGAAGTCCGTGGCGCCGCTCTTCAGGGCACGCACCGCTTTGTCGGCATCGGCGTAGGCCGTCATGAGTATGACCACGGCCTGCGGGTCGCGGTGCAGGATGTGTTCCAGCCATTCGAAGCCCTCTTCGCCGCTGATGGTGTCGCGCTTGAAGTTCATGTCGAGCAGCACGACGTCGGGCTCCTTCATGTCGAGGAACTTGTCGATCTGCTCGGGGCGCGTCGTGACGCGTATGTCTTCCACATGCGGCTTGAGCAACAGGTTCAGCGCAAAGAGGATGTCTTCATTGTCGTCGATGACGAGCACCTTTCCTTTTCTTTCGTTTTTCATTTCTCTGCAAAGTTACGCCTTTTCTTTCACACTCCCCTACCCTACGTCCCATTTTCTTCGCGGCGCACGCATTTTTGTGCGCTATCGCACACATCTGTGCGGAGGCGCACGGGCTGGGGAGCACGCGGCAGGAACGTTTCATCCGTATTATCAGCGAGATATGTGTTTGGCACGCATCTTGTCGTAACGAAGGTATGAAGCAGATACTATTCACCCTATTACTGATGCTGCCGTGCCGGGCGATGCCGATGCCGACGGACACGCTCAGGCTGACGCTGGCCGATGCCGTGACGATGGCACAGCGGCAGTCGGCCGACGCACAGGCGGCACGCCATTCGCTGGAGTCGGCGGAGTGGAGCTTCCGCTACCACAAGGCCAACTACCTGCCGTCGGTGTCGCTCAGCAGCTCGCCTACGCTGAACCGACAGGTGAGCAAGATAACGCAGCCCGACGGTACCAATGTTTTTGTGCGGCAGAACCAGTTGAGCACCGACCTTGCGATAGACATCAGTCAGAACGTGTGGCTCACGGGCGGAACGCTCTTTGTGCGCAGCAACCTCTACCGCCAAGACGAGTTCGAAAGGGCGACGCACAGCTTCAGCAGCGTGCCCTTCTCCGTCGGCTACAGGCAGAGTCTGCTGGGGCACAACGCGTTGCGATGGGCACGACGCACCGAGCCGATGCGCCACAGCGTGGCCCGCAAGCAGTATGCCGAGACGATGGAGCTGGTGGCCTCGCGCGCGAGTACCTATTTCTTTATGCTCGCCGTGGCGCAGACGAACCTGGACATTGCACTGCAGAACTACGCCGTCAGCGACACGCTCCACCGCTATGCCCTCCGTCGCTACGAGCGCGGCAGCATCACAGAGAACGAGATGCTGCAGCTGGAGGTGAGCAAGCTGAGCGAGGAGACGAACCGCCTGAACGCGGAGGCCGAAGTGGAGGATGCCATGCTGACGCTGCGCACCTACCTCGGCATCCACGAGGAGGTGATGCTGTCGGTTGTGCCGGACACGTTGATCGAGGCCGAGACGATGGATGCCGACGAGGTGCTGGAGCTGGCCCTCAGGAACAATCCGGACCCCGAACGTCTGCGGCTGAACATCGAAGAGAGCCGCAGCGCACTGGCCGCAGCAAAGGCCAGTCGCGGACTGAAGGCCGACCTCTACCTGCAGTTCGGCCTCTCGCAGACGGGTGCGACGGTGGCGGAGGCCTATCACAGGCCGCTCAACCAGCAGTACGTCAGCCTGTCGCTCTCGCTGCCTCTGCTCGACTGGGGCAGGGGCAAGGGGCAGGTGCGGGTGGCGAAGTCGCGGCTGGAGCTGACGCAGACGCAGAGCGAGCAGGCGATGCAGGAGTTCCGGCTGAACGTCTTGAAAATGGTGCGGCAGTACAACCTGCAGGCCTATCGCGTAAAGATAGCCTACCGCACACGCCAGACGGCCCTGCGGCGCTACGACGTGGCGCGATGGCTCTACCTGCAGGGGCGCACGAGTCTGCTGGAGCTCAACTCAAGCATCAACGAGAAGGACAACGCCCAGCGTGCCTTCGTCGGCGCCCTGCAGACGTACTGGAGCCTGTACTATGGGTTGAGAAGTATGATGTTGGACAATAAATAACATATAACAAAAGGATATGGATATAAAGCTACCGAAGAAACCTTGGTACGTCAGGTACCGCATATACTTGTTGGGAGGCACTGTGCTTGCCGCTCTGATAGCCTACGCCATTGCTCTGCAACTGCAACCGAAGACGTTGCGGGTCAGCATCGATGCCGACCAGATGGCAACGGTCTGCGACAGCGACTTCCTGGAGTACGTCGACGTGAACGGCCTGGTGTGCCCCGTCACGTCGATGCGTGTGAGCGCCAGCGAGGGTGGCGTCGTGGAACGCATCTGCTGTCAGAACGGCGACCTGCTGCGCCGCGGCGACACCATCCTGGTGCTCTCCAACCCGAAGGTGCTGGAAGAGATTGCCTCCGAAAGGCGCAACTATGAACACAATCAGATGCAGCACCGCAAGCAGCTCATCGAGATGCAGCAGAAGAGCATCACCTTGCGGCAGCAGGCCCTCGCCGCAGACTTCGAGCTGCGGAAGATGGCGAAGAACTTCGAGCTGGAGCAGGAGGAGACGCGCATGGGCGTGAAGAGTCAGGCACAGCTCGAGGTGGCACGCGAGGAATACGACTACAACCGCCAGCGCACACTGCTGACCATCGAGAGCTTGCGCCACGACTCGGTGCTCAACATCGTGGGGCGGCAGCTCATCGAGCAGGAGATGTCGATGGAGGCACAGAAGCTTGAGAGCAGCCTCGGCCGCCGCGCCGCCCTCGTCGTCCTCGCACCCGTCGAGGGACAGATATCCGGCCTTGGCGCCGTCGTGGGCGGTCAGGTGTCGACGGGCGAACTGGTGGGCGAGATCGGGGTGCTGACCGACTACAAGGTGACGGCACGGCTGAACGAATACTACATCGACCGCATCCAGAGCGGACAGTCTGCCACGGCCTACTACAAGGGGCAGCGCTTGGCTCTGCAGGTCAGCCGCATCACCCCGCAGGTGCAGGACCATGCGTTTGCCGTCGAGCTGACCGGGAACCTTCGCCCATCTGCGGGATCCTTACTGCGTCCGGGCCTCACTCTCCGTCTGAAGATAGAGCTCGGGCAGAGCGAGCGCCGTCTCATCGTGCCGCGCGGCAACTTCTACGCCGAGACGGGCGGACAGTGGGTGATGCTGGTCGACAAGTCGGGGCATCGGGCCCGTCGCGTCCCCATCCGTCTGGGGCGGCAGAACGCAGAGCACTACGAGGTGCTCGACGGTCTTCGCGCCGGCGACCGCGTCATCGTCAGCGGCTACGACCGCTTCGGCGACGCCCAGATCGTGGAGTGGTAGAAATAAGAGCAAGGCTCTTCCGAAATAAGCGCAAGGCTCTTCTTTTCCCGCGGCATTATCCGAAGAAGAGAGCGGCGACGGCTATGGCTGCGATGACACCGCAGATGTCGGTCAGCAGGCCTGCCATGACGGCATGACGCGTCTTGCGTACACCGACCGAGCCAAAGTAGACGGCCAGGATGTAGAACGTCGTGTCGGTGGCTCCCTGGAAGATGCACGAGAGGCGCCCCACGAACGAGTCTGCGCCGTACTGCTGCATGGCGTCGACCATCATGCCGCGGGCTCCACTGCCCGACAGGGGCTTCATGATGGCCGTCGGCAGGGCTGCCACATAGTCGGCATTGCCGCCCATCGTCTCCACGAGCTTGCCTAAGCCGCCCACGATGAAGTCCATCGCCCCGGACGCGCGGAACACTCCGATGGCAACGAGGATGGCAACGAGGTAGGGAATGATGCGAATGGCCGTATCGAAACCGCCTTTCGCCCCTTCCACGAAGGCTTCGTAGACGCTGATCTTCTTCCGTACGCCTGCCGTAATGAAGGCGATGATGATGCTGAAGAGTATGATGTTCGCTATCACGGTGCTCCATTTGTTCATCGTCTCCTGGTCCACCTGTGTGCCAATCCATATCACGCCGCTCACGATGGCGCAGATGCAGAGCACGAACGACATGATGGCGCGGTTGAAGAGGTTGATGTGCTGGTACAGACTGGTGATGACCATGCCTGCCAGCGTAGCGATGGCCGTGGCGATGAGGATGGGGATGAAGACATCCGTGGGCTGCGCCGCCCCCATCTGTGCTCTGTAGACCATCACGCCGACGGGTATCAGGGTCAGGCCGCTGGTGTTGAGCACCAGGAACATGATCATGGCGTTCGTGGCCGTGTCCTTCTGCTTGTTGAGTTCCTGCATGCCCTCCATCGCCTTGAGTCCCAAGGGCGTGGCGGCGTTGTCAAGGCCCAGCATGTTCGCACTGAAGTTCATGAAGATGTGTCCGAACACGGGGTGTCCGGCAGGAATCTCGGGGAAGAGTCGCACCATGAGAGGCGACAGCCAGCGGGCTATCACGTTGACCAGTCCGCTCCGCTCGCCTATTTTCATGATACCCATCCAGAGCGAGAGCACGCCCGTCAGTCCGAGCGAGATCTCGAAGGCCGTCTTGGCGTTGTCGAACGTACTGTTCATGATGGCCGGGAAGACGTCCGTGTTGCCCAGCATAAGCTGCACCGTGGCAATCAGGAAAGCGATGGCAAAGAAGCCAACCCAAATGTAATTCAGAACCATAGAAGCTAAATTTTTTACCAGATAGACTAGAGAGTCTAGATTGTCTAGATAAACTAGAGAGACTAGATAATACCCGCCTTAGTCGAAGAGGTCGCCCTGCAGGGGATTGCCGTAGCGCGTCCTCATGGTCCGCCCCAGGTGGCTGTAGGCCAGTTCCGTCACCTCGCGGCCTCGGGGAGTGCGCTTGATGAATCCCTCCTTGATGAGGAAGGGTTCGTACACCTCCTCGACCGTTCCGGCGTCCTCGCCCACGGCGGTGGCGATGGTGCCGATGCCTACGGGACCGCCCTTGAACTTGTCGATGATGGTGGTTAGAATCTTGTTGTCTATCTCGTCGAGTCCGTAGCGGTCGATGTTGAGCGCCTCCAGGGCGATGCGGGCAATGCTGAGGTCGATGCGGCCGTTGCCCTTGACCTGTGCAAAGTCGCGCACGCGGCGCAGCAGGGCATTGGCGATACGTGGCGTGCCGCGGCTACGGCTGGCTATCTCGCCGGCGGCTTCCGTGTCGATGGGCACGCCCAGGATAGAGCTGGAGCGCATCACGATCTTCTGCAACGTCTTGGCGTCGTAGTACTCCAGGTGCATGTTGATGCCGAAACGGGCACGCAGGGGAGCCGTGAGCAGGCCGCTGCGGGTCGTCGCGCCCACCAGCGTGAAGGGCGCAAGGTCAATCTGTATGCTGCGGGCCGATGGGCCTTTGTCTATCATGATGTCGATGCGGTAGTCCTCCATCGCCGAGTAGAGGTATTCCTCCACGACGGGCGAGAGACGGTGAATCTCGTCGATGAAGAGCACGTCGTTCGGTTCGAGCGAGGTGAGGATGCCTGCCAGGTCGCCTGGTTTGTCGAGCACCGGGCCGCTGGTCAGCTTGAAGCCCACGCCCAGCTCGTTGGCGATGATGTTGGAGAGCGTCGTCTTTCCCAGTCCGGGAGGGCCGTGCAGGAGGGTGTGGTCGAGCGGTTCGCCGCGGTACTTCGCAGCCTCGACGAAGATGCGCAGGTTGTCCACGACCTTCTGCTGCCCGCTGAAGTCGTCGAACTGCAGCGGCCGGAGGGCGTTCTCGAAGTCCTTCTCCTTCTGTCGGCCTTCTTGTCTTATGTCGAAATCTTCCACCTTTATTTAATTCATAATTATTAATTCATAATTCATAATTGTTTTCTCCCCTCTCCTCGGAGAGGGGTTAGGGGTGAGGCTAAGGCACGGTCTTCGGCTTCCCGCATGCGGGTCTGCTCCTCGGGGCTCTTGTCGCGGAGTCCGCAGAGGTGGAGCAGGCCGTGGATGATGATGCGGCGGAGCTCCTCAGGGAACGTGGTGCCGAACAGACTGGCGTTGGAAGCGACGGTGTCGAGGCTGATGTAGATGTCGCCGCTCAGTGCGTTGCCCTCCGAATAGTCGAAGCCGATGTGGTCGGTGTAGTAGTCGTGACCGAGGAAGCGGCGGTTGACGTCGAGTATCGTCGCGTCGTCCACGAAGATGTAGTTCACGTCGCCCACCACCTTGCCGTAGTCCTTTGCCACCCGTCTGACCCACGCCGAGGTGTCGGCCTCCACGATGTCGGGCATCGCCGCGTTTATGGTGTTGTAGGTTATCATTCAGCCTGCAGCAGCTCTACCGCCTTGCGGACCACGTCGTCGTTCTCGTAGATGATGGCGAAGTACTCGCTCATGTCCCAGAGGTCGCGTGCTACGAGTCCCTTGATGATGAGCTGGATGTTCTGGATGGTCTTCTGCCGTTCCTCGTCGTCCTTTGGGCGGATGTCCTGCTTCTCGCCTTCGGCAAAGATGTCGTCGATGAGCTCTTGCGGCACTTGGTATTCGGCCTTGAACTTCTCGAAGCTCGGGTAGGTCTTGGCGAGCTTCTTGCGGTTCTTGTCCATGTAGCGGAGGTTGGCGTTGATGATGATGCTCTTGGCCGAGAGTTCGCGGTAGCACTTGGCATAGCGCGTCGTGTCGAGGGGTACGAAGCAGTCGGGCATGATGCCGCCGCCGCCGTAGACGGTGCGCCCCTTGCGCAGGGTCTGGTAGCGCAGCGAGTCGGGGAAGTGGATGCTGTCGGCGTTCGTCAGTTCGCCATTGTTGTAGCGGTTGATGACGTCGCGGGCGTAGTCGAGCATCTTGCCCTTCTCGTAGGGTTTCTGTATGGAACGTCCGCTGGGGGTGTAGTAGCGGGCGGTGGTGAGGCGTATCATGCTGCCGTCGGGCATGTCGAACGGGCGCTGTACGAGGCCTTTGCCGAAGGAACGGCGACCCACGACGATGCCGCGGTCCTGGTCCTGGATGGCGCCGGAGAGGATTTCGGCAGCCGAGGCGCTGTACTCGTCGATGAGTACCGCTACCCTACCCTCCTGGAAGGCGCTGCCGCCTGTGCTGCGGAACTCCTGGCTGGGCACGGAGCGGCCCTTCGTGTAGACGATCATGTCGCCCTTAGGCAGGAACTCCGAGGCGATGTCGGCAGCGGCCTGCAGGAAGCCGCCGCTGTTCTGCTGCAGGTCTACGATGAGGTCTTTCATGCCTTCCTTCTTGAGCTTCCTGATGGCTTCCACCACCTCGCCGTGCGTCGTCTGCGCGAAGTTGTTGAAGCGGACAAGGCCGATGGTGGGCGTCACCATGTAGGCGGCGTCGACCGAGTTGACGGGGATGCGGTCGCGCTTCACGTCGAAGTAGAGCGTGTCGCGGATGCCGCGACGGACCACGCCGAGGTGAGCGATGGTGCCCTTCTTGCCGCGCAGACGGTGCATAATCTCTTCGCGGCTCATCTTCACGCCCGCAATAGCTGTGTCGGCCACGCTGACGATGCGGTCGCCCGCCAGGATGCCCACGCGTTCGCTGGGGCCTTTCGGCACGGGCTGAATGACGAGCAGCGTGTCTTCCAACATGTTGAACTGTACGCCGATGCCCTCGAACGAGCCTTCCAGCGGTTCGGTGAACTTCTTCGTATCCTTGGCGTTGGTGTAGGCCGAATGCGGGTCGAGCTTCATGAGAATGCCGTTGATGGCGTCCTCCGTAAGTTTCTTGCTGTCAACGCTGTCCACGTAGAAGTTGTTTATCAGCACCGAAGCCATGACGAGCTTCTGGACGTTCTTCTCCAGGTCGCTGACCGGCGCGTTGTTTGCCGGCGTGTTGCCGAAGCGCAGCTGTGCCGAAAGGCTCATGCCCGCAAGCAGCAGGCTGGCAGCCAAAGTGAGTCTCTTCATAATAATATATAATGTGTAATTGCTTTTGCGCCGACAAAGTTACGCATTTTTTTCGACATACCGATGCATGCAGCGAAAAAGAACGTAAAAAGCTGAGCACGGAAGGGAAATGTTTTCCGTCAGGCGTTTGGAAAAGTGCCGTTTATTTCATAATTTTGCACCCGCGGACGAAAATCAAAACCCAACGGCGTGGCTGCAACAACCGCACGCGCTTCCGGAATAAGCGCGAGGCGCTTCCGAAATAAGCACGAGGCGCTTCCGAAATAAGCACGAGGCGCTTCCGGAATAAGCACGTGTCGTCACCGAGTCAGCCACGCGTCGCCATCGAGATAAGCACGTGTCGTTACGCCATACCTTCAAGACAGAATAAGATAACCGGACAGATGATGCTTTACGATTCACCCCCTCCCACCCTACTCGCGGTGCACGGACGCGGCACCTCCTGCCCGTTCCGTAACGCGTTGAACCGCATCGTCCTCCTGCTCCTGGCGCTTTCCCTCAGCCTCGGCACCTCGGCCAAAGTGACCGTCCCCGACAGCCTCCGCGCTGAGAAGTTCCGGCCCGTGCAGCTCATAGCGCCCGCCGCGCTCATCACCATCGGCTCGGTCGGCGTCGCAAACGGCTGGTTCTGTTCTGTGAAGGAGGACGTCCGGACAGGCTTCAACGACTTCCGGGGCGACAAACGCTTCCGCGCCGACGACTACTTGCAGTACGTTCCTGTAGCCGCTCACCTCGGGCTCGGCTTCATCGGTGCCAAGGCCCGCCACCCCTTCCGCGAGCGTTTGGCAGCCGCCGCCACAGCAGGCATGGTATTGGCTGCCACGGTCAACATCGTGAAGTACACCGTCCGCGAACCACGCCCCGACAACGGCAAGCTCAACTCCTTCCCGTCTGGCCATACCGCCACAGCCTTCATGGGTGCCGAACTCGTCCGCTGCGAGTACGGCAACGCCTATGGCGCAGGCGCTTACGTCTTTGCCTCGTGCATCGCCTTCCTGCGTGTCTACAACGACCGCCATTGGCTGAACGACGTCATCGGCGGCGCCGGATTCGGCATCCTCTCAGCCCGCGTCGGCTACTGGCTCCTTCCCTACGAACGCAAACTCTTCCGCTGGGACTCCCGCGGCCCCGCCGTCGCCGTCCTCCCCGCCTACTCCCCCGCCGGACATACCTTCAGCCTCTCCCTTGCCGCCACCTTCTAAACCGCGATTCCCCCACTGCAAACAGAACATATTATTACTGCAAAGGATTTTAATTCTAACCACGAATTACACGAATAATGCCCTGCATAAGTTGTCCCGAATCAATGGGACCGCGAGGGCTGGCGGGTGCTTGTTTACTATGGGCCGAGTTGCGGCAGAGACTGGGCGGCAGTCAAGGTGATATCGTAAGGCGAGTTTTGCAGTATGTGCTGAAGCGACAAGTCAATCATATAGCCACCACCTTGCCTTCAATGCCTTTTTCTCGCAGCCACTGCTCAAATTTCAGCTTGGCTTCCTTCTTGTGTTCCAAAGCCTTCCTGAAAGCATTTATTGCATTGTCTTTTGTCGTTGTTCCCATAGTGTAATCTCGCTTTTTACAGCAGCAAAATTACGAAAAACACTTATATTAGCCAAGTGTTTTTCGTAATTTTTCGTCTAATCCGCAGAATCTGATGTTGGAGAATAACCCTTCAATCCCTTCAATCCGTTCAATCCGTGGTTATAATATAATTCCTCTGCGGTTGAAATCCGTTGTATCACTGCCCGCTCTCTTGCAGCATTTTGAACAGTTTGTCCAGGCGCGGCGCCATGATAATCTCCGTACGGCGGTTGCGGGCGCGTCCCTCCGCGGTCGTGTTCACGTCGACCGGTTTGTACTCGCCGCGGCCGCAGGGTTGTATCTGCAGCGGTTTCACGCCGTACGTCTCCGTCAGGATGCGGACGACAGAGGTGGCGCGAATCACGCTCAGGTCCCAGTTGTCCTGGAAGACGGCTGTGCGGATAGGCACGTTGTCGGTGTGACCCTCAATGTAGACGTCGATGTCCGTCTGCCGGTTGAGCACCTGCGCCAGTTTGCCCAGTGCCTCCTTGCCTTGTGCGTTGACGATAGCCTTGCCCGACTCGAACAGCAGCTTGTCGCTCATCGCCACGTAGACCTTGCCGTCTTCCTCGCGCACCGTCAGCTCGTCGCTGCTGAAGCCCAGTAGGGCATCCTTCACGCTATTGAGCAGGTCCTTCACCTTCTGGTTTTGCTGGGTTATCATGCGCTGTAGCTCGGCAATCGTCTGTTCGCGGTCTTTCAGGTTGGCATTCAGTTTCTGGTTCTCGTTCTGGCCCGAGGCGAGCAGTGCCTGAAGCCCCCGGACGTTGCTCTTGAGCAGGGCCGTGTCCGTCATCAGCGCATTGACGCGTTCGTTGAACATCGCACAGTCATAGCGACTGACGCCAAGCAAGTCGGCCAGGCTGTCGCGGCTGTAGAGGGCAGCCAGACGGCCAGCTTCGGCAATCTCGAACTTCTTCTTGCTCACTACGCAAGAGGACAGCAGCACACTGGCTGCAATAAGCATCAAAAGACTCAGTTTTTTCATTTTCGTTTCTATTTTAGGTTTTTTCTTGTTCGTCTTTTTCTTTGTTAAGAAACTCCTGTCCAATCGTTTAGGCTCGAAGTTGGCCTCTGAGAATCGTTTCTTTTCGTCCGCCCGTCCACGGGGCTTCAAATTTTCGATTCTCACGAGGTCAAAACCCCGTTTTTGCCCAGGAAAAATGTTCCAATCGTTCGCACCTTCTCCATTTCCTGCCTGCCGGACCACATATTATATAATGTGCTTCCGAGATAAGCGCCCGGCTCTTCTGAAATAAGCGCCCGGCTCTTCCGAGATAAGCGCCTTGCTCTTCCGAGATAAGCGCCCGGCTCTTCCGAAATAAGAGCGTGGCGCTTCCGGGGTAGGGGAGTGGGCTCTTCAGAAGAACTTCACTTCCTCTCCCACCACTTCGCTAAGCAGCAGGTTTGCCAGACGGCTTGTGCCGAGGCGGAGCCACTGGTTGGTGAGCCACTTCTCGCCGAGCACTTCCTTCACAATAGTGTAGTAGACTAGCGCATCGTGCACGGTGTTCAGTCCGCCAGCAGGCTTGAAGCCAATCTGTATGCCCGTCTTGTTGTAGTATTCCTTTATGGCCTGACACATCACGTAGGCCGCTTCGGGTGTGGCAGCAGGCTTCTCCTTGCCTGTCGACGTCTTGATGTAGTCGGCACCGGCATACATCGCCAACAGGCTTGCCTTCTTGATGTCCGAGGCGCTGGGCAACAGGCCGGTTTCCAGGATGACCTTCATCTTATGGTCACCGCAAATGGCCTTCAATTCCCCGATTTCATCGCATAGTGTCTCATAGTCCCCGCTCAGGTACTTACCGACGCTCATCACGATGTCGATCTCCGTGGCCCCATCCTTCAGGGCCAGCGCTGTCTCCACCGTCTTGACCTCAATGAGAGCTTGCGACGACGGGAAGCTGCTGCTCACACAAGCCACTTCGACACCTTCCACCTCGAGGCTCTGGCTTACAATCTTCGCGTAGCACGGGTAGACGCAGATCGTGGCGACATGGGGTAGGGTGGGGTAGGCATCCTCGAACTTGTTGACCTTCTCCGTGAAGGCCAGCACGCTCTCCTCGCTGTCGGTCGTCTTCAGGGTGGTCAGCTCCACGCTGCCCATCAGGAATTTCTTCACTTCCGGTGTGTCGTTCTCGGGCACCTTTTTCTCGATGATTTCAGCTACTTTCGCTGCAACGTCGCTGTCCTTCAGGTCGGTATTGTACAGCGCGAGCATCTGGTCGTACTTGCTTTTCTCTAATGTCTCCATCTTATTTCCGTTAAAGTTGTTCTGATATTTAGACTGTTTTACTCCTGCTTTAGTTTAATGTTGTTGCGGTGTCTGTCCCTGTCGCGGCGCGTTTTCTTCTCAAAGCTTGCTTCCAGGGCTTTCGTCAGGTCAACGCCTGTCTGGTTTGCCAGGCAGATGAGCACCCACAGCACATCGGCCATCTCCTCCGAAGGGTCTTGATTTTCACCCGCTTTGAAGGACTGTTCCCCATACTTCCGCGCCATGACGCGTGCCAGCTCCCCGACCTCTTCCGTCAGGCAAGCCATGTTGGTCAACTCGTTGAAGTAGCGCACGCCATACGATTTAATCCACTGGTCTACACGCTCTTGTGCTTCCTGTATCGTCATTCCTTGTTCTTTGTGTCCATACATATTGTTACGGGGCCGTCGCCCACGAGCTCCACCTGCATATCCGCGCCGAACACACCAGTGCCGACCGGCTTCCCGAGGCCTTCGGACAGCACGGCGACGAAGCGTTCGTACATCGGCACCGCGTGTTCGTGCCCCGCCGCGCGTATCCAGCTCGGGCGGTTGCCCTTCTTGTAGCTTGCGTGGAGCGTGAACTGGCTCACCACGATGATGTCTCCGGCAGCGTCCATGATGCTGCGGTTCATCACGCCCTCTTCGTCGTCGAAGATGCGCAATGCCAGCACTTTACGGCAGAGCCATTGGATGTCCTCTTCTGTGTCCGCGGCCTCGATGCCCAGCAGCAATAGCAGTCCGGGCCCTATGCTTGACACGGTTGAGCCATTGACTGTTACGCTGGCCAGCTTGACTCTTTGTATGACGGTTCTCATCTTTTCCTTTCTCTATACGTTATCTTTCTTTCCTCTATGAGTTGTCTTTCTTCCCTCCATGAGTTGTCTTTCTTACCTCTATGAGTTGTCTTTCTTTCCTCTATGCATTATTTCTCTTTTCTCGATACACTTTTTCCCTTTTCTCTACGGGTAAATATTCATCGTTTAACGCCTGTTCCTTTTATCAAAGGCGTAGCCAATTCGTGTAATTCGTGCAATTCGTGGTTTATGTATCAGACCGCGTTTGTCCATCTATTTACATTATTATATTATACATTCAGAGTTGCGTTGTTCCGCTCTCTTCTGCAAGTTTTTCCTTCAGCACCTTGGCCTTTGCAGGACCGACGACAGCCGCGAGCTCGGTTTCATCGGCCTCCCAGATGCGTTTCACGCTGTGCCATTTGCGCAGAAGGAGTGTCTTTGTCTTCGGTCCGATGCCCGGTATCGCATCCAGCGCACTTGCCACCTGGTGCTTGCTGCGTTTATCTCGATGGAATGTGATGGCGAAGCGGTGCACTTCGTCCTGAATCTGCGTAAGCAAGCGAAAGAGGGAAGAGTCCGTCTTCAAGCCGATGACTTGTGGTGGAAAACCGTAGAGCAGCTCGTTCGTCCGGTGCTTGTCGTTCTTAGCCAAGCCTGCGATGGGAATTACCAAGTGCAGCTCGTCCTCCACAACCTGGCGCACCACCTCCATTTGGCCGCTTCCACCGTCGGTAATGATGAGGTCGGGTAGGGGACTCTGCTCTTCCATCATACGAGTGTACCGCCTCCGTACGACCTCCTGCATGCTGGCGTAGTCGTCCGGACCCTGCACTGTTTTGATGTTATACTTGCGGTAGTCCTGCTTGCTCGGCTTGCACTTGCGGAACACGACGCACCCGGCAACGGCATCCGTGCCGCTGATGTTGGAATTATCGAAACATTCTATCTGCATGGGCAGCGTGGGAAGCTGGAGCGCACTCTGCAGTTCTTTCATCAACCGCACCTGCTTCTGCTCCGGGTTCAGCTTGTCGCTCTGGGTGATTCGGTCCTTCTTGTACTGCAGAACATTCAGCTTCGATAGCTCCAACAGCTTTTTCTTGTCGCCCTTCTGGGGTACTGTGACCGTAATATCTTCGCCCAAATGTTCCACGAGGAACGGCACGATAACTTCTTTACTTTCACTGTGGTAACGCTGTCGCATCTCGATGATTCCTGCAGCGAGGAGTTCCTCGTCGGACTCATCCAAGCGCTTTGCGTACTCGAAGGTAAAGGCCTGCGTGATGCAACCGTTCGTAACGTGCAGGTAATTAATGTACGCCACCTTCTCGTTGTTCTCGATGTTGAACACGTCGATGTTGTGCAAAGTGCTGCTCACCACCTCGCTTTTGCTGCGATAGTTCTCGAGGAGCAGGTACTTTTTCTTGATGGATTCGGCTTCTTCGAACTCCAGTTTGGCTGCATGCTCCTGCATGCGTTGGAGCATCTGGCGCTCTATCTGGGCTGTATTTCCCTTCAGTATCTCCCGAGCCTCCGCGATGTACTGCATGTATTCCTCGTGGCTTTGTCGCAGTGTGCACGGCGCCTTGCAGTTCTTGATGTGGTACTCGAGACACTCCTTGTGCTTGTGTTTCGCGATGGATTCTGCGGTAATCGACTCGCGACAGCGGCGCAGGGGATAGAGTTTCGCGATGAGTTCGAGCAGCATGTACATGGTGGGCACGTGGCTGTAGGGGCCGAAGTAGGTGCCAAAGCGCTTGATGATCTTGCGAGTCTGAAAGATGCGGGGCAGGTATTCGTTCGTGATGACGATGCTCGGATAAGTCTTTCCGTCCTTGAGGAGAATGTTGTAGCGCGGGTTCCACTGCTTGATGAGGTTGTTTTCCAGCAGGAGTGCGTCCTCCTCCGTCTTGACGACGATGTACTTGATGTCGCGTATCTTGGAGACGAGGATAGCGGTCTTGCGGTTGTCGTGCTCCTTGGAGAAGTAGGAATAGACACGGCGCTTCAGGTTTTTGGCTTTGCCCACATAGATAATGGTGCCCGTTTCATCGAGATACTGGTAGCATCCCGGGCAGTCGGGCAGGTTGCTGACAATGCCCATCAGGTACGTGCGAAGCTTTTCCTTCTCGCTTTTCTCCATGTTGTTTCGTTTTGGTTTTCGACGGTTCTTCTGTGCAGTTTCGGTGGAAGCGGCGTGGGGCCGCGTGATTATATCTTGATGAGCGTGGTCATCTCCACGTCCTGGTCGAAGACGGCGCGTCCGTTGAGTCCCTCGCCCGTGAGTTCGATGATGAAGTTGATAAAGACCTTCTTGGGGTGGAACTTCTTGACGAGGTTGTAGGCCGCCTTCATGCTTCCGCCGGTGGCGAGCAGGTCGTCGTGCAGAAGCACGGTGTCGGTGGGGTCGATGGCATCGGCGTGAATTTCGATGGTGTCCTTTCCGTACTCCTTCATGTAGCTTTCCGAGAGCGTGTCGGCAGGCAGTTTGCCCGGTTTGCGGCACATCACGAAGCCGGCGCCGAGCTTGACGGCGAGTGCAGCGCCGATGACAAAGCCGCGGCTCTCAATGCCCACCACCTTCGTGATGCCTTTGTCCTTGTAGAGTTCGTAGAGCTCGTTTACCATAATCTTCATGCAGCGCGGGTTCTTGTAGAGCGTGCTGACATCCTTGAACTGTATGCCGGGGACCGGAAAGTCGGGCACATTGCGCAGGTTCTTCAGTAGGATTTCGTTGTTCACCATAGCTATTTACCATTTAACGATTTACTATTTGCTAATTTTTGCTGCTTTCGAACGCACTTTCTTCAAGGGAAGGATTCAGGAGAGGCTGCTTTATGTTTCACGTGAAACCTTAGCGGTTCATCATTACCAGTAGGACGTTTACGTCGCTGGGGCTGACGCCGGGGATTCGGCTGGCCTGCGCCATCGTCTCGGGGTCGATGCGCGAGAGTTTCTGACGGGCTTCCGTACTGAGCGACTGGATATCCTCGTAGTGGAAACGGCCGCGGATGCGGATGTTCTCGAGGCGGTGGATTTTCTCGGCAATCTCCTTTTCCCTGCGGATGTAGCCGCTGTACTTCATACGCACCTCGGCGGCCTCGATGATTTCCTTGCGACGGTCGGGCAGGGCGTTCAGGCGGTCGGCCAGTGCCGGGATGAGCGGGGCCAGCGACGAGAGCGAGAGCTGCGGGCGCATGACGAGGTCGATGAGCTTGCAGCCACGTTGCAGGGGTTCGCTTCCCAGGGCAATGAGTCCCGGGTTGATGAGCGCGGCCTTCACGCTGAATTCGTTGCAGAAAGCCTCAATCTCTGCGATGGCCTGCTTCTTGCGGAGCCAGTGGTCGAGTCGTTCGCGGCTGGCCAGCCCCAGCTCGTAGCTGCGCTCCGTGAGACGGGCGTCCGCGTCGTCCTGTCGGAGCAGGATGCGGTATTCGGCCCGCGAGGTGAACATGCGGTAGGGTTCGTCCACGCCCTTCGTGACAAGGTCGTCGATGAGGACACCGATATAGGACTCGTCCCTGCGCATGACCAGCGGTTCCTGTCCGCCCAACTTCCGCGCCGCGTTGATGCCCGCTACGAGTCCCTGACCCGCCGCCTCCTCGTAGCCCGTAGTGCCGTTCACCTGTCCGGCCATGAAGAGTCCGTCCACCTTCTTCGATTCCAACGAGTGACGGAGCTCTGTGGGGTCAAAGTAGTCATATTCAATGGCATAGCCCGGACGATAGACCTGCAGGCTGCGGAAGGCGGGAATGAGTCGGAGGGCCTCAATCTGTGCGTCGATGGGGAGCGAGCTCGAGAAGCCGTTCAGGTAGAATTCCCTCGTGGAGCTGCCCTCCGGCTCGAGGAAAAGCTGGTGCTCCGAACGTTCGGCAAAGGTGACAAGCTTCGTCTCGATGCTGGGGCAGTAACGCGGCCCGATGCTCTGAATCTGTCCGTTGTAGAGCGGAGAGTCGGGTAGGGCAGAGCGAAGTCTGTCGTGCACCGCCTCGTTCGTATAGGTGATCCAGCAGGGAAGCTGCGGGAGCTGGCGCGGTTCGCCCATGTACGAGAACTTGTGGAAGTCGGTCTCGCCGTCCTGACGCTGCATGAGGGAGAAGTCCACCGAGCGCCCGTCGATGCGTACCGGCGTGCCCGTCTTCATCCGGCCCACAGTGATGCCGCAGGCCGCGATGCTCTCCGAGAGGTGGAGGCTCGGCAGTTCGGCGCAGCGTCCGCCCGGAATCTTCGTGCGTCCGATGTGCATCAGTCCGTTCAGGAACGTGCCGGCTGTGATGATGACGCACGGCGCGAGGATGGTCACGCCGAGCTGCGTCCGCACACCCCTCACGCGGCGTCGTCCGACACGGCACGCCGTGTTGTCCATCGCGGCACGCCGTGTCGGGTCACACGGCACGCCGTGTTGGTCATCGCGGCACGCCGTGTCGGACACCCCCTCGGTGAGAAGCTCCTCCACCTGGTCTTGCCAGATGGACAGACCCTGTGTGTTTTCGAGCACCTCGCGCCAGGCCCAGATGAATTTCCCGCGGTCGCATTGGGCGCGAGGGCTCCACATGGCCGGGCCTTTCGAGCGGTTCAGCATGCGGAACTGAATGGCCGTCTGGTCCGTCACCAGTCCCGTGTGGCCTCCCAGCGCGTCAATTTCGCGGACAATCTGCCCTTTCGCAATGCCGCCGATGGCCGGGTTGCACGACATCTGTGCGATTTTGTTCATGTCCATCGTCACGAGGCACGTCTTGGCTCCCAGCTTTGCCGCCGCCGCCGCTGCCTCGCATCCGGCATGGCCCGCACCGACCACTATAACGTCGAATTTAAGCTCCATCTGTTCTTCTAACGTCTTATTTAGGCACAAAAGTAGGCATTTCTCGCAACATTTCCTCGAAAAAGTTGCATAAATCACCAAATCTGCGTACTTTTGTCTCCGTAAAGTACCTAAAAATAGGTATTCGCACAAAGAAAACAACACAAATCAAAACTAAATTCATTATTCTATGTGGTTAATCAATTCATCAATCGGCAGGAAAGTAGTGATGTCCGTCACTGGCATTGCGCTTGTCCTGTTCCTGACGTTCCATGCCTGCATGAACGTCGTAGCCCTCATCAGTGAGGATGGCTACAACTGGATTTGCGAGATGCTGGGCGCCAACTGGTATGCAGTGGCAGCGACCGGCGGTCTGGCTGCCCTCGTACTCCTGCACTTCGTGTTTGCTTTCTGGCTGACCTTCCAGAACTGGAAAGCACGCGGCAACAACAAGTATGCCGTCACCGACAAGCCCGCGAAAGTGGAATGGGCCAGCCAGAACATGCTTGCCCTGGGCGTTATCGTCTGCCTCGGTCTGTGCCTGCACCTCTACACCTTCTGGTGGCACATGATGGCCGCCGAGCTGATGGAAGGCGAGTATGCCCAGCAAGCCACCGACGGCGTCTACTGGATCAGGCAGACCTTCGGCTGCCCCGTCTACTCCGCCCTGTACCTCGTATGGCTCTGCGCCCTGTGGTTCCACCTGACCCACGGCATCTGGAGCGCCATGCAGACCCTCGGCGTGAGCGGCAAGGTGTGGTTCAATCGCTGGCGCTGCATCGGCAACATCTACGCCACCATCGTCGTGCTGATGTTCGCCGCCGTAGTCGTCGTGTTTGCCATACAGGGCTGCGGCTCCTGCTGCGGCAGCAGCTGTGGCATCTGAGTTAAATGGTAAATGGTAAATGATTAAATGGAAAATGCAATTATGGCAAAGACATTAGATTCAAGAATACCCGAAGGACCAGTTGCTGAGAAATGGTCGAACTACAAGGCACACCAGCGTTTGGTCAATCCCAAGAACAAGCTCAAGCTCGACGTCATCGTGGTCGGCACAGGCCTGGCCGGCGCCAGCGCAGCCGCATCACTCGCCGAGATGGGCTTCAACGTGTATAACTTCTGCATTCAGGACTCGCCCCGTCGCGCACACTCCATAGCAGCACAGGGCGGCATCAACGCAGCCAAGAACTATCAGAACGACGGCGACTCGGTCTATCGCCTCTTCTACGATACCGTGAAAGGCGGTGACTATCGTGCCCGCGAAGCCAACGTCTACCGTCTGGCTGAAGTGTCGAACAACATCATCGACCAGTGCGTGGCACAAGGCGTGCCCTTTGCCCGTGAGTACGGCGGCATGCTTGCCAACCGCT
The DNA here is from genome assembly GCA_017483665.1 of Bacteroidaceae bacterium. Lineage (GTDB taxonomy): Bacteria > Bacteroidota > Bacteroidia > Bacteroidales > Bacteroidaceae > Physcousia. The sequence goes on from JAFUVM010000036.1 coordinate 25,105, forward strand.
CGTTCGGCGGCGCACAGGTCAGCCGTACCTTCTATGCCAAGGGACAGACCGGCCAGCAGCTCCTGCTCGGCGCTTACTCTTCCCTCTCGAAGGAAGTGCAGCGCGGCAAGGTGAAGCTCTTCACGCGCTATGAAATGGAAGATGTAGTCATCATCGACGGCCGTGCCCGTGGCATCATCGCCAAGAACCTCGTCACCGGCAAGCTGGAGCGCTTCAGCGCAAACGCTGTCGTTATCGCCACAGGCGGCTATGGCAATGCCTACTTCCTCTCGACAAACGCTATGGGATGCAACTGCACCGCAGCCGTACAGTGCTTCCGCAAGGGTGCCATGATGGCCAATCCTTCCTACGTTCAGATACACCCCACCTGCATCCCCGTGCATGGCGATAAGCAGTCGAAGCTGACCCTCATGTCCGAGTCTCTGCGTAACGACGGCCGCATCTGGGTTCCCAAGAAGCTGGAAGACGCCAAGGCCCTGCAGGCAGGAACAAAGCAAGGCTATGAGATTCCCGAGGAAGACCGCGACTACTACCTGGAGCGTCGCTATCCCGCCTTCGGCAACCTCGTTCCCCGCGACGTGGCCTCCCGCGCAGCAAAGGAGCGTTGTGACAAGGGCTTCGGCGTGAACAACACTGGTCTGGCCGTGTTCCTCGACTTCTCGGAGAGCATCCAGCGCCTCGGCATCGACGAGATTCGTCAGCGCTACGGCAACCTCTTCGACATGTACGAAGAGATAACCGACGTCAACCCGGGCGAGAAAGCCTGCACCCGCGACGGCATCGACTACTACGATCCCATGATGATCTTCACTGCCATCCACTACACGATGGGCGGCGTCTGGGTCGACTACGAACTGCAGACCACCATCCCCGGCCTCTTTGCCATCGGCGAATGCAACTTCTCCGACCACGGTGCCAACCGCCTCGGCGCTTCCGCCCTCATGCAAGGCCTGGCCGACGGATACTTCGTCCTGCCTTATACCATCCAGAACTACCTGGCAGACCAGAGCATCTGGCCGCGTCTCTCCACCGACATGCCTGAGTTCGCCGAGACGGAGAAAGCAGTCGAGAAGGAGATTGACCGCCTGATGAACATCAAGGGCAAGCGCTCCGTCGACTCCATCCACAAGGAGCTCGGCCACATCATGTGGGAACATGTCGGCATGGGCCGCACGAAGGCAGGTCTGGAGGAAGGCCTCAAGCTCCTCAAGGCTCTCCGCAAGGAGTTCGACACCAACCTCTTCATCCCCGGAAGCAAGGAAGGCCTCAACGTCGAGCTCGACAAGGCTATCCACCTGCGCGACTTCATCCTCATGGGCGAGCTCGTGGCTTACGACGCCCTGCACCGTGAAGAGAGCTGCGGCGGCCACTTCCGCGAAGAGCACCAGACCGAGGAAGGCGAGGCAAAGCGCGACGACGAGAACTTCTTCTACGTAGGCTGCTGGGACTACCAGGGCAGCGACGACAAAGCTCCCGAACTCGTCAAAGAGCCCCTCAAGTACGAAGCAATCAAGGTACAGACACGTAATTACAAAAATTAGTTGACGAGTTGACGAGTTGACAAGTTAACAAGTTGTTTCACCTAAGAAGCAGACAAGTTTAACAAGTTGACGAGTCGACGAGTTAAAATACATAAGATATTACTAATTTAAGTAAACGAGCAAGGTCAGGTGAAAAGTCACAAGGATTTGATAGTATGGCAGAAGAGCATGGATCACGTTGCTGCAATATACGTGGCCACAAAAGCTTTTCCAAAAGAAGAACTCTTTGGAATCGTTTCTCAAATGCGTCGTGCTGCCGTATCAATCCCTTCAAATATCGCCGAAGGCTATGGCCGGCTGTATGACAGGGAAACCGTCAAATTCCTAAGTAATGCACTTGGTTCAGCATCAGAATTGGAAACACAACTTATAATTTCAAAGGATCTTGGATATTTATTAATAGAGGAATTCCAGAAATTGATAAGCCAGATTGAAGAAATTATTAGGATGTTGTCTGCACTCATCAAGTCTGCAAACCAATAAACTTGTTAACTCGTCAACTCGTTTACTTGTCAACTTACAAAATCATGGCTAAGAATATATCAGTAACAGTTAAGTTCTGGAAGCAGAACGGTCCTAAGGACAAGGGACACTTCGACACGCATGAGTTGAAGAACATTCCCGACGATACCTCGTTCCTCGAGGCGCTCGACATCATGAACGAGGAGCTTATAAACGAGGGCAAGGAGCCTTTCGTGTTCGACCACGACTGCCGCGAAGGCATCTGCGGCATGTGCTCGCTCTACATCAACGGCACGCCGCACGGCAAGACAGAGCGCGGCGCCACGACTTGCCAGCTCTACATGCGTAAGTTCAAGGACGGCGAGACCATTACCGTAGAGCCTTGGCGCTCGGCCGGTTTCCCCGTCATCAAGGACTGCATGGTCGACCGCAACGCCTTCGACAAGATTATGCAGGCAGGCGGCTACACGACCGTCCGCACCGGACAGGCTCAGGATGCCAATGCCATCCTTATTCCGAAGGAAGACGCCGACGAGGCGATGGACTGCGCCAGCTGCATCGGTTGCGGTGCCTGCGTGGCAGCTTGCAAGAACGGCTCCGCCATGCTCTTCGTCAGCTCGAAGGTGAGCCAGCTTGCCCTGCTTCCTCAGGGTAAGGTAGAGGCAGCCAAGCGTGCGAAGGCCATGGTGGCGAAGATGGACGAGCTGGGCTTCGGCAACTGCACGAACACTCGTGCCTGCGAAGCCGTCTGCCCGAAGTGCGAGACCATCTCCAACATCGCCCGCCTGAACCGCGAGTTCATCTGCGCCAAGCTCGCAGACTAAATAATGTATGTAAATGGAGCAAGAAGCAGTAATTGCTTTTTGCTCCTTTATATATAATAAGGTATATGCCGACACTACTCACCATATTCGGATTAAGGTTTTAATTCTTCCTTGATGAGCACGAGCCTGTTCATGTTCACATTGAAGCAAACGGAAGGAAGGCAAAGATAGTCTTAGACCCAGAAGTCAGTTTGGTGTATAACCATGGTCTGAAAGAACAAGAACTTAAGAAAGCAATGGAGACTTGCCGAACCTACAGGGATGATTTTATTGCAGAGTGGCATAAACGATTCGGATAAGTATGGAAACGATAAAGAACGTGTGGTTCGATGCTTATAGGATTTACATCAGAACCAAAGAAAGGAACAAATACAGCCGACCGCTGGAAGCCTTCCCGGAGCTGAAAGATGCAGATGCGGAGCAACGCAACGCCTTTGCCATTTCTTCCGATGGTGAGGAGATACGTTGGGAGAGCCTTGATGCCGACCTCCACATATCCAGCTTCTTCGAAACGAAGGAGCCAAACTATCAGAACGAGGTGGCTCAGCTCTTTGCGCGTTTCCCCTGGCTCAACTACGCGGAAGTGGCAAAAGAAATTGGTGTATATCCAAGTCTCATAGCACGCTATATCTATGGTATGGCCGAGCCGACACCTTCGCAGATGGAACAGTTGCGCTCGTCTCTACATGCTTTCGGACGTGAGTTACAGACGGCATAGCGAAAGGACATGAAGTATAGCCCTTAAACACAACCAGCCAATGAAGTAAAAGAACGAGACGCGATTCGGCTCGTAGGATGAGGCTTAGCCTCACGGGGCCATAGGTTTTTATTAACAAACGATATTTGACACAACAAAAAGTTTCCGTAACTTTGCGGACGTAAAAGGATAATTGTATGAGTACGCAAGCATTGAACGGGCTGCGCGACTACCTGACAGGCACTTTGTCCATAGCCGACATGAACTGGCTGGCGGCAGAGCTGACAGAGTTCGCCAGGAAGGAAGAGCATTCTCCGAAGCCTTATACGATGGAGGAACTGAATGCCATGCTCGATGTGGCGGAGGCTGACATCGCAGCGGGCAAAGGGACACCCCACGAGGAGGTGATGCACGAATGGGACGAAGAAATCGCTCGCATGGAGCAAGAGGAACCGAAACTGGCCGATGCTGTATGAAAGTCATCTGGCAATCTAAAGCAAAAGAAGGAAGACGTCTTGTAGCGGCATATATCTACCGACAGTTTGGGGTCAATAGTGTGAAGATATTCAGACTAAAGGTTGACCAGATGGTAAGAATGCTTATGCAGAGCCCCAACCTTGGTGCCATCGACCCGCTCTTTGCGGACCGTCCTGCCTGTTACCGCAGCGTCATCATCAATGGCTTGAGCAAGATGGTTTACCGCATTGACGGTGACACCATCCATATCGTCGGTTTCTGGGACACGCGCAGGGAGCCGCAAGGTCAGGCCGAGCTGACAGCGTCATAATATATAATGTATAATCCTTATATATAATGTATAATCCTTAGCCCTTAAATCCAGCGTGAGAGGAAGCGGCGTGCTCTTATTTCGGAAGCGCCGTGCTCTTATTCCGGAAGCGCCGGGCTCTTATCCCGGAAGCGCCGGGCTCTTATTTCAGAAGCGCCGTGCTCTTATTCCAGAAGCGCCGTGCCCTTATTCCGGAAGCGCCGTGCTCTTATTCCGGAAGCGGCGTGCTCTTATTCCAGAAGCGGCGGGCTCTTATTTCGGAAGCGCCAGGCTCTTATTTCGGAAGCGGCGTGCTCTTATTTTTGAGGCGCACAGGAATCGGAGTCGGGCTATTCTCGATGTCACGATGTTTGAAGGGGACAAACGACAGGCTCCAACGGGGGGGCTTGCGTTAAATTTTGTTGTTTTTTGCGGATTTTAAGGCTGGAATGGGGCATTTCTCGATAATTATGCTTAACTTTGCGCGTTAATTATGCATAATCAGCAAACAAAAAACGAAATATGACTAACGTGACGGTCAGCCAGGTTACCACGAGGAAAGAGCTGCGTGCCTTTGTCCGCTTCAACTACAAGCTCTACAAGGACTGTCCGCAGGCTGTGCCAGACCTGCTGGAGGACACGCTCGATACGCTCGATGCCCGTAGCAATCCAGCTTTCCGTTTCTGCGATGCCGCATTCTTCCTGGCGCGTATCGACGGAGAGATTGTGGGCCGTGTGGCCGCCATCATCAACCATCGTGCCAACAAGCGCTGGAACAAGAACGAGGTGCGGTTCGGGTGGATAGACTTCATCGACGACCTGAACGTAAGCCGGGCCCTGCTCGACACCGTGGAGCAGTGGGGCCGCGAGCACGGCATGGACAGCATCGTTGGGCCGCTGGGCTTCACCGACCTCGACCCCGAGGGCATGCTCACCGAGGGCTTCGACCAGCTCTCTACGCTCTGCACCATATACAACTATCCCTACTATCCACAGCACATGACCCAGCTGGGCTACGTGCGAGAGACCGGATGGGTGGAGCGAAAGGTGTTCGTACCCAAGGGAGAACACGAGGCAAACAATGCCAAGTACTTCCGCATCGCAGAGGTTGCCGAGGAACGCTACGGTTTCCGCCAGCGCCACTTCCGCAGCAAACGCGAGATAAAGAAGGGCGGCTACGTGGAGAAGATGCTCGGCGTCATCAACCGCGCCTACGTCGACCTCTACGGATACAGCGAGCTCGACGAGGCCCAGATGAAGTGGTATGCCGACCGTTTCCTGCTGCTGCTGGACCGCCGCTTCCTCTCCGTAGTGGAGAACCAGGAGGGCGAAATCATCGGTGTGGGCGTGTGCATGCCCAGCCTGAGCCGTGCCGTGCAGAAGGCCAAGGCAAAGCTCTTCCCCTTCGGCTGGTTGCACATCGCCTACGAACTCTGGTTCAGGCGCAAGCACCAGATACTCGACATGCTCCTCATCGGCGTCCTGCCCGAATATCACGACAAGGGAGCCAACGCCCTCTTCTTTGCCGACATCATCCCCTGCGGCATCCGGTGCGGCTACGAATGGGCCGAGTCGCACCCACAGCTCGAGGACAACATCGCCAGCCAGAAACAGTGGAAGAACCTGGACTGCAGCATCCACAAGCGCAGAGCCGTCTTCTCGAAGAGCATCAGATAAGGAGAACCAACGACAATGACTAATACCACACAATACAGCGAAGACAACATCCGGCACCTCTCCGACATGGAGCACATCCGCACGCGGCCCGGCATGTACATCGGACGCCTGAGCGACGGCTCGCAGGCCGAGGACGGCATCTATGTCCTCCTGAAGGAAGTCATCGACAACAGCATAGACGAATTCAAGATGGGAGCCGGCAAGCGCATTGAGGTGGACATCGAGGATAACCTGCGCGTCACCGTTCGCGACTACGGACGCGGCATTCCCCTGGGCAAGCTCGTCGAGGCCGTGTCGATGCTCAACACCGGCGGCAAGTACGACTCCAAGGCGTTCCAGAAGAGCGTCGGCCTGAACGGTGTGGGCCTCAAGGCGGTGAACGCCCTGAGCACGCGCTTCGAGGTGCAGAGCTTCCGCGACGGACAGACACGCCGCGCCACCTTCAGCAAAGGCACACTCGAAAGCGACACGACCGAGGCAACGCAGGACGAGAACGGCACAGCCGTCTTCTTCGAGCCCGATGCCTCGCTCTTCAAGCACTACGCCTTCCGCAGCGAGTTCGTGGAGACCATGCTCCGCAACTACACCTACCTCAATACGGGTCTCACCATCATGTTCAACGGAAGGCGCATCCTCTCGCGCGACGGACTCTCCGACCTCCTGTCCGACCGTATGGACTACGAGCCTCTCTACCCCATCATACACCTCCGCGGCGAGGACATCGAGGTGGCCTTCACCCACACGAAGCAGAACGGCGAGGAGTACTACTCCTTCGTCAACGGGCAGAACACCACGCTGGGCGGCACACACCAGGCGGCCTTCAAGAAGTACATCGCCGAGGTCATCAAGGACTACAGCGGCAAGAACTACGAATACCCCGACATCCGCAACGGCATCGTGGCAGCCATCAGCATCAACATCCAAGAGCCCCTCTTCGAGAGCCAGACGAAGGTGAAGCTCGGCAGCACGACGACGGAACCCGGCGGCGGACTCTCCATCGACAAGTTCATCGGCGACTTCGTGAAGGAACAGGTCGACAACTACCTCCACAAGAACACCGACGTGGCCGACATCATCCTGCAGAAAGTGGCCGAGAGCGAGAAGCTGCGCAAGGAAATGGCAGGCGTGGCGAAGAAGGCACGCGAGATGTCGAAGAAGGCAAACCTGCACAACCGCAAGCTGCGCGACTGCCGCATCCACCTCTCCGACACCAAGGGCGAACAGCAGGAGGACAGCAGCATCTTCATCACCGAGGGCGACTCGGCCAGCGGAAGCATTACGAAGAGCCGCGACGTCAACACACAGGCTGTCTTCTCGCTGCGAGGCAAACCCCTCAACTGCCAGAAGCTGACCAAGAAAGTCGTCTACGAAAACGAGGAGTTCAACCTGCTGCAGGCCGCCCTCAACATCGAGGAGGGACTCGACGGACTGCGCTACAACAAGGTCATAGTCGCTACCGATGCCGACGACGACGGCATGCATATCCGCCTGCTGCTCATTACCTTCTTCCTGAAGTTCTTCCCCGACCTGGTGAAGAAGGGCCACGTCTTCGTGCTGCAGACACCGCTCTTCCGCGTCCGTGCCCGCAAGACGAAGGTTGGCAAGGCCAAGATGAACGGCATAGAGGCCGAGCTGGCAGCCCGCGAATCGGGCACCGCAGAGTCCGACGCCTACAGCGACGGCAAGCGGCCGCGCCACATCACCCTGTCGAAGGACTTCGTCACGCAGTACTGCTACACGGAGGATGAGCGGCAGCAGGCCATCGACGACCTCGGGCCGGAACCCGAGATAACGCGCTTCAAGGGCCTGGGCGAAATCAGTCCCGACGAGTTCCGCAACTTCATCGGCCCCGACATCCGCCTCGACCAGGTGACCCTCCAGAAGTCCGACCAAGTGGCCGAGCTCCTGGAATTCTACATGGGCGACAACACCATGGACCGCCAGAACTTCATCATCGACAACCTCGTCATCGAGGAAGACAGAGCCGAAGAAAGTCAGGAAGACTAAAATCCGGAACAGATATAATAATACTTTAACTACGAATCGCACGAATTACACGAATATAACCCCAATAGTCAAAGGCATAGCTCATTCGTGCAACTCGTGTAATTCATGGTAGAATACAACAAACAGGAGTGATGGAAAGGCTGGTTCTCTTCCCCGGGTCGTTCGACCCCTTTACCCGCGGACACGCCGACATCGTCGCGCGGGCGCTGGAGATGTTCGGCGGTGTTGTCATTGCCGTAGGCTACAACGAGCAGAAGCAGGGCTGGATGCCTGTGGAGGAGCGCGTTGCAGCGATAAGGAAACTCTATGCCGACGAGCCGCGCGTCAGGGTGGAGCGTTACACGGGCCTCACCGTCGACTTCGCTCGCGAGCAGGGCATCAACGTCATTGTCCGCGGCGTTCGCACAGTGGCCGACTTCGAGTTCGAGATGCAGCTGGCCGACGTCAACCGCCAGCTCACCGGCATCGAGACCGTCCTGCTCCCCGCATCGCCGCAGCTCGCCAGCCTCAGCAGCTCCATTGTCCGCGAGCTCGCACACTTCGGGCACGACGTGTCAGCCTTCCTGCCATAAAGCATCGCCCAATCCCCCGTTCGTGCGGATTTCAAATCCGCCACCCCGGCGAGTGGATGACCGTTCTCCGGTCATCAACACGGCACGCCCTTATTTCAGAAGCGCTAGGCTCTTATTCCCGGAAGCGCTAGGCTCTTATTTCAGAAGCGCTAGGCTCTTATTTCAGAAGCGCTAGGCTCTTATTCCCGAAGCGCCGTGCTCTTATTTCAGAAGCCCCTCGCGCTTCCCGGAACCGCAGCATGCCGTTTTCCCGTTTTCCCCCTTACATTATTATTATATACGCGGCAGAAAAACGCCTTTTTGTCACGTGCATTAAAGAAATTTAACCTTTTTCGCAAAGATTTTTCAAAAAAGCTTTGAAGCAATGCTAAAATCTGCTATCTTTGCTAGGCAATATGTGTCAAAAGCACGCTCTGCACACCCCAAAAGCTAAAAAAACATACAAACAAAACAATTAACCCAATTTATTAACTAAACAACACATTCTATGAGTAAAAAACTACTGAATCTGTGTATGACCGCCCTGTTGAGCGTTGTCAGCACAGCTGCGTGGGCTCTTTCCGAAGTGAACGGAGTCTACCAGATCGGTTCTCTGGAAGACTGGGTAGCCTTCGCAGAGCTCGTGAATGGTGGCAAGCCCGAAGCTTGTGCCGTACTGACGGCCGACTTCGACAAGGGCACCGACGGTACCATGGTAGGTAAAGACGGAGTCGACTACCAGGGCACTTTCGACGGCCAGGGACACACCATCACCATCAACACCTTCTCTGGAAGTACGGACGGCACCGCACTGTTCCGCAACGTCGGTGCACAAGCCCTCATCCAGAACCTGAAGGTCGTAGGTACCATCACCTCCGATAAGAAAGAGGCTTGCGGTATCGCAGCATGGAACCGCGGCACCATCCGCAGCTGCTACGTTGACGTCAACGTGGTCAGCGCTATGGCTGGCGACGCAACCAACGGCGGTATCGCCGGCGTCTGCTACCAGGGCGCGATGATCGAGAACTGTCTCGCCAAGTTCACCATCAACGGTGCAACAACCCAGAACTGCGGCGGTATCGTCGGCTGGTGCAGCGAGCGTACAAACGTCATCAACTGCCTTGTCATCAACGACGGTAGCAACTTCGACATCAACGGCAACAGCGGCACCATCGGCCGTAACGACACACACCTGCAGACCGTGAACCTGGAGAGCTACATCGGCAACGAGTACGACAACCGTCCCGGCGGCGCCAGCACCAACAACTATGCTACCAACGCATGGGGCAACACCAAGTGCGTCACCATCGTCCCCTACGACCAGCTGGCTGACGGTCGCATCTGCTATCAGCTGAACAACGACCAGAGCCACATCGCATGGGCACAGGAAATCGGCGTCGACCCCTTCCCCGTTCCCGCCATCTTCGGCGGCAAGCAGGTCTATGCATCTGCTCCCACCGACTGCGACGGCAAGGCTGAGGGCGAACTCACCTTCTCCAACACCGGTACTGTACAGGCCACTGCACACCAGTACGACAAGTTCGGTATCTGCCCCGTCTGCGGCGCATACAACATCTACGGCCTCGAGCGTGACAACAGCGACGGCAGCTTCGTCATCAAGACTGCCAGCGACATCGACCTCTGCGAAGGTCTGAACCGTATCCAGAACGGCGGCTGGTTCAACATCAAGATGGGCGACGACATCACCTACGTCGCTGAGCCCACACGCTACATCTTCAACACCGGCAACTGGTTCGACGGCAACTTCAACGGTGACGGCCATCAGCTCACCATCGAAATGACCGAGATGGAAAGCAACGCATCGTTCATGCCCAACTTCTCCGGTACATTCGAGAACGTCATCATGCACGGCTCCATCAGCACTGGCGGACAGTATGCAGGCTCCATCACCTCGCACACACGTCGCGACCGCGTCAGAGTGAAGAACGTCTTCTCCGACATCAACATCACCACCACCCACGCCGGCGACAACACCACGGGTGGCTTCTTCGGCGTTGTTGAGACTAAGACACAGACCGAGAACTCCATCTATGCAGGCGACATCAACGGCCACGAGAACACGGAGTGTATCGCAGGCTTCGCAGGATGGTCCTCCGGACAGAGCTACTACACCAACTGCGCATTCCTCGGAACGCTCAACGGTGCCAACGGCGACTCCAAGACCATCTCGCGTAACCCCGGCAACATCACCTGCACCAACGTCTACATTGCCAACAGCTACGGCTTCGAGGACGAGGCTAAGACCATCCTCATCGAGGACGTCAACGACATCGAGAGCGGTGCACTCGCTTACGCCCTGAACGGCAACGAAGGCGGCGTAGACCGCTTCTACCAGAAGATCGGCGAGGACCTCGCTCCCCTGCCCATCAAGAAGGAAGGCGCACTCGTCTATGCTTCTGCATCGAGCTACCGCTGCGACGGTCAGCCCGAAGGCGACGTCACCTACACCAACAGCCCCAGCAGCAGCACGCTGCCTCCTCACCAGTATGACGAAGGCTTCTGCACCGTCTGCGGCGGACTGCAGGAAGACTTCCTGACTCCCGTCGACGGCTGGTTCGAAATCAGCAACGGCGCCGAGCTCGTATGGTGGACCAACTATGCTGCCAAGTATCTTGATGTCAGTGCACGTCTCACCGAGGACATCGACATGGACGGCTACTGCGAGCGCTGGGCTAACGTCGGCACCGAAGGCAAGCCCTTCTATGGCAACTTCGACGGACAGTTCCACGTCATCAGCAACCTCATCATCGACCATCCCAATGACAACGGCGTAGGCCTCATCGCTGTCATGAACAGCTTGCCCGAAAACGGCTTCGGTGGCATCAGCGCAGAAGACGCACGTGCAGCTGAAGGCGTATTTATTAAGAATGTAGTGCTCGACGAAAGCTGCTCCATCACCGGTAAGGGCTATGTCGGCATCGTCGGCATGACCGCTCCTTGGGCAGGTCACGTCAACATCAAGGGCCTCATGATGTGCGGCGACGTAACAGCCAACGGCGGTCCCAACGCTTCCGGCGTCTTCGGTTGCGTCATGAGCTCCGCTTGCCACGTCACCATCGACAACTGCGGCATGGTCGGCAACGTCTATGGCCCGAAGGAGAACGGCTCGTTCTCTGGCTGGCTCGGCAGCTATGCCGACGTCACCAACTGCTATGCAGTAGGCTCTGTGGAAGGCATCCAGGACAGCGCACACTACTTCGCACGTCACGGCGACAGTGACAACGTACACATCAACAACTGCTATGCACGCTACGGCACACAGGTGCCTAAGGTCAGCGAAGAAGACTTCGAGAGCGGCGCACTGGCATGGAAGGCCAACGGCGAACAGTTCCGCACCGGTTACTGGTTCCAGAACATCGGCGAGGATATGTATCCCTTCCCCGATCCCACTCACGGCACCGTTATCTATGCAGCTGAGCAATACTTCGGCGTATACGGTGAAGAAGAACTCGGCGACGTAGCATCCACCGTACAGGACTTCGAGAAAGAGGCTGTCAGCGAGACCATCGCCACACAGTCCGTCCTCGACGAGTACGATGCCCTGCTCGACAAGCTGACCGAGGCAAAGACAATCCTTGAGTTTGCCGACGCTCTCGACGCAGTGAACGCTGCCAAGAAGACGGTTGCCGAAAACGCTGCCGCTTACCAGGCTTACATCGCTAAGTGCGAAGAGGTGAAGGCTTACCTCGAGTCTCACAACGACTTCGAAGGCGAAGACCGCGACGCTCTTGCCGAGTACCTCACCGAGACCGACGAGCCCAGCGAGGCTAATCCTCTCGGCACATACGAGTACATCATCGAGCACCACACCGCTACAGCCGACGAGATCAAGGCTGAGACCGAGCGCGTCAACGCTTGGCTCCAGACTGCCATCTCCAGCGGCTACATGGCTGGCACAGACGTCAGCAACCTCATTGCCAACTACGACTTCAGCGAAGGCGAAAACACGAAGTGGACCAACGGCTTCGCTTCCGGTAGCGGTAAGCTCAACTCCGGCATCGAGGAGAAGGACAAGACTGTAGGCGTAGAAGCCTGGAACAAGACCGGCGACATGTTCCAGACCGTAGAAGGCCTGAAGCCCGGTTACTACCTCATCGGCACACACGCCGCCTTCCGTCCCAGCAACAACCGCTACAGCACCAACTATGCTGCCGGTATCTATGCTAACGGAAACTTCAACTACTTCCCCACTGCTATCGAGGATTACCTGGCTGCTGCCGACACCCTCGACCAGGTGAACTGCAACCTGCACGGCGCTGGTGCACACGACCTTGCCATCTACGATGACAACTTCTCCACCGACGACGCACAGGCTACCGACAACGGCGCTAACCTCCTGGGCTTTGCTCCTCATGGCGAACGCGGCATGGCTGCTGCTGCCAACGACGGACGCTATCCTGTCTACACCATCGGTCTTGTCGGCGAGGACGGCAAGCTGACTATCGGCATCAAGAACCCCGGCACAAAGTACGACAGCGACTGGACGGGCTGGACGGCCATCAACATGACTTACTACGGCGAGGCTGAGGAAGGCAAGGCTGGCGACGCTCTCGACAAGGTGCTCGAGAACATGTCTGCACGTGCCACGACACTCATCGAGCATGTGATTCCCGAGGACGCTGGAGGTGCAGAGGATCCCAACTATCCCGCAACCTTGAAGGATGAGCTGGCTGCAGCTATGGCCGAGGTCTCTACGGCTGAAACAGTCGAGGCCAAGACTCAGCTCGTTGCCAAGTTCTCTGCACTCTTCGAGAACATCTATGCTGGCAAGCAGGCTTACATCAACCTGTACAACATGGCCAACAACATCGGTGTAGCCGAAGGCGCTAACCTCGCTCTCGTTCAGAAGGACGAGGAGACCGGCGAATGGATCGAGACTGGCGACATGCTCTTCAGCGTAACAGAGACAGAGGAAATCTTCAACGTTTCCAACGAACTGCTCGATGCTTACGCAAGTGGCTCCTACACGATTGAGCAGGCTCTGAATCCTGAGATTGGCGAGACTATCGCAAGCATCGTTGCTCCTCAGGACGAGGAAGGCTACTATCTGGTAGGCAATCCCAAGCAGCTGGCTTACTTCCGCGCTATCTCCAGCAACATCGACTACACCGTCAAGGCTAAGCTGACGGCCGACATCGACCTGACTGGTATCGCTATGCAGCCCATCAACCAATGGGACTACAGCTTCCGCGGCGTATTCGACGGTCAGGGCCACGCCATCACGAACGCCTACATCAACTTCGATGCAGAACGTTGCGGCTTCTTCAACACTCTGGACGGTGCTACCGTAAAGAACCTGAAGCTGACCGGCGACTACTACTCCGGCCAGAAGTTCATCGGCGGCGTTGCAGGCTACACCTACAACTCCAAGATTCAGAACTGCGACATCAACGTGACCATCCACTCTGCAGTTGAAGGCGACGGCACACACGGTGGCGTCATCGGCAACAACGCTGGCGACGGCACTCTGGTCGAGAACTGTATCGTTCGCTCCACTCTGCTGGGCGAGGCTACGAACTCTTGCGGCGGCGTCATCGGCTGGTCCGGTTCGCTGTCCGAGGTTCGCAACACGCTGATCCTCTCCGAGGGCCACACCATCGACACGAGCAATGGCTGCAACACCATCAGCCGCAACGATGGCAACTGCACCGTAAGCAATGTATTCTACGTTGCTACCGTCGGTTCTGCCAACGGCACGAAGGCTACTCCCGAGCAGCTGGCAAGCGGTGAGATCACCTACAAGCTGAACGGCAGCCAGAGCGAGAATCCCGTATGGTTCCAGACGCTTGGTCAGGATGCTACTCCCTGCCTCTTCGAAGGCGCAGTGGTTTACCTCTATGGTGGCAAGTACATCAACGAGAAGCCCAATCCTCAGCTGAATGCATTTGCATACAACCTGAATGCCAACCTGACGGGCAGCAGCGTTACCGTAGAGTACGCTCTGAACGCCGAGGCAGCTGCTGCTACGGTTAACTTCTACGACGGCGAGACTCTGGTTTACTCCGAGGCTATTGCCGAGGCAGGACTCACAGAAGGTGCGCACAGCGTGAAGGTCGACGCCAGCAAGCTTGGTGCCGACGCTACGGCTCTCGACTACGAGATTGCTGTTACGGGCAAGGGTACTGAGGACATCGTCAAGATTGGCGAAAGCCTCCAGTTCAGCTCTCCCTACGGACTTGACGTCAACAACAATCCCGAGAGCAAGAACTTCGGTCAGGTTATCCTGACGGATGCCCGTCCGCTGGAGGATCGTGAAGGCATGACCTCTGAAGGCAATCCCGGTGCACTCTACGCTATCGGCGCAGACTTCGAGTACCAGGGCGCTTACTACGGCGGTCTCGACATTCTCGACCAGCAGCCTCTGGAAATCTCCGGCGGCTACCAGTTCGACCTGAAGGACGTTCGCTTCACGAAGGACGGCCGTCTCTTCGTTGGCCGCGCTTCCGGTCTGACGAACAGCTCTGTATACGAAATCAATCCTGAGAACCTCGAGGAGCCCTGGAAGCCTGTCTTCACAGGCGGCGAGCTCGACGAGGCTACCGGTATCACCTACGTTGGCGAGGATGAGCAGAACCGCATGGCTGTGGGTCTGGCATTCGAAGGCGCAGGCGAAGACCTGAAGATGTACGTCCTGGGCGCACAGCGCAGCAACGGCGAGTTCAACACCACCGACTACAACTGCTCTATCTACAACCTCGGCACAGCCAAGGAATGGACTGCAGCTCCCTCGGCAAGCTTCGAGCCCCTCAACGGTGTCTACACCATCGCTCCGGGCCACGTTGGTATCCACGAGGACGGTCAGGGCGGCCTCTGGTACGTTCAGTACCGTGCTAACCCGACTGAGGTACTGCCCTCTATCAAGCACTTCGACAGCGAAGGCAACGAGGACTTCAGCAACACCACTACTTCTACCAACAGCGGTAAGATGGCTATCACAGCCGACGGCAAGTACATCGCTCTGCCTCAGGGCAGCGGCAAGGTGGTCGTTTACGAGACCAACTACGTGCCCATGGCTAACGGCAAGATCTTCCTCGACCCGAAGTACAACATCAGCACCGCCGAGACTAACATCACCGGTCTGGCATTCGACTTCGCTGGCAACCTCTATGCTGCTTCCAGCGCAAGTAAGACCCTGAGTCGCTACGCTATCCCCAGCTGGAACGACAACAAGGCTGTCACTCCCGGTAACGGTATCGGCACAGCCGCTCCGAGCGGCGACCTGAACGGTGACGGCAAGGTCGACATCGCCGACGCTGTGACCATCCTCAACTTCATGGCCGAAGGCAACAACGACGCGAAGGCTGACCTGAACGGTGACGGCAAGGTGGACATCGCCGACTTCGTAACCGTCCTGAACATCATGGCTCAGTAAATCCCAAGCACTGGACCGCAAGGTTCAGCCTACCAAGACGAGGGCATGCCGACATCGGCATGCCCTCGGTTTATCTTCAGACAACGGATTGCACGGATTACACGAATTGAGACTTGGATTTATAACCACGGATTTAACGGATTAAACGGACGGGGATTATTTATTTCAACCACGGATTGCACGGATTACGCGAATTGAAGATGGAGTATTAACCCGTTCGTGCGGATTTGCAATCCGCACGTGGGGAATATAGGGATTTGTAATCCCGCAAGTCTTTTTATCGCATTCTTGCGCTCCTGTAAAACAGGTGCTCGGGCGGCAAAGCCGGAGTTCAAATGCTTATGTTCCATGCTATCGGCTCCGTTTTTTCGCATTGCAAATGCTCATATTCCATGCTGTCGGATTGCAAATCCGACAGAACGGCGAGGGGATGACCGTTCTCCAGTTACCGACGCCCGTTCGTGCGGATTTGCAATCCGCACGTGGTGAATATAGGGATTTGCAATCCCGCAATTCTTTTTATCGCATTGCAAATGCTTATATTACATGCTGTCGGATTCTTGCGCTCCTGTAAAACAGGTGCTCAGGCGGCAAAGCCGGAGGTCAAATCCGACAGAACGGCGAGGGGATGACCGTTCTCCGGTCATCAACACGGCACGCTCTTCTGCCCGACACGGCGTGCGCTTCCAAAATAAGCGCCTAGCGCTTCCGAAATAAGCGCCCGGCGCTTCCAAAATAAGCGCCTAGCGCTTCCGAAATAAGCGCCCGGCGCTTCCGAAGCAGGCGCTCAGTGCTGGTCATTTATTGGCGTGCTCCTGCGGCTGCATGTTTATGCGAAGAATGGGTAAGGAAAAGCGACTATGCATGCACTTTTTTAACAATTATGAAGTTCTTTTAACACAATTGTGACGAAAAACTAAAGAAAACTTCTAAAAAATTTGGCGCAAATAGCAGAATCTTTTAATTTTGTAAGGCGGAAATCCATATTTCCTGCACATGAAAGACGTTAAAACTACATCCAAAACTAAAACTAAAACAATCTACAATTAACCTTATTTATTAACTAAAACAATCATTCTATGAGTAAAAGACTACTAAATCTGTGTCTGACCGCACTGCTGAGTGTCGTCAGCACAGCTGCGTGGGCTCTTTCCGACGTGAATGGAGTCTACCAGATTGGTACTGCGGCCGACCTCGAAGAGTTCGCCGCACTCGTAAATGGTGAAAATCCCTTTGCCAATGCCGAGCTGACGGCCGACATCGACCGCGGCATGGGTGGTACCATGATTGGCACGGAAGCCAACAAGTACCAGGGCACCTTCGACGGTAAGGGGCACACCATCAAGATTAACATGTACCCTGAGGAGCAGGATGCTGCACTCTTCCAGTACACTGGTTTTGGTGCCATCATCCAGAACCTGAAAGTGACGGGTACCATCACGACGTCCAGCAAGTTTGCTGCCGGTCTTGTTGCCTTCAACTACGGCATCATCCGCGGTTGCTACATCGACATCACCATCAACAGCTCTGTTGCCGGCGATGCCACACACGGCGGCATCGTGGCACGCGCCTATGGCGGCGCCACAATCGAGGACTGTCTGGCCAAGGTTACCATCCTCGGCGAGACAACCCAGAACTGCGGCGGCGTGGTAGGTTGGGCTAACAACCTCACCAACATCGTGAACTGTCTCGTAGTCAGCGACGGCAGCACCCTGGACATTGCCAATGGCCTCAGCTGCAACATCTCGCGTAACGCAGGCAACCTGAAGACAATCGACGTGGAGACCTACAATGCAGACCCCTACGCCAACCGTCCCGCTGGTGCTACGTACAACAACTATGTCACCCAGCAGTGGGGCGACAACGTAGCCACCACCGTCGTGCCCCTCGAAGAGCTGGCCGACGGACGCATCTGCTATCAGCTGAACAACGACCAGAGCCACATTGCATGGGTTCAGGAGATTGGCGTTGACCCGTTCCCCGTACCCGCAGCATTCGGCAGCGGCAAGCAGGTGTTTGCCTCCGCAGCAACAGGCTGTAACGGCCTGAGCGAAAGCGAAGACATCACTTTCTCCAACAGCGGCACCGACACGGCAGCCAAGCACCAGTTCGACAAGTACGGCGTCTGCACCGTCTGCGGTTGCTTCGACTTCAACTACTTTGAGGATGCAGGCAAGTTCGACCCCGTCGGCAGGGCCGTCCTCATCGGCAGTGTCGAGGACATCGACAAGGTGGAAGGCTGGAACCGTATCGCCAACGGCTTCCGCCTCAACATGAAGCTGACCAACGATATCGAGTACAAGACCGAGCCCGGCAAGTACATCTTCAATCCCAGCGACTTGATTGACGGTAACTTCGACGGACAGGGTCACGCCTTGACCATCGAAATGACCGACATGGGCGAGAAAGCCGCCCTCTTCCCCGAGATGAACGGTAACGTGGAGAACCTCATTCTGCACGGCGTCATCCAGGCTAACGCCGGACACTGGGGCTCCGTCTCCGGCTACGCACGCATGGCACTGGTGCGCAATGTCTACTCCGACATCGACATCACCTCTACCTTTGCAGGCGACAACACCGCCGGCGGCATGTTCGGATGGACCGGCGACAGAGAGAAGCACGTCGAGAACTGTATCTATGCAGGCGACATCATCCTGCCCGAATCTGCACCCTTCGTCCGCATCGGCGGCTTTGCTGGATGGACAGCAGCCCAGACCTACTACACCAACTGTGCCGTCCTCGGTAACATCATCGGCGCAGGCGACCAGAGCATGCAGTCCTCCACCGAGAACTCCGGCAACATCGCCCGCAACTGGGGCAGCATCACCTGCGAGAACTGCTACGTCGTCAACCCCATCACGGGCCGCGACATTAATGACGCTGACAAATACACTCACTACGAGAACGAAGCCGGCATTGCCAACGGCGAACTCACATTCCTCCTGAACGGCAGTCAGAGCGGCGTGGAACGCTTCTATCAGGTAATCGGCACAGACCCCGAACCCATGCCCTTCAAGAAGGAAGGCGGCCTCGTCTACTCCACAGCAGCAAGCTACCGTTGCGACGGAAAACCGCTGGGCACAGGTGGCTACTCCAACGACCCCTCCGGCGAAGCCATCATCCCGCCTCATCAGTTTGAGGACGGCTGGTGCACCGTCTGCGGACAGTTCGACGAGAACTTCCTCACACCCGTCGACGGATGGTACGAAATCAGCAACGGCATCGAGCTCAAATGGTGGAGCGTCTACGCTTCGCAGCATCCCGACGTCAGCGCACGCCTGACCGATGACATCGACATGGACGGCTACATGGACGGCTACATCCCCGTCTCCATCTTTGTCGGCACATTCGACGGACAGGGTCATACCATCAGCAACTTCGTCCTCGAGAGCGCCAGCAACAACCAAGGTCTCATCGGTGTCGTAGGCGACGGCGCAGTCGTACAGAACCTCATCCTCGACGAGAGCTGCTCCATCCACGCAGCCGGCTATGCAGGCATCATTGGCAACACCAACGGCAGCGGCACCATCTACGTTACCAACGTCGGCTTCGAAGGCTTGGTTGGTGTCAACGGCTATAACGCAGCCGGTATCGTAGGATGCTGCAGCGGCGGTTCGATGAACATGATTATCACCAACTGCTGGGTAACCGGCACCATCACAAGCGGCCAGCAGTCCGGCGCCATTTGCGGCTACTCGGGCAGCGGCTCCATCGTTACCAACTGCTGGAGTACCTGCCAGATGCAGTCGTCTGCCATCTACTCAAGCGACTCCTTCACACGCGGCGCTGCACAAGTTGTCAACTGCTACGAGGCCGACATAGAAGGCGTTGAGCAGAACAAGCAGCAGCACTACAATCCCACAGCAGCTAACCGCCGCACCATCACCCTCCCGCTCGAAGACATCGAGAGCGGCGCACTCTGCTACAACCTCAACGGAAAGCAGTTCCGCGAACCCATATGGTTCCAGACGCTCGAAGAGGACGTACATCCCTATCCCTTCGACACTCACGGCACCGTCGTTACCGGAGCAGGCCAGTACTTCTCTATTCCTAACAGCGACCTCTCGGAAGTGATTTCCAGCGTTCAGGCAGCTGAAGTGGAAGACATCGAGGACATCGTTGCCACACAGTCCCTGATTGAGGCTTTGGAAGCTGCAGTCGATGCACTGGACGACGTAGAGACCATCGCCGACTTCGCTGACGTCGTCGACAGCATCAACGTTGCCAAGGAACTCGTCAAGCAGAGTGCAGCCGTCTATAAGGCTTACATCGACAAGTGCGAAGAGGTGAAGGCATTCCTTGCCTCCAACAACACCTTCTCCGGCGCTATGCGCGAGGCACTCGAAGCATACCTCAGCGAAACAGAGGAGCCCAGCGAGGACAATCCTCTCGGCTCATACGAGTACATTATTGAGCATCACACTGCCACAGCCGAGGAAATCCAGGCCGAGACAGAGCGCGTAGAGAAGTGGCTCGCAGATGCCATCGCAAGCGACTATGCTGCAGGCTCCGACATCAGCAAGCTGATTCCCAACTACGACTTCACCAAGAAGAACGAAAACTGGACAGGCGGCTTCGCCAATGACTTCGTTACGGTTCAGGACGCCGAGGGCAACAGCATTTCCGGCGTCGAGGCTTGGAACGTAACAGGCGACATGTACCAGACCGTAGAAGGCATGAAGCCCGGCTACTACCTCATCGGTACCAACGCAGCCTTCCGTCCCAGCAACGACCGTTACAGCACCAACTACGCTGCCGGTATCTATGCTAACGGCATCTTCAACTACTTCCCCACAGCCATCGAGGACTACGTGGCAGTAGAGGACGCAGTGGACGGCGAGAACTGCAACCTGACCATCAAGAGTGCATACGACATGTCTGTCTACAGCGATGACTACTCGACAAGCGACACGCAGGCCGAAGAGCTCGGCGCTACACTCAAGGGTTACGTCGTTCAGGGTACGACCGGTATGGCTATTGCCGCCAAGGCAGGACGCTACCCGGTTTACACCATTGCCCAGGTAGGCGAGGACGGCAAGCTGACTATCGGCATCAAGAACCCCGGCACGAAGTACAGCAACGACTGGACTGGCTGGAGCGGCCTGAAGGTGACCTACTGCGGCGAAGGGGCTGAGAGCGTTGGCGCTGCCCTCGACGTTGTTCTCCAGAACATGTCGGCCCGCGCACAGACGGTCATCGACTACGAGTACAACATCGAGACTCCTGCTGCAGGCCCGAACTTCCCCGCTGCCCTGAGGGATCAGCTCGAGGCTGCTATCGGGAAGATAGAAGCTGCCAGCACCGTCGAGGAAAAGGCGGCTATTGCTGCTGAGATCTCCGACCTCTTCCTGAAGATTTACGAAGGCAAGCGTGCATACATTGCTATGTACAACAAGGCCGAGTTGACCGACGCTATCATCGTCGGTGACCTGGCTCGCATCGTAAAGGACGAGGAGACTGGCGAATGGTCCGACACAGGCGAAAAGGTACTGAGCGAAGAAGAGGAAAAAGCTCTCTACAAGGCTTCCGATGCATTGCTGGGTGGCTACTTCGACGGTACCTTCAGCACCGAGGAGGCTCTGAAGATGGAGCCCATGAACGCTGTTGCCGACATCATTCCTGCACAGGACGAGGACGGCTACTACCTCATCGGCACCACGAAGCAGTTCGTTGCCTACCGTGCCATTGCCAGCGACGTCGACAAGTACGCCAGCGGCAAGCTGACGGCCGACATCGACATGGCAGGCATTGCCATGCTGCCCATCGGTCACAACCGCGGCGAGAATGCCCAGCACATCTTCTCAGGTGTGTTCGACGGACAGGGTCATGCCCTCAATAACCTGTACATCGACGACGCCCGCATCCAGTCGGACGGCTATGCAGAGCCCGCTACGCTCTTCTACGAGCTGCAGAACGCTACCGTCAAGAACCTGAAGCTGACCGGTGAATACCACACGATGCACCAGAACATGGGCGGTGTCACTCGCTACATGTCCGGCGCTTCGACTATCGACAACTGCGAGATTGCACTTGTACTGCGCTCCGGAATCAACGGTGACGGTACTCACGGCGGTGTCGTAGGTTACTGCGGATCTTCATCAGCTGTAGTCAAGAACTGCCTTGTCAACAACCTGATGATGAGTGACGAAGGTGTTGTTACACTCCACGTCGGCGGTGTCTGCGGTTGGGGTGGTCAGGCCCTTCAGATTAAGAACACGCTTATCCTCTCCCAGTACGAGAATATCGGCTTGGTTGAGGCAGGAGACGTGAATTCCAACTCTGTTTGTCGTAACCTGTCCAGCATCGAGAATGTTTACATCTCGAGCGTCTTCCGCGAGCAGAAGGGTACGCTCACTACTCCCGAGCAGATGGCAAGCGGCGAGCTGACCTGGAAGCTGAACGGCAGCCAGGGCGACGAGCCCGTATGGTTCCAGACGCTTGGCGTAGACGCTACGCCTCACCTGTTCGGTGGCGATGCCGTATATCTCTATGCTGGCAAGTACACCAACGAGAAGCCCAACATCCAGCTCAATGCCTTTGCATACAACCTGGATGCCAAGCTCTCGGGCAGCAACGTTGTGGTCAGCTTCAACCTCAATGCCGAGGCCGAGGCAGCCAAGATTGAGTTCACGAACGGCTACAGCCAGGATGTTCCCGCCGAGGAGCTCGTGGCCGGTGCACACAGCGTGACCGTAGCAGCCAGCAACCTGGGCGACGATCCTGCTTCCCAGAACTTCAAGATTGCCGTTACGGGCAAGGGTTCTCTCGACGTCATCAAGATGGGCGACGTCTTCAAGGTATGGGGCCCCTACGGTCTGGCAGTCAACAACAATCCCGAGAGCAAGAACTTCGGTCAGGTGCTCATCGCAGAGTCCTATCCTGACGAACCTGCAACCGGCTACATGTCCAGCCAGAAGCCCGGCGCTATCTTCGCATTCGACCCGGACTTCCAGCCCATCGACGCAGCCGACGGCACTCCCGGCTTCTACGGCGGTCTGCCCATCAAGGGCGAAGTGCCTCTTACTATCGCTGGTACCTACAAGTTCGACCTCAAGGACCTCCGCTTCACAGAGGACGGCCGTCTCTTCGTGGCACGTGCTTCCGGCACCGACAACAGCTCCGTCTGGGAAATCAATCCTGAGGACCTGAACGAGCCCTGGAAGCCTGTCTTCACAGGTGGCGAGCTCGACGAAGCTACCGGTATCACTTACGTTGGCGAGGAGGAACAGAACCGCATGGCTCTGAGTCTGGCCTTCGAAGGCGCAGGCGAAGACCTGAAGATGTACGTTCTGGGCGGACAGCGCAGCAACGGCGACTACAACTTCACCGACTACAACTGCACTATCTACAACCTTGGCACAGCTAAGGAGTGGACAGGTGCTCCCTCGGCAAGCTTCGAGCCTCTGAACGGCATCTACACCAAGTCGCCCGTCGACGTAGGTATCCGCGAGGACGGACAGGGCGGTCTGTGGTTCATCCAGCGCCGCAGCGACGTGTCTGCCGACATCCCCGCCATCAAGCACTTCGATGCTGAGGGCAACGAGGATTACAGCAACACGAGCAGCAACGCAGTGGGCGACAGAATCGCTGTCACCACCAACGGCAACTACCTGGCTATCCCCACAGCCAACGGCACGATTGTTCTCTACGAGACCAACTACGTTCCCATGGAGAACGGACGCATCTTCCTCAACCCGAAGCGCACCATCAACGTGGGCGAGAGCCGCATCACAGCCCTGGCATTCGACTATGCAGACAACCTCTACGTAGCTTCTGCCAGCACCGAGACCTTCACCCGCTACACTGTTCCCACCGACAACAAGGTTGTTGTTACGCCCGGTAACGGCATCGGCAACGGCCTGAACGGCGACCTGAACGGTGACGGCAAGGTGGACATCGCCGACGCTGTGACCATCCTCAACTTCATGGCCGAGGGCAACAACGACGCGAAGGCTGACCTGAACGGTGACGGCAAGGTGGACATCGCCGACTTCGTAACCGTCCTGAACATCATGGCTCAGTAAATCCTACGTACTGGACCGCAAGGTTCAGCCTACCAAGACGAGGGCGCACCAACAACGGTGCGTCCTCGGTTTTTCTTCTGACAACGGATTGCACGGATTACACGGAGGGGGACGGCGAGTGGAAGACCGTTCGGCGGTCTTCAACACGGCGTGCGCTTCTGCCCGACACGGCGTGCGCTTCCGGAATAAGCGCCTAGCGCTTCCGAAATAAGCGCCTAGCGCTTCTGAAATAAGCGCCTGGCTCTTCCGGGACAGGCCCTGTGCCGCAATACAGAAAAGGGTATGCGTAGGTTCAATCTTACACATGCCCTGTCTTATTCTACCACGAATTGCACAAATTACACGAATTGAGGATTGATTACTAAACCACGAATTGCACGAATTACATGAATTGAGGAATGATTATTAAACCACGAATTGCACGAATTACACGAATTGTTTCTTGTCTGACACTCACAGAATGGTTAATTCGTGCAATTCGTGGTTTTATATTAGTCGCTTAATCTGTAAAATCCGTGCAATCCGTGGTTAAAAATCACAGTTTCAATTCGTGTAATCCGTGCAATTCGTGGTTGAAATAAACAATCCCTGTCCGTTTAGTCCGTTCTGTCTGCGGTCTGGTACTTAGCCAGGAACTCGTCGAGGGTGATGCCTTCCACCATCTGGAAGCAGGTGCGGACGGTCTTCGTGGTGCCGAAGCCGGCGTCGAGTGCTTCCTTCACCGTCTTCACGTCGCCGCGGACAATCATGCGTTTCAGTTCGTTCACGCGGAAGCTGTTGATGTAGTCGTGCACGTTGTTGAAGCCCTGACTGCGTATGCTCTGCAGCACCAGGTGGCGGTTGTAGCCCACGGCCTGGCAGAGACGGTCGCGGCCGAAGGTGCTGTCCTTCCACTCCTGGCGGTGCGTCTGCATCCAGTAGTTGATGCGTTGGAATCGGATGCGGTTGGCTTCGTTGAAGTCGTCCTGCGGAGTCTCCTCGGCAGGCTCTTCGGCTGGTTCCTCCGTCGGCTCGCTGATGACGGGACGCGGCAGCTCGAGGGCCAGCGACTCCAGGGTGCGGAGCATCAGATAGAGGTTGAGCAGGGTGAATATCACCACGTAGACGGAGAGCAGGTAGAGGTCGTAGAAGATGGCCGCATAGGTGTAGAACACGACGGAGAGCCCCAGCATGAAGCTGTAGCCCAGCAGGTAGGGCGGCACCGGAGCGTGGCGTGCCAGGCGGCGGGGCAGCATAAAGATGTTCACGATGTAGTAGATGCTCAGGGCCAGGGTGCAGAGGCGCATCATGATGTCGCTGCTCAGGATGTTCTCCACCAGGTCGTGGAAGGAATAGACGTACACGATTTTGCTGCCCATCAGCGTGGCTACGGCATAGATGACCAGCAGCACCAGGATGGGACGGGCGTAGCGCCACATGCGTTCCCACTGCAGGAAGCCCGGCATGGGGATGCTCAGTGGATAGATACTCTGCAGGAAGCATGCCGCCAGCAGCGCCAGCAGCATGCCGGGGTGCAGGATGCCGGGATGTCCCGCCGCGATGTCGTGTACGAAGAGCGACGCAACGAGCGTCGTGCAGCAGAATATGCCGTTCACCCACGCCAGCGTCAGATACTGCACGCGATGCCGCGAAAAGAGGGCCATGACGATGGTGATGACGAAGTGTACGACGGCAGCCCCGCCAAGCACTATAAAGAGGATGTCTTCTATCATTCCGTTGGGTGTTTATGCATGCAAAGTTAGGTCTTTTACGTCAATAAACAATCCTTTAACACATTTTTGTTGCAAAAGTTGCACGTCTTTGCACGAAATGTCGTAACTTTGAGCACTTATTGATACAATCACTAACACTAAAACCTTATCTACATGAAAAGAACATCTACTTTCTTCTCCCTGCTCGCTGCATTGCTTCTGCTTGCGGGCAACAGCGCATGGGCAGTGGAAACCTGGGTGAAGACCGCAGCCGCCGACCTGCAGACAGGCGACGTCGTTGCCATCGTCGACCTCACCTCCAGCCTCGTACTGCCCAGCAGCAACGGCTCCGGCGCAGCCCCTGCCGCCACATCCGTCACGCTCAACAGCGAAAAGACGGAGATCGACTCCGAAGTAGCCGACGCATGGCAGTGGCAAGTGACCGTTGAGGACGGGAACCTCCAGTTCAACGTCCCCGGCACAACGAACTACCTCTACTGCACCAACGCCAACAACGGCGTGCGCGTAGGCACTAACGAGAACAACGTCTTCTCCATCGCACAGCACGAGAACGGCGTGGACTTCCTCTTCAACAACGCCACCAGCCGCTACATCGGTCCCTACAACAACCAGGACTGGCGCTGCTACACCTCCGTCAACAACAACATCAAGGACGCCGTAGTCGTCTTCTTCAAGAAAGTCATCAGCGGCGTGAACGTGGCCAAGCCCGTCATCACACCTGCCGGCGGAGCCTTCATCGAGCCGCAGCAGGTCAGCATCAGCGCCGAGGAAGGCTGCACCGTCTACTACACCCTCGACGGCACTGAGCCCACCTCCGAAAGCACGCGCTACACGGCCTCCTTCACCGTCAGCACCGACTGCACCGTCCGCGCCATCGCCTACGACGTAGCAGGCAACCCCAGCAGCGTCACCTCCGTCGAGTTCACGTTCCTGAAGCCCATCGCCACCATCGCCGAGCTTTGCGCAGCCGCAACGGACAAAGACGCTCCGGCACTCGTGGAGCTCAATAACTGGATCTGCACCGGTGTGGCAGGCAGCAACGTCTACTTCACCGACGGCAAGAACGGCATCCTGCTCTACCAGAGCGGACATAATTTCGAGCTGAACGACGTGCTGACCGGTAAGGCACAGATCACGCTGACCACCTACAACGACTGCCCCGAGATAAAGGGTCTCACCAACACGACCGAAGGCCTCACCGTCACCAAGGGCGAGGGCGCCACACCTCTGGCCGTCACCATCGGCGAGCTCAGGAAGGACATGCAGGGCAACCTCATCACCCTCGAAGGTGTCACCTACAGCAAGGAGGGCGACGTCTTCATCGACGATGACGACAACGAAATCATTCCCTACAACCGCTTCACCACACTGCCCGAGCTCATCGACGGCAAAACGTACAACGCAACCGGTGTAGCCATCTGGTACAAGAACAAGCAGAAATGGGAAATCGCTCCCCGCACAGCCGACGAGTTCCAGCTCCTCACCTCGCAGAAGATGCCCGTGTCCGCATGGAGCGTACAGAGCGAGAGCGTTGACGTAGAAGGCAAGCCCACAGCACGCTTCACCACCGACTCCGACGGCGAAGTCACCTACGAAAGCTCCGACCCGAGCGTCGCCACCATCGATGGCGAGGGCAACATCACTCCGCTGAAGAAAGGCACCACCATCATCACAGCCAACGTGGCTGAGACAGAAACCTACCTGCCCGACAGCAAGAGCTTCAAGCTCACCGTCACCGTGGACGGCTTCGTAGACGCCACCTTCGAATACAGCGACGAGGACATCCAGGGCCAGGGCGCACCCAACACCGGCGCTGAACTCACAGCCACCCGCAACGGCGTGCTCACACTCTTCGCCAACAAAGCATACGCTAAGCCTGGCGACAACCACATGAAGATATACGGCAGCAAGTTCGAGAAGGGCGAAGAAGGCGAAGAACCCACGCTCACCGAACCCAGCTACATCCAGCTCTCCGTGCCCGAAGGCTACACCATTACCGACATCGTCCTCACGGCTACCGAAGACGGCTACATCAAGGAGTGGGCCGACCAGAGCGGCGCCGCTGCCACCATCGAAGGCGCCACAGCCACATGGAGCGGCGAGCAGACCGAAGTCATCCTCACCAACCAGGCATCGTCCCAGGCACGCATCAAGACCATCGCCGTGTCCTACTTCGACAAGAACGGCGACAGCATCACCACCATCACGGCCTCTGCCCAGGCCGACGGCACAGTCTACAACCTGGCAGGACAGCGCGTGAAGGGCATGCAGCAGGGCATCTACATCGTAGGCGGCAAGAAGATTGCCGTCAAGTAACCCTCGCACCGGCACATAGCAAAACACACAGGAGGCAAACACCATACCCGGCGTTTGCCTCCTATTTCCTCGAAGAAGCATCGATAAACATTGGGAAACCATTTGAACAGAAACGGAACAAAGAAGCGACACCGCTTGATGCGGCTCCTGGCAGGATTGCCTCTGGGCGTACTCTACCTCGTGAGCGATCTGGCTTACCCCATCCTATATTATATAATAAGGTATAGGCGGCGGCTCGTCCGCGAGAACCTCTGCTGCTCCTTCCCCGAGAAGAGCCAGGAGGAGATACAGAACATCGAGAAGAAGTTCTACCGGAATCTGTGCGACGTCTTCGTCGAAGCCTTCAAATGCCTCAACGTCTCCGACGAGGAAATGCTGCGTCGCGTAGAGATTCTGAACTGCGAACTGCCCGAAAGCATTGCCGCCAGGGGCAAGAACGTCTTTATGCTCCTGGGGCATCTCGGTTGCTGGGAATGGTATCAGGAGGTCAGTGTCCGCTACAAGGCCCCGCGCCGCAGTGCCGAAATCTACAAGCATATCACGAGTCCCTACTTCGCCTCGCTCATGCACGAAGTGCGCAGCCGTTGGGACACTACGCAGATAGAGATGCAGCAGACCGTGCGCACCCTGCTCCGCTGGACGGGCGAAGGCGAGCCCTATCTGTGCGGCTTCATACAAGACCAAAGGCCGGACACGAAGGTGAAGGACAGCCTCACCTTCCTCAGCCAGCAGACATGGTACACCCCCGGCGCAGAACAATTTGCCGGAAAGGCCAATGCGGAGCTTGTCTACCTCCACGTGGAAAAGACCAGCCGCGGACACTACAGGTTGACCTTCACCAGCATGGAACCCAACGAAGAAGAGATGAACAGCCCATACCCGCTGACGCGATGCTTCTGGCGCCTCATCGAACAGAACATCCGCCGGCAGCCCGAGCTCTGGCTTTGGTCGCACAACCGCTGGCAAAAGTGGGAACTTACCGAGTAAAAGCATCATGATTTCCGTCGTCGTACCGATTTATAACGTAGAGCGCTTCCTGCCGCGTGCCTTGGACAGCATCCTCAGTCAGACGCACAAGGACTGGGAAGCCATCCTTGTCGACGACGGCAGCACCGACACGAGCGGCAGCATTGCCGACGAATACGCCCGGCGCGACGCCCGGTTCAAGGTTGTGCACAAAGAGAACGGCGGCCTTTCGGATGCCCGCAATGCAGGCATGAAGCTCATCCGGGGCGAATACCTGCTCTTCCTCGATGCCGACGATTTCCTGCATCCCCAACTCATGGCGCTCTGCCTCGAAGCAGCCTTGCGCGACAACTCCGACCTCGTCTGCTTCACCTACGACCGCTGCTACCGCACCCGCGGCCTTGTCCGCCACTTCCTCCACCTCGGCGACCCCACGCCGCACTACCGCTTCTACAGCAATCCGCCCTACATCACAACGGACAACATCCTGGCCTACGCCACCGAATACTCCTGCCCCCGCGACATCGACCGCCGCTGGGCCGTGAAGCATTGTCAGGTGTGGCGCTGCATGTACAAGACGTATGCCGTGCGCGACGTCCAGTTCATCCCCGGCATCAACTACGAGGACTTCCCCTGGTGGAGCGAGGTGATGCTCCGCACGGGCCGCTGCACCATCCTCAACCTGCCGCTCTACTTCTACTATCCCAACGCACAGAGCTACCTCTTCTCGGCAGACCAGACGCACAAAGCCGAGAGCCTCCGCCGCGGCATCGAAGCCGCGAAAGGCATCTACGCCACAGCCCCCGCGGACAAACGGCAGGCCTGGGAACGCAACTTCCTTGTCCCCTTCGAGCAGAAACTCAGGAAGAAACTTGGCACCAAGCAGCAGAATGAGCCATGAATAAGGTTTCCGTCATCATCCCCGTCTACAACGTAGAGAAGTATCTCTGCCGCGCCTTGGACAGCCTGCTGGCTCAGACTCACCAGGATTGGGAAGCCATCCTCGTGGACGACGGCAGCACGGACAGCAGCGGACTCATTGCCCAGCGCTACTGCGACAAGGACAGGAGATTTGTCCTGACCAGACAGGATAACCAAGGGCAGGGTGTAGCCAGGAACAATGCGCTGAAGGCTGCCAGCGGCGACTACATCATGTACCTCGACCCGGACGACTCGTTCCACCCGCAAGCGATGGAGATTTGTGTGGCGGCAGCTGTGCGCGACGGCTCCGACATGGTCACGTTCACGTACGACCATCTGTACCGCTTCCTGAACAAGTGCACGCACAGGCTTGGCTTTGGCGACGTCAAACCCTGGCACAGGACATACCGCAGCTACGACTACCACGTGACGGACAACATCTTCCGGCACGCCACAGAAAGAAGTCATCCGCAAGGCGTCGACCCGCGGTGGAGGGTGAAGCACTGCCAGGCATGGCGCTGCCTGCTGAAGGCCGACCTCGCCAGGAAGGCACGCTTTGCAGAAGGTGTCAAGTACGAGGACTTCCCCTGGTGGGGCGAGGTTCTGCTGAACGTCGAGCGGACCACCATTACCCGACTGCCGCTCTACTACTATTATCCCAACCCCGGCAGTTTCATCATGTCGGCCGGCAGAGAGGAACACATCCGCAGCCTTCAGACAGTCCTGAAGCAGACCGACGAGCTTTACGAGAAGGCCACTGCAGAGCAGCGCAACGCCTGGAACACAAACTTCAGGCACTCCTATAGCAGGTACTTACAGAAGAAACAGCATCGGGCATGAAGAGACTCTGCATCATCACGGTCAGCTACAATGACGTCGCCGGTCTGCGCAAGACTCGCGACAGCATACTCTCGCAAACGTTCCGGGACTTCGAATGGATTGTCGTGGACGGGGGCAGCACCGACGGCAGCAAGGACTTCCTCTCTGAGCATCAGGCAGAGACGGCTTGGTGGTGCTCGCAGCGGGACAGCGGCATCTACAATGCCATGAACAAGGGCATCGGGCACGCTGAGGGGGAATACATACTGTTCCTCAACTCTGGCGACACGCTGTACGCTCCCGACACGCTGAGTGAGGTGTTCGGCAGGACGCTGAGTACCGACGTCGTCTATGGCGACTGGACAGAAGCTCTGCCGGGGCATCCGGCAAAGAAGTGCCATTCCCCGGAGAAGGTGAACTTCTACTCCTTCTCCCTTCGTCCTCTGTGCCATCAGACAGCATTCGTCCGTGCCAGTCTGTTGAAGCAAAGTCCCTACGACGAGACCTACCGCATCTGTGCGGACTGGGCAAAGTGGCTTGAGCTGAGCCGGGATGGTTGCACCTTCGAGCACATCCCCGTCACCATCTGCCACTTCGTGCTCGGCGGCCTGAGCTACCGCTCGGTGAAAGAACGGAGGCAGGAACAGGAACGTCTGCTCAGGGAGTTCTATCCCGCAGAGCTTGCTGAGGTGCTCGTCATGCTGACCGGGAAGGTTGCCCGAAGGCTGAAGGTGATAAGGAGGCTTGTCTGGCTTAGTTCCTTGCTGCTGTTCGCGACGATTGCACTCGTCGTCTGCGCTGTCATTACCGCCCGACAGTTCCGTTGATGATATAGTCTGCAAAGGTTCCGGGACGGGGAGTCTTTGCAGACTTCGACTTGTATTCAAGCTTTTGGAATGCACTCTCCGATGTGATTTCCCGAAATGTTTCCGCGTCAAAGGGCTTGTCTCTGTAATTCCACCAAAGGACATGTGTGCAGTTATGGCAAATATGTGGCATCTTGCTGAACATTTCGGAAACATGGGCATCGCTCAAAACCATATGCCGGAACAGGCGGTGTGGCAGAAAATAGTCGAAGGCACGGGAGTGATGCTCCCAGTACCGGCGAATGATGTCGCGCCAAGCACCTATGAGCGGATGGTGCGCATAGGCACGGATAAAGCAGTTTTGTATAAAGAAGTTCCACCCTTCGTCGCTCATATACATGAAGAACGGCTCCTTCTCTATGAACTCCGGCATCGGATGGCACATATAGTCTGTGGCATCCATCCAGTATCCTCCGTACTTCCAGAGCAACTCAACGCGGCAAAGGTCGGCCACATGGCAGGCTTTAATCTTCCCTCTTCTCCATCTCTGCATGAAGCCTTCTGGCAGGTCTATCCACTTGTCGATGCTTTCCGCGTCCAGAATGACCAAGGGCTTCCTGCTATGTCTGCGGATGCTTTGCCAGCAAGCCTTGACTATCTGCGGAGCATTGTCCTCGCCTTGCAGCCATATTGAGAAAACATACTCCGTAGGTTGCTTTTCCGGGACGCAGTTCTCCGGGACTTCAAAAGGCATATCCTTCAGATACAGCTCGCTCAGTTCTGCTTTTATCCTGTTTCGCCTGACCCATCGTTCCCGGCGTGACTTCCAGAAGGGAACGAGGATTCTGTTCAGGAGCATCTTCTTTAGCTTATAATGTATGTAATTCATTATAGCACCTCCTTGAATCTTTCCGGTAGCCTGACTACTATTCTCAGTTCGAACATGGCTGGCTTGTTCAATGCGAAAGGCGGACGGCACCACGTCTGCACGGTGCGTGCCCAGCGCGTCCAGCGGTCAAAGTCGCGAGCCTTCTTCTCCGTGGCATATCGGATGGTACGACTGCGCTTGTAGATGTGCTTCTCCCAGCCCTGTGACACACGATCCATGTCTCCCAGCCTGCTCTCCAGTATCTTCATGTCGGCATAGCCAAAGTGCATCAGAAAGAGGTGGGAGGCGATGTGGAAGTTGTGGCCTTTGACGCGGTGGAAGCCGCTGCCCCATTGGCAGGGCTTTGCGATGACGGACGCCTTGGTGTAGCGCGTGCCGATCTGTGCATAGTGTCGCTGGCTGAGGAAAGTCTCGTCGAAGGACAGGTCTCCCTCCTCGCCCAGCTTCTGCCCGAAGTCGAGGCCCAGGGGAGAGAGGCAGACGTCAATCTCCTGATTCGAGAGGAACTCACGGAGCCCCATGCCCAGCTTCGGGTCGACAACGATGTATTCGTCGGCATCGACGCCGATGACCATGTCGTATCCTTTGCTCAGAAGCTCGGCAGCCCGTTCGGAGAGGAACCTGAGCCTTCCCTTCTCCGCCGCCACTACCTGTGTGCCAATCTTGGGATGTACGAAGGCATTGGTGCCCTGGCAGAAGTCTGCCACAGTCTGGTCCTCCCCGTCGAGGTATATGAAAAGGTTCTCCCGGCCCAGCTCCCGACCGTAATACTCCACCCACTTGCGGAGGAAGAAGTCGTCGTTGCGGACCATTGTGAGTGCTGCTATGTGTTTGTAAACAGACATTTCAGATAATACTTTATATAGTTGAACCACCGCGAGAGCCAGGCTACGGGGCCTTCCGGAATGCCGAGGAAGCGCTCGCGGATGAGTTTCTGTGTGCTTTTGTAGAGGCCGATGTACTTGCGGGGGAATACGCGATGTGTGAAGACGTGCTCCGCTTCCCGGCGGCTCATCCCGACGTGGAAGAAGTCCCGGAAGAAGCCTTGGAGGCTGATGATGCATTCTCCGACGGCTTCGTCAAAGTTCTCCTCCGAGAAGCCGCCCGTGCTGAACGTTGCAAAGGTGAGGGGAACGAAGCAGCCCTTTGCTCCTGCCGCTACCATGCGGAGCAGGAGGTCGTAGTCGGCCGCAGACTTGTAGGAGGTGTCGAAGCCGTCGATGCGGCAGAGCAGGGAGCGCGATGTCAGCATGGTCTGATGCGAGAAGCACCAGCTGATGAGGAAGCGGTAGAGTCGCCGCTGCGGTGCCAGCTGCGGGTTGTGGTGTATGGATTTGTCGCTGAAGCGGACGGGTGCGAAGGAGAAGTCGCAGCCGAACTCTTCCAGACGGGCCAGGGAGGCCGCCATCCCGCGAGGGTCGTGGAAGTAGTCGTCGCTGTTGAGGAAGATGACGTACTTCCCCCTTGCCAGGGCGATGCCGCGGTTCATGGCCTCGTAGATGCCGCTGTCGGGCTGGCTGAGGATGCGGATGGTGTGCCTCGTGCCCTGATAGGCGTTAAGCCACTCCAGGGTGCCGTCGGTGGAAGCGCCGTCGATGATGAGGTGTTCCATGCTGACACCTTCCTGTGCCTGCACAGAGTCGAGGTTCTTCAGGAACACCTCCCTGCGCCCCGCTTTAAGCGGATTGAAGCAGACCGTCACGACGGAGACGTCGATGCCCTGTGCCGCGTCGGGCAACACGGCGTGCTGTGTGGGGCAACACGGCGTGCTGTGTGGGGCAACACGGCACGCTGTGTTTTCCACCACCTCTGACAGCTCTTCTATGGACGGTATTCTCTGCATCTTCTATTTGCACAGTATATAAAGGATTGTGGCAATGTTGGTCGCTAACAGCAGCGAGCTGATGTATATGAGCAGGCGGATAATCTTGTTGTGCTTCTTGCGCTTCTCCAGGAGGAACTGCCGTTCGACGACTGCCCTGCTGATTGAGGACGGTCCGCTGTCGTCCACCCAGCTCTTCAGTGCATTGTACTCGCGGACGATGGGCGCCACGCGCTTCATGGCATATTTCCAGGGGTC
Source organism: Bacteroidaceae bacterium (assembly GCA_017483665.1). GTDB lineage: Bacteria > Bacteroidota > Bacteroidia > Bacteroidales > Bacteroidaceae > Physcousia. Next base: position 59,556 of record JAFUVM010000036.1, read on the forward strand.
GGGATAGTATCTCTGGTTGATGCGTTTTATCTCCGCCTTGCGTTCCTGCTTCAAGGTCTCCGAGGCGTTGTCGCCCGTACTGATGCCGCCCACCATGAAGTTGCAGATGGTCAGGTCGATCTTCCGGAATGTCTTTCTCGCCATGACAAAGGAAAGCCATTCCTCCCAGTCTGCATAGATGCGGAAGCTCTCGTCGTAGGGGCGTTCCAGCACGGCGTTTCTCTTTATCAGCATGGACTGGTGGCACATGTTGTCATCGAAGAAATAAGCTATGTCAGCCACTTCGGGTGCTGTTCCCAGCCTTGTCTTTCCGTCCTCGAAGACCAGCATCCAGTTGCCGTAGATGACGTCGGCATCGATGTCCTTCTCGAAAACCTTTTCCAAGACGTCGGAGGCGTAGAAGGAATCTCCCGAGTTCATGTAGATGCAGTACTCGCCTTTGGCATGTTGTGTGCCCTTGTTCTGGGCATTGTAGACGCCCTTGTCTGGCTCCGAACACCAATAGGCGAGTTCGCTGTCGTGCTCTTCGAGGAACTGCTTCGTGCCGTCGGTGCTGCCGCCGTCCACGACGAGCCATTCATAGTCGCCAAACGTCTGGCTGCGAATGCTCTCGTAGGTGTTCTTCAGACCCTCAAGGTTGTTGTATGCGATGGTGATAATACTGACTTTCATTTCTCTCCTTTTTATCAAATACTCTGTTCTTTTCATCTTGTCCTTTCCTTACAGCTGTTGCATGTCGTAGAGGCGTTTGTAGTAGCCGTTGCGGGCGATGAGTTCGTCGTGCTGGCCGCTTTCTACGATTTGTCCTTCGTGGAGGACGTGGATGATGTCGGCGTTCTTGATGGTGGAGAGGCGGTGGGCGATGGCGATGGTGGTGCGCGACTTCATGAGGCGGTCCAGGGCCTCCTGCACGAGGTGCTCGCTCTCGGTGTCGAGGGCGGACGTGGCTTCGTCGAGGATGAGGATGGGCGGGTTCTTGAGGATGGCGCGGGCTATGCTGACGCGCTGCCTTTGTCCGCCGGAGAGACGGCTGCCGCGGTCGCCGATGACGGTGTTGTAGCCTTGCTCGGTCTCCATGATGAAGTCGTGGGCATTGGCTATCTTGGCGGCTTCGATGACTTGCTCCATGGTGGCGTTCTCCACACCGAAGGTGATGTTGTTGAAGAAGGTGTCGTTGAAGAGGATGGCCTCCTGGTTGACGTTGCCAATGAGGGAGCGGAGGTCGCGGATGCGGACGTCGCGCAGGTCTTTGCCGTCGATGGTGATGCGGCCCTGGCTGACGTCGTGGTAGCGGGGTATGAGGTCGACGAGCGTGGACTTGCCCGAACCGGACTGCCCGACGAGGGCGACGGTCTTGCCCTTGGGTATGGTGAGGCTGATGTGGCGGAGCACGTCGCGCCCTTCGACGTAGTGGAAGCTGACGTCTTGCATTTCAACTTCGTTTTCGAAGTTGCCCAGGGGCTTGGGCTCTGCTGCCTCCTTGATGGGGTTTTCGGCCTTGAGGATGTAGTCGATGCGGTCCATCGAGGCCAGGCCCATAGGTATCATGTAGGACTGGCGTGTGAGGTCCTTGATGGGGTTGATGACGCTGTAGAGGATGACCATGTAGAAGATGAAGGTGGAGGCGTCGATGAAGCCGTTGCCGTCCAGGATGAGCCAGCCGCCGAAGAGCAGGACGATGACGATGATGACGGTGCCCATGGTCTCGGAGACGGGGTGGGCGGCGTTGATGCGCATCATCATGCCTATCATGCCGCGGCGGAACTCGTTGTTGATGTGGTTGAAGCGTCGGGCCATCTTGTCCTCGGCGATGAAGGCCTTGACGATGCGCAGGCCGCTGAGCGTCTCTTCTATCTGCGACATGATCTCGGCGAGTCCGGCCTGTACGCTGGCCGACTGGCTCTTGAGGCGCTTGGTGACGGTGCCCATGAGCCATGCGGCGGGCGGTGTGACGACGAGGACGAAGACCGTGAGCTGCCAGCTGACGGTGAAGAGGGTGACGAAGCAGATGACGATGGCGATGGGCTGCTGGATGAGGGTCGAAATGGCGCTGGTGACGGAGTTCTCCACGACTTGTATGTCTGTGCTCATGCGTACGATGATGTCGCCCTTGCGCTCGGCGGAGAAGAAGCTCAGGGGCAGGCGCATCACCTTGTTGTACATGTCCATGCGGATGTCGCGGACGACGCCTGTGGAGAGCGGCATCATGATGTTGGCGGCGCCCCAGTAGCCGATGCACTTCATGCAGGTCATGACGACGAGGATGGCGCCCATGAGGCAGAGGGTGAGGAAGGCGCCGTGGCTGGCAATGAGCTCCTGCACCCAGGCGTAGGCGTTGTTGACGATGAGGTCCTTGTTCAGGCTGCTCCACGTCCATTCGCGGTAGGTGTAGACGTTCTGGTCTATCTTGAAGAGGATGTTCAGTATGGGGATGAGCACTACGAAGGAGAAGACGTTGAGCCACTGTGCCACGACGTTGAGCACGATGCTCCAGACGATGTACATCCTGTAGGGCCGGAAATAACGCTTTACGATATCAAGGAATTGCTTTATCATTATTCAGAGGGGATTGCGGGGGTTATAGGACCCACAGGGCTTATAGGACCTATAGGACCCATAGGACTTATAAGACTTATAGGCCTCATAGGACCTGTAAGGCCTGTGGCTGTCTGGTTGGAGCGGCGTGCGCTTCCGAAATAAGCGCCTTGCGCTTCCGGAATAAGCGCCTTGCGCTTCGGCAATAAGCGCCTTGCGCTTCCGGAATAAGCGCCCGGCTCTTCCGGACAAACCGTGCGGGGTGTCGTCGGACAGGCCGCTCCGAGCTGGTCGTAGCTGCTCTGCAGGATGGCCTTGGCGCGGAGGATGCGCTGGCCGTCGTCGGCTGGCTGTTCCAGGGTAACGACGTCGCCCGGCAGGTCGCAGATGCTGGTGCCCGTGCTGTCGGCAAAGAGCAACCCGGCCGGATAGTTGCAGTAAACGAAGGGATAGGTATAGGTGCGGCTCAGCACGTTGCGGCTCCATCGGTACTCGTCGTGCGGGATGCCCATCTGTGAGAGCAGGGTGGCCGCCAGGTCGCTCTGGTTCATCAGCACGTCCATGCGGCGCGGCTGGCGTACGGCTCCCCCGAGCCATAGCATGGGAGCGCGGAAGAAACCCGGGTCATCGTAGTTCTGCTTGTAGAGATAGCCGTGGTCGGGCAGCATGATGACGAGCAGGTTCTGCCACTGCGGCAACTGCCGTAGGCTGTCCACCATGCAGGCCAGGCTGTAGTCGGTGTAGGCGAAGGCGTTGAGCACCTTGTCGTCCAGCCGGTGGTAGGGCACGTCCCAAGGCTCGTGGCTCGATATGGTCTGCACGACCATGAAGTGCTTTCCGCCCTGCCACTGCCCGACGAGGCGGCACGCCATCTGGCACGAGATGCTGTCATGTATGCCCCACGAGCCTTCCATTTGAGGGGTAAGGGGCAAGGTGCGGGCAGAGGAAAGTAAAGCCTTTTCGTCGTAGAGGCGGTCGAAGTCCATGTGCTCCAGGTACTGACGCTTGCCCATGTTCGTCATGGCACCGGCGTAGATGAAGGACGTCTCGTAGCCTTGCCGCTGGAAGGAACGTGCCAGCGAGGGCAGTGCGTCGTGGACCTTCGCCTGTTTCATCAGGCTGACGTCGGGGTAGCTCACGTAGCCGCTGAAGGCACTGACGGTTCCCCGGTCCGTGCGGAACGAGTTGCTATAGAAATTCTGCCAGAAGATTCCCTCGGGAATGAGGCGGCTCCAGCCCGGCGCCACGTCGGGCAGTCCGCCCAGCTCGCTGACGAAACGGCTGCCGAAGCTCTCGATGAAGACCACCAGCACGTCGGGCCGCTGGCAGCGGAGCAGCGAGTCCTGTATGTCGTCGGCAGGCTCGGGATAGAGGTCGCGGAAGAGGTCGGTGCGGTCGGCCTCGGAGAGAAGGTCGTAGCGCCGCGAGTAGTCGCGCGTCAGGTTGATGCTTCTGACGAAGGCATACACGGGGTTCACCGCCGCATGGTTAGCCAATTGCTTGCGCGGATTGCCGTAGACGTCGCCCTGCTCCATGAAGCAGATGCCGGAGACGAGCAGGAACGTCCAGATGATGCTGATGTTGCGCAGCCACAGACGGTCTGTGCGCGATGTCGGCAGCTGCTTGGGCGTGAACAGAATACAAGGGATGATAATCCACAAGGCAAGCAGCAGGAAAACAGCCAGGCGCACCACGATGTAGCCCAGGCTCACGCTGTTGCCGGCTCCTTCGGGCGAAGCGGCGTAGCTCAGCACCACGGCCGAGAGCTTGAACTGCCAGAACTCGTACATCACAGCGTCGCCCACGATGATAGCCGCCACCGCCAGTCCCATCAATATATAATAAGGAATGAGGAGCCACCCCCTTCCCCTCCAAGGGAGGGGTGAATCATCCCGGCTGTCGTCCTGCCTTTCCCCCCTCCTTTGGAGGAGAAGGGTGAGGCTTAGCAGCCAAGGCACGGCAAGCAGGAACGCCGCCACCATGAGGTCGTGCCCCACGAAGCCCCGCCAGCAGGCACCCAGCGCCTCGGGCAGCGTGATGTGCTGCACATGCAGATTGTTCAGCAGGAATCCCACCCTGCCCGCCAGAAAGACGATGAGCAGATGGCAGTAGAGATACTCCAGGTAGTGTGCGCTTCGCTTCATTTCACATTTACCATTCCTTCTTTTTCCATTTTCCGTTTGTTCCCCCTAAAGGGGGTTAGGGGGTCCTTTCCTTTTTCCTTTTGTTCCCCCTAAAGGGGGTTAGGGGGTCTTTTCTCCTCGGAGATGGGTCGGGGGTGAGGCTTTTTCCCCCTAAAGGGGGTTAGGGGGTCCTTATTTTCTCCCGAAGTCAGCGGGTATTTCGCCCCATTCTTCCGTGTTCCACTTCAGCACCTCGGCGTGCCTGGGGTTCTGCCAGAGCCAGTTCTCGGCACGGACGACGAGGTCGAGCGCCTGGGCGGTCTGTGCGTCGCGCTTCAGGGTGGTCTTCGCCCGTTTGTTCCGCACCCACGCCATGCCGCTGATGCTGTCGCTGTAGACCTTCATCTGCCAGCCGTTCTTCTTGATGAGTGCCAGGGCATGGACGATGGCGAGGAACTCCCCGATGTTGTTCGTGCCCTGCACCGGACCGAAGTGGAAGAGCCGCTCCTCGTTGCCCAGGTACACACCCTGATACTCCATCGCGCCCGGATTGCCGCTGCATGCCGCATCCACCGCAATGGCGTTGAAGTCAACCTTGCCCTTCAGAAGTTCATAGTTCATAGTCCATAGTTCATAGTTATACACTCCGCATCTCCCCTCTCCTCGGAGAGGGGTCTGGGGTGAGGCTTTCTACATCCGCTCCGGCACCTCGATGCCCAGCAGCCCCATGCCGTTCTTGATGACCTGTCCGACGGTCTCCGAGAGGGCGATGCGGAAGGTGCGCTTCTGCTCGTCCTCTTCGCGGAGCACGCTGAAGTCGTGGTAGAAGCGGTTGTACTCCGAGGCGAGGTCGTAGCAATAGTTGGCGATGCACGAGGGATTGTAGTCCTGTCCGGCCTGCTTCACCGTGGCCTCGAAGCTCTGGAGCTTCTGGATGAGGCTGATTTCCCTGTCGGCAAGTGTAGAACAGTCCTCGCTCCTTGCTCCTTGCTCCTTGCCCCTTGCCCCTTGTTCCTTCTCCCACTTGCGCAGGATGCTGCGGATGCGGGCGTAAGTATATTGTATGAAGGGACCCGTATTGCCGTTGAAGTCGATGCTTTCGGCGGGGTTGAAGAGCATGTTCTTGCGTGCGTCGACCTTGAGGATGAAGTATTTGAGGGCGCCCAGACCCACGATGCGGGCTATCTCCTGTGCTTCCTCTTCGGTGATGCCTTCCAGCCTGTTCACCTTGTCGGCGCTCATCTGCCGTGCGTCGGCCACCATCGTGGCGATGAGGTCGTCGGCGTCCACGACGGTTCCCTCGCGGCTCTTCATCTTGCCGTTGGGCAGCTCTACCATGCCATAGGAGAAGTGCACGAGGTCCTTGCCCCACTTGAAGCCGAGCTTGTCGAGCAGGATGCTGAGCACCTGGAAGTGGTAGTTCTGTTCGTTGCCCACGACGTATATCATCTTGTCGATGGGGAAGTCCTGGAAACGGAGCTTGGCCGTGCCGATGTCCTGCGTCATGTATACGCTGGTACCGTCGCTTCGGAGCAGAAGCTTCTCGTCGAGGCCTTCGCCCGTAAGGTCAGCCCATACGCTGCCGTCGTCCCTGCGGTAGAAGAAGCCTTTCTGCAGGCCTTCCTCCACTTTCTCCTTGCCTTCCAGGTAGGTCTCGCTTTCGTAGTATATCTTGTCGAAGGAGACGCCGAGTGCCCGGTACGTCTCGTCGAAGCCGGCGTACACCCACTCGTTCATCTTGCGCCACAGGGCACGCACCTCGGGGTCGTTCTGTTCCCACTTGACGAGCATGGCGTGTGCCTCCTTGATGAGCGGTGCTTCCTGCTTGGCCCGCTCTTCGGCTTCCTCAGCGGGCAAGCCGCTGAGCACGAGCTGCTCCGTCAGGGCTTTCACCTCTTCGCGGTAGTGTTTGTCGAAAGCCACGTAGTAGTCGCCGATAAGGTGGTCGCCCTTCTTGCCGGAGCTCTCGGGTGTCTCGCCGTTTCCCCACTTGAGCCAGGCGAGCATCGACTTGCAGATGTGTATGCCGCGGTCGTTGACGATGTTGGTCTTCACGACGCGGTTGCCGTTGGCCTCCATGACCTGTGCCAGCGCCCAGCCCAGCAGATTGTTGCGGACGTGCCCGAGGTGGAGGGGTTTGTTCGTGTTGGGACTGGAGTATTCTATCATCACCAGGGGGCTGTCCTCCGTGACGGGTGTGAAGCCGAAGCGTGGGTTCTGGTGTATCTCTTCGAGGAGGGCTACCCACTGCTGCGAGCAGATGCAGAGGTTGAGGAAGCCCTTGACGGCATTGAACTTGGCAACCACCTCGGGCAACTTCTGCACGAGCTGCTGTCCGATCTCTGCTGCGGTCTGCTCCGGCGCCTTGTGGCTCATCTTCGTAAACGGGAAGACCACGAGCGTGATCTGCCCCTCGAACTCGGGACGTGTCTGCTGCAGCTGCACCATCTTCTCGGGCACAGGCTGGCCGTAGAGTTCCTCCACAATGGCCATCACGGCCTCTGTTATCTTGTTCTCAATCTTCATATCTGTTTCTTCGTTATTTAGTTATTCAAACAATTCTGAATGTGTACCCAGTCGTACCAGTTCGATGATGTCTCTTTCCTCGTCGAGCCATATCAGCAGGAAGTTGCCTTGCACATGACATTCCATGCATCCTTTGTACTGGCCGAGAAGCATGTGGGGTTTGTATCGTGCAGGGATGGGCTGTTCGTTAGCCAACATGTCGATTATCTGCCCTAAGGCTTCCAGTTTTGCCGGTTGATGGAGGTATCGCTTGAGGTCTTTCTTATACTGCCCCGACGGAAAGATTCTCTTCATTTTCCTTCGATATTGCTTCAAACATTTCCTTTGCGCTGCCGTACAGTTCGCTTTCGGGGTAGTCCTTTCTGTTCCTTGCTTCCTCGATGGCGGCCTTTGTCACCTGGTTGGGTTCGTCATAGACGATGTCGAGCAGGACGTTCTCCACATAGTTGTTCAGCGTGCAGTTCTCGCGTGCGGCTTTCCGCTTCAGCCTCTCGACGAGGTCGGTCCTGAGGCGGAACGATGTCGGTCTTCTTCTTACAGTCGTTGCCATACCTTAATTCTTCGTTTGTTATAATATGCGCTGCAAAGGTAGCAAAAAAAAAGCGAAGGACAAAGAAACTGGGGCACAAAAGACGTGAGCGGCGTCAAAAGCAGGGGTAAACGCGGGGATAAGCTGACATTTTTTCACTTTTAATGCTCGTCGTGCGCTGAATCTCAAAAAAAAGAAGTAACTTTGTCCCTGCAAAGCGCAATGTCATGGGAATGTATATCAACACGGGGAACGCAGGGTTCCAGAGGGCACGCAACGGTGAGTACGTCGACAAGTCGGCGCTGATAGCCGCCATCAACAGGACAATCGACACGGAAAAAAGCTACAGCTGCGTGTCGCGCAGCCGTCGCTTCGGAAAGTCGATGGCGGCGGCGATGCTGGCAGCCTACTACGACAAGTCGTGCGACTCGCGGGCGCTGTTTGCCGACCTGCAGATTGCCGGCGACCCGACGTTCGAGCGGTATCTGAACAAATACCCTGTCATCTATCTGGACGTGACGGGCTTTACCACCCGATACCATGACGACAACATCGTGGAGCACATCGATGCTGCGCTGAAAGCCGACATCGCCAAAGCCTATCCGCAAGTGCCCGACAAGGAAGAGTACGACTTGATGGATCTGCTGACCGACATCCATCAGGCCACAGGCGAGAAGTTCATCTTCATCATCGACGAGTGGGATGCCATCTGTCGCGAGTTCAAGTCCGACACACAGGCTATGGACCGCTACGTCAACTGGCTGCGGCGCATGTTCAAGGACGTGACGGGCAAATACGTCTTCGCCGCAGTCTACATGACCGGCATCCTGCCCATCAAGAAGTACAAGACGGAGTCGGCCCTGAACAACTTCCTGGAGTACTCGATGGTAGAGCCTGGCAATACCGCCCGTTTCTTCGGCTTCACGAAGGACGAGGTAAAGGCCCTGGCCGAGAAGCACGGCATGGACTTCGACGAACTGGAGAAGTGGTACGATGGCTACCAGATAGGCGACGAACCGTCGGTGTTCAATCCGAACAGCGTCATGCAAGCCGTTGATGTAGGTCGTTGCCGCAGCTATTGGGCCTCGACGGGCGCCTACGATGCCGTAGCAGGCTACATCCGCATGAACTACGAAGGGCTGAAGGACGACATCATCCGCATGCTGGCAGGCGGACGGTGCAGCGTCGACCCGACAATGTTCGGCAACGATATGTCCACCGTCCGCAGCAAGGACGACGTGCTGACAGTGCTCATCCACCTGGGCTACCTTTCGTACAACTGGCGCAAAGACGAGTGCTACATCCCGAACCGCGAAGTGGCAGGCGAGATGGTGAATGCCGTGAAGGAAAACAACTGGAAGCCTGTGGTCGACGCCCTGCAGAAGTCCGAGCAGCTGCTGCAGGCCACTCTCGACGGCGACGAAGAGGCCGTTGTCCGCGGCGTTGATGCCGCTCACGACGAGAACACCAGCATCCTCTCCTACAACGACGAGAACTCCCTGGCCTGCGTGCTCTCCATAGCCTACTACTATGCCCGCAACGACTACGTGATGCACCGCGAACTGGCAAGTGGCAAGGGCTTCGCCGACATCGTGCTCCTGCCCCGCAAGAACGTCGACTCGCCAGCCATCATCCTCGAGCTGAAGGTGAACAAGGATGCCGACGCAGCCATCGACCAGATACACCGCAAGCAGTATCCCGACAAGGTCCGCGAACATGCCGACCGTCTCCTGCTCGTCGGCATCAACTACGACCGCGAGACAAAGCAACACACCTGCAGGATAGAACGCGTATCGCAATAGGGAGACCCCTCCTGCTCCACGACTCTTCAGAAATAAGCGCCAGGCGCGACATGATGGGAATTACCATTCCCCGATGTCTTCGGACTGCTTGTCGCGGATGAACTCCTCGAAGTCCTCGAACACCTCCAACGTTTTCCTGGCGAAGGCAAGGAACACCTTGTTGTACATCTTCTCCGAATTGTCGTTGCCAGGACTGAGGGGCGAGACATCCGTCACGTTCACCTCCTTTTCTTCCCTGATGTTGCCGTTGGTACGTATCTGCTCGTATTTCTTGAGGGAGACGCATACCCTGACCTTTCCATCCTTGGCGTCGATTCTGAGGGTGGGGTTGCACGTGAAGGTGTACTGGTTGGGATAGGCTGCATACGACTCGAAAGCATTGAACTCCCCTTCGCCGATGATGAAGCGCTTGTCCGGGTTTTCCTGCAGTATTTTGTATTTCGTTATCTTGTACGTCTCGTTCATGTACTCGGTGGCAAAGGCATAGATGGCAGTGGCGTTGTGCGGAAGGCTGTCGACAATCTGGATGAAGGAGACACCCCCGTTCTCCACCTTGTAGATGTCCTTCATTTTCTCGATGGCATCCTTCACGTCGTTGGTGTTGAAGGTATTCTTCAGGAGACTTTTTCTCAGAAAGCCTTGTGCGGAGGCCGCCTGCACGAGCAGCAGGCAGAGGCTCAGGATTATTGTGTGCTTTTTCATATGGGGCAAAGATAAACAAGCCGGGGCGGATTCCGCAGCGGACAGCCGCCCCGGTCGGAACATGAAAAGGAACTAATTGTCAGAGGGTAGGGAGCAGGCTACTATGCTCAGGGGAGATTCGGGGTGGTGTCTTCCTTGATTCCCTTCATGTTGACACCCCATCCGGTGACGCTGACCTTGCGTGTCTTGTAAGCACCGAAGAACCAGCTGTGCTTCTCGGTCGTGAACTCGGGCTCCATGATGATGTCGACGCTGTTGTTCACCTTTGCGCGATAGAGAGCCTGGCGCTGGGCCTTGCTGAGTCCCTTGTAGCGGTTGGTGTTGGTCAGCTGCTTGTCGCCGTTCCTCGACAGACGGAACACGCCGAAGAGGATTTTGTTCTCCACCTCGGCAGAAACCTTCTTGGCTCCCTTGTAGTCAAGGTCTGCTGCTACGTAGGTGTTAATGGAATTGTTGGTGATGCCCATCAGGGGTGCGTCGACCGTGTAGTGGGCACAGCTTGCAAAGCCCAGGGAGAAAAGGCCTGCAACAACGAGGTTCTTGAAACTTCTCATTGACTTTGTTGTTTTTTTTGTTGCCTCCTGAACTCCCCGCCATTCGGCGTTGATAATTTGTATTAGGTTTGGAAACAAAAAGGGCGTGGGAGTAAGTTTCTCCGCGCCTATCCTCAAGTTCAGGCCTTCGCATTGCCTCCAAGTAAGGATAAGCAACGCAAGCCAGCCCACGCCGAGCGATATTATATACAACTACGTACAACAACCACACACCCCGGACAGAGGCTGCGGCGATTGGTAGGGATATAAATCACCCACGCGGACGCTTCTGTTGCATTACGCCTGTACTTGGATTCAAAGTTGCGAAGTTTGAACTTGCAGACAGTAACGTTTCGAAAACGTCCTTTTCCCCTTGGCTGTCCTTACAAACGGAGTGCTCAGCCGCAGGATTCCAATAAGATTCTCCGACCCGCCCTGTCACGACGTGACCGGCTTGGCCGAATGCAAAGTTACGCAAAAAAGGCAATATGCTCCAAATGTTTTACGAAAAAATCATTGGAAAGCACGTTTTTTCTGCCCAAAAAGGAAGAAGTAATAACACGAATTGCCGCGAATTGAATACGAAAGTATCATGAATTATTGAGGTTTCGATGTTTGGGGCGTAGGTAAGGACCGTTCCGCTGACACCGACACCCGTTCGTGCGGATTTGAAATCCGCACGTGGGGAATATAGGGATTTGCAATCCCGTAAGTCTGTTTTTCGCATTGCAAATGCTTATATTCTATGCTGTCGGATTGCAAATCCGACAGAACGGCGAGGGGAAGGTCGTTTCGCTGTTTTCAACACGGCACGCTCTTCTGCCCGACACGGCACGCTCTTCCGAAATAAGCGCGAGGTGCTTCCGAAATAAGCGCGAGGCTCTTCCGAAATAAGCGCCGGGCGTCTCCTGGTCATTTTCTTTGCGCTTTCTGCGGGATATGCGCGGTCGTTTGCAGGAAAATGT
>JAFUVM010000037.1 GCA_017483665.1 Bacteroidaceae bacterium
GACCTTCTATATGCTTATTGGGGACTTACAGAGGCATTACAAAACAGAAATCATGAAAATTGCCGCATAACGATATATCTATCGAAAAGCCTCAATACAAAAAGGAAAAAAGAGGATGTGCCTATTTTGACACACCCTCTTGTGGCGTTAAAAAAGGAGGGCTCTACTTAACCGCAAATTTTTGTCCCTTGACGACGTAGATGCCTTGGGGCAGGCTCTGCTTGGCTGCGCGGATGTTGGTGGCAGTGGCAACGAGGGTGCCCTGTGCGTTGTAGATGTCGACAACGGCATTCTCAGCTTCGAGCTTCTCGATGCTTGTCGTGATGTCGTCGAGGCTGGTGACGTGCTTGATCTCGAGGGCAGAGGCAGTGTTGGCCTGCTGGTCCCATGTGAAGCCGCAGCGTGTGGGCAGGAATGCCTTGTCGGCATCGGTGCGGATCAGGATGCTCTCGAGTACGTAGGTGTCCTGCTGTGCGGGAATGCCGTAGCGGCCTTCCACCTTGAGCGTCTCCCATGAGCTGCCGAAGGTGACGGTGTTGCCTTCGCCGTCGGACTTGCTGATGCTCTTGAGCTCAGTGCTGATGCCGGACGAAGCCTGTGTGCTGGCGTGGAGCGTCTGGAAGGTGGGGGAGAAGATGAGGTAGGGCACACCTGCCTCGATGCCTTCGTTGGTGCAGTCGAGGAAGTACATGTTCAGGGTGCTTCCTTCTTGGCGGATGGCCTCGAGGCGTTCTATCTGAACGTCCTTGGCAGCATCGCGGAGCTGCTCGGCGCTGAGGCTCATGGGCAGACAGATGGTGTTGTAGCCAGCGAAGAGCGTGCGGTTGAGTACGACGGGCTGCGTCTGGTTCTGGAGAACTTCCAGGTTCAGCGTAGTGGTGCTGGTATAGATGTTCTTAGCCTTGGTCTGTGCGAAGGCGTTGGTGCAGATGGTTGCTGCAGCCATCAAAAGAAGGGTAAAATGCTTCATAATACTTTGTTTTTATTGGTTATTCTCCCGCAATATTACGACTTTTTTCGCGAACCGCCAAGTTTCGGCGTGTTTTTTTCTGTTATTTAACATTGTTTGTATCGGGAAGGGGCAGTTCGGGCGGAGTGGAGCGGCTGTTCGGCCGGATTTGCAATCCGGCCGTGTGGAATATAGGGATTTGCAATCCCGCAATGATTGGTGTTTCGCATTACAAATGCTTATATTCAGTTCTGGCGGATTGCAAATCCGCCAGAACGGGGTGATTGTTGTTTCGCATTGCAAATGCTTATATTCGGTGCTGGCGGATTGCAAATCCGCCAGAACGGGAAGCGGCACGCTCTTATGGCGGACACGGCACGCTCTTATGGCGGAAGCGCCTCGCGCTTATTCCGGAAGCGCCTCGCGCTTATCTCGGAAGCGCCTCGCGCTTATTTCGGAAGCGCCTCGCGCTTATTCTGGAAGCGCCTCGCGCTTATTTCGGAAGCGCCTCGCCGTGTCGGACGGCGCGCCCTTGACTTAGCTGCGGATGTGTACGTCTTGCTGCGGGAAGGGAATCTCGATGTTGTTTTGGTTCAAGGTGTTGTAGATGGCTTCCTTGATGCGGGACGTGAGGACAATCTTCTCCTCGACGAGCATCCAGACGCAGACCTTGAGGTCGACGCTGCTTTCGCCGAAGTCGCTGAAGGCTACGCTGACGGGGATGTTGGTGTCGGTGACGGGCTGTCCGGCCGCGTTCGTCTCCTGGCAGAGGGGCGTGATGGCCTCGACGAGGAGCTGGCGCACGCGGGCCACGTCGGTGCCGTAGGCCACGCCGACGGGTACCTTGATGAGCTCATAGCGGTGGTTGCGCGTCATGTTCTTGAAGTTCTTGCTGAAGAGAGCGCTGTTGAGGAAGGCGATGACGCTGCCGTCGGTGGTGATGATCTGTGTGCTCTGGTAGGTGATGCTCTCCACCTTGCCCGCTATGCCGTCGCACTCGATGTAGTCGCCTACATGGATGCGTCCCGTCATGAGGCTGATGCCGTAGAAGAAGTTCTCCAGTATGCTCTGCATGGCGAAGCCCAGACCTGTAGCCAGACCGGCGCCCACGATGCTGATGCCGTTCTTGGGCACCCGGAAGATGACGAGCACGATGATGATGTAGAGTCCCCAGCAGAGGATGCCGATGACGTTGCGTGCCAGCGTCTTGTTGATAGCCGTACCAGCGTCGGAGAGCTGCTTGCGGTAGTGCAAGTAGAAGCTGCGGAGGGCGTAGTTGGCGAAGCGGAAGACGAAGAAGAGCATGGCCGCCATGCAGACCCAGAAGAGCGAGACGCGTATGAGGTTCGTCTGGTTGACGATGTCGCGCATGAAGATCTTGCGGCAGAGGCTCGTCATCTCGAACACCTCGGCAGCCCAGTAGATGCTCAACAGCACGGAGAGGACGGCCAGGATGGGCACCACAGTGCGGCAGAAGAAGTCGTAGAACCACGTCTGCACAATGAACTCGCCGTTCTTGATGCGTCGCATCAGGGCCTTGCGCTCGTTCTTCGTGCCGGCCTCCACGTTGATGTGTCGCAGCAGATAGCGTTCCTCGTACATGCGCGTCAGGTGGTAGATGAAGGTGATGGTCATGATGGCAGCCAGCTGGAAGGTCCACCATATCATGATCTGCACGGCAAGGAGCGTGTAGCCCACCCACGCGGCCAGGCACGAGAAGATGAGCGCCGCCGTGGTGATGTTCGTGTAGAACTTGTCCAGCATGGGCAGGTATTGCCGGTGACGCCTGTTCACATAGTACTGCCAAAGGGCAAAGATGAGCAGTATGGGCGGGAAGATGAGGTTGACCAGCGCGTTGGGGATGAGGATGATGCGGAAGAGGATGACGATGAAGGAGAGCGTCATGAGCGGCATGTAGATGATGGCTGCATGTCGCATCTGCCCGCCCCGGAGACGGATGTAGAGGCTCAGGTAGATGGCCTCGAGCAGCCAGGCGATGTTGATGATGAGCCCCGTGCCCATCTGGATGAAGTTGCGGTCGGAGAAAGTGCGCACCAGCATGACGATGCAGGCGAACAGGGCGATGCCCACCACGTTGTTGAGCATCGTCATCTTCTCCTTGTAGCTGGGCCCGCGCCACTTCTTCGGCAGAAGCCAGCGGAGCACGACGTAGCTGATGCCGAGCGAGAGGGCGAGGTAAAGGACCAGGAAGATGCTGATGAAGAGCACCGTGGCGCCGCGCCACTCGGAGAACAGGCGCTCGTGCCCCTCGAAGGGCTTGTACTTCGTGTCGATGACAGACTTAGCCATCATCACCTGCATGGGCAGCGAGGCCAGGATGCTGAAATAGTTGTGCCCGCCGTTGCGGAAGATGTTCTCCTGCAACAGGCGGTAGCGGCTCTGCGCGTATTCGTCGAGCTCCATCACCTTGTCGTGCACGCTCTGGTAATAGGCGTTCTCGGCCTCGATGCTCTCCAGGAAGTGCGCCAGGTTGTTGCGTATGGTGTCGGCAAACTGCAGGCATTCGTTGCGGTCGCGCAGCTGTTGGCCCGTCAGGTAGAGCGGCCGCTGGTTCTCCTCCTCTTCCTCCGGAATCTCCTGGCCCTCCTTTTCCATGATGTTGATGGACTCCTCGTCCATCTTGTTGCGGGCGATGAGCAGAGAGTCCTGCTTGGCAGCCAGCGAGTCGATGGCCTGGATGAGGATGCTGTCGCTGCTGGTGAGCATGCTGTCGGCATCCACGACGGGCGGCATGCGCTTCAGCGAGTTGATGAGGAAGTCGGTGCGTTCTATCTCCTGCCGCAGGCGGGCGATGAACTTGTCGTACTGGTGCATCTTGCTGTTGCCTGCGGCCAGGTCGCGCCTCAGGTTGGTGGCCTGCTGGCAGGCGTAGGCCATGTCGAAGGTGTTGTCGATGCTTTGCGAGTAGAGCATCAGTCCTATCTGCTCGCATTGCTGCATGTACCACACCAGCTGTTTGTGCTGCTGCATGCCCTGCTGCTCGTAGTTCTGCATGAAGGCCTGCTGCTTCTCGTAGTTGATCTGCAGCTCAGCCCTGAGCACACTCAGCGTGCGGGCCAGATCCTTCTCCTTCAGGACGGAACGGGCAGGCACGGCAAAGATGAGCAGCACGGCTACAAAGATGAGTTTTTTCATAGTAGGAATAGAGGGACTAGATTGACTAGAATGTCTAGAAGTTCTAGAATATCTAGACTATCTAGACTATCTAGATTATCTAGTAAGACTAGTTGGCTTTATTTGACGAGCAGCGTCTGCATGTGCATGATGGCGTTGTACTCGTTGTCGTAGTATTCGATGCGGACATTATACTTCCGTCCCTTCTCGACGGGCACAGTGGCGTGGCGCGTCGTCTCGGCGTGGTCGCCCCAGTCGCTGAAGAGCTCCTTGCCGTCGAAGATGAGGCGGTAGGCATCGTCGCCCGACATGATGAACACGGCATCGCCCGTCTCGGGAGCCGTGAACACGCTTTCGGCCGTCATGCTCCAGTTGTCGGCGGGAATGCCTTCCGCAGGGCTGCCGCTCAGGAAGAAGTCCATCTTCTCCAGATGTCCCTTGGCCTTGGCATCGCCCTCAAGCTTCTTGTTCGGGAAGTAGCGAAGGTCGAAGCCCGTGCCGGCGGCGGTGCTGAAGGCTTCAGGCGCGACCTCTGCCAGCATGCTGTTCTCTTCGCCCACCTGACGCATGAAGCGGTCGAAGTTCTCGTTCTTGCCCATCTGCTCGACGAGCACTGCGGGGAGTCGCTTGTAGAGGCGGTGGAAGCGGTCGAGCGTCTGCTGCTGTGCCTCGGGATGGTAGGAGAGGCGCAGCGGCGTGGCCTCCAGGTAGCCGAAGTCCTCGGTGTAGACCATGCCGGCATCGTGCTGCTTGAAGTCCTGCACGCTGTTCTGTATGCGGTGGAACTGTCCCTTCTCGCCGTCGGCTACAGCGCATTCGGGGGAACCGAATGCCACTTCGACGGTGACCCCCTTCGTGCAGTCTATCTTGCCAAGGGCGATGCTCGTCTCCAGGTTCAGGCCGTCGTAGGTGAAGGCCCCCTCCTTGCCTTCTCCTGAGGAGAGAAGCTTGCCGTCGACCTTGACAGAAGCGGGAGCCTTCTGGCAGGGCAGGGCGATGGTGAAGTCGCGGCGCTGCGGCATGTCCTTGTAGCTGCCCTGGCGCTGCCCGATGCGAACGGTGAGCTGCTGTCCGCTGCGCTCGTAGGAGAGGGCCGTCGTGGCGTATTCCTTGACGTAGTTCTTGTCCTCGCCGTTGTCTTCGTACAGCGTGAAGTCGCCCTTCTCGCCGCCCGGGAAGACACGGACAATGACGGGCTGCTCCGTGCCGCTCAGGTTCTTGACCTTACCGAAGTAGGGAATGATGCTGCCCGCCTTGACGTAGACGGGATATTCGTCCATCGTGAACTGGCGCTCCACGGTCTGTCCGCCCCGGAGCATCGTGCCGGTCTCGTACTCCAGCCATTCTCCTTCGGGCAGCCAGACGTTCACCGCGGCCAGTCCGCTCTCTTTGCTGACGGGACTGGTGACGGGCGCGATGAGCATACGGTCGCCGAACATGTACTGCTCCTTCACTTCGTAGGCCTCCTTAGCCTCGGGGTAGTCGTAGTACATCGGGCGGCAAAGCGAGATACCCGTCTCGTAGTCCTGGCGTGCCATAGTATATATATAAGGTACAAGCGCGTAGCGTCCGTTGATGACGTTCGTGAGGCGCTGCTGTGTCTGCTGGTCGAAGGCCCACGGTTCCTTGTTGAGTGCGGGGTCCTTCGTGCTGTGGCTGCGGATGATGGGCAAGTACTGTCCCATCTGCATGGCACGGGTGTAGAGCTCGGGCTCCACGGGTGTGCCGAACTTCTTGCTCTGGTGTCCGCCTATATCGTGGCTCCAGTAGCCATAGAGGACATTGGAGGAAGTGCTGTTGAAGTAGGGCAGGAAGCGCAGACTTTCCCACGTGATGTAGGAGTCGCCCGAGAAGCCAATCTGGTAGCGGTGGTTGCCGAGGCCGCCCCAGCGGTGGTAGAGCAGGGGACGCTTCGTGCCGTTCCGCTCCATGTCGGTAAACCAGATGTAGTTACACCAGAAGACATTGTCGAGGTCCTTCAGGCGCTTGTCCTTTGCCCACTGTTGCCAGTCGAGCCACCAGAAGTCCACTCCCTCGTCGATGTACGGGTGCAGGTAGGTGTCGAAGAGTGCCTTGACGTAGCGTTTGTCGCTGCCTTGCCACTCGACGGTCTTGCCGTTCTCGATGCCGGCCCTCTGTATGAACTCCTGATACTTCTTTTCGTAGGGGCGCACACCGTCGGCGGGGTGCAGGTTCATGGTGGTCTTCACGCCCTGCTCGTCAAGGTAGGAGAGGAATTTCTTGTAGTCGGGGAAGAGTCGTTCGTTCCAGTCCCATCCCGTCCAGCCGCCGCCGGCCTGTTCGCTGATGGGGTGCCAGTCCATGTCGATGACGAGCACGTCGAGGGGCAGGTCAAGGCGCTGGAAGCCGGCGATGAGGTCGCGGAGGTCCTTGTCGGAGTAGCTCCAGTAGCGGCTCCACCAGTAGCCGAAGGTGTAGCGGGGCGGCAGGGGAACCTTTCCGGCAAACTTCGTGAAGCTGCGGAGCGCACCCTTGTAGTCGTGACCGTAGGCCATGAAGTACCAGTCCTGTGCGCCTTCGGCACTCTGTCGTTCGGTGACCCAGTCCCAGTCCTGTGCGCCGTCGAAGAGATAGCTCTTGGAGTCGTCGATGAGCGTCCAGCCGTCTGTGGCAAGGAGGCCGTCCTCGAGAGGCATCTCTGTCTTGGGGTTGCTGTACTGGAACATGTTGCCGTCGTAGCCGTCCAGGGTGCGGTAGGTTCCCTTCAGGTTGCCCTTCTGTGCGGTGCCGGGCGTCCAGGTGAAGGATGTGCCGAGGTCTTTTGCCGAGGTGATGCTGAGGTTCTGTGCGCTGAGGGGCGCGTCGCCCTTCTTATAGGTGAGCTTCAGCTTGCTGGTGGTAATGACGACTTTGCTGCCGCCGGTCGTGGCTTTGTGAGGCACGTCGCCGTATTCGCGGATGACGGCCACGAAGCTCTTGTTGTCGACGAACTTGCCGTCGGGGGCATACTCCAGCCGGAGGGTTCCTTCGTCGATGAGGGTGAAGCGGACGTGGCTGTCGCGATAGACTTCTTCTGCCTGAGCCGTTGAGGGCATGGCGGCAGTCATTGCTGCCACGATGCAGAGGTGGGTGAGTTGTTGTTTCATGGATGTTGTGTTATTTTGTTATTGCTATTTTCTTTCCGTCCTTAATGTAGATGCCGGGAGCAGAAGGCGTGGAGGTCTTGCGCCCCGAGAGGTCGTACCAAGCACCGTCGGCCGGTGTGCCGCTTGCCGTGTGCTGCGGGTTGAGGATGCCAGTGCGTCCGCCGGCGATGAACTGCTCCACGAAGACGCGCATCCAGTAGCCGCCCACGACGCTGCGTGCCTGGAACATGGCCTGCTTGCCCGTGTTGGCGTAGTGATTGTCGCTGACCGGGACGCGCGACGTCGTTTCGTTGATGTACTTCCAGAGTGTGTTGATGAGTCGGGTGCGCTGTGTCTGTGTGTCGGCAAAGCCCATCACCCACATCTGCCAGTCGCTCTTGCAGAGGTTGCCGCGGCTGTCGAGTGGCAGGCCGTAGCTCTGCATCTTATTGTTGATGTAGAACGACATTTCGCGGTTGCGTACGGTCTTCATGATGTCCCAGCCCCAGATTTTGTCCCATACGAGGTTGTACTTGGTGCTCCACGTCGAGGTGCTGGCGCCGAAGTTGAGCAGGTAGTGCGTGCCGCCGGCGGTGGTGTAGGCGTTCTTTGTCCAGAAGGATGCCATGTCTTCGGCTTTGGTTTTGTACTCTTCAGCCTTCTCTTCGTCGCCCAGCATGCGGCATATCTCGCTGTAGCTCATTACGCCCATGATGGCTTTGGCAGCCAGGTTGATGTTGCGGGCGCTGTGCCCCATGAAGTCGTCGGTGCAGAGTTGGTTGGCGGGGTCCTTGCCGTTCTCGACAAGGTAGTTGGCCCACTTGGTCATGTACGGCATGTATTTGCGCAGATAGTCCAGGTCGCCGTCCAGCTTGGCGATGATGGCGGCCAGGGTGAGCATGTTGCCGCTCTGTTCGACGGGCATGGTGCTGCCGCTGCCGTCGGCGGGATTGCCGTAGTGGTTGCCGTTGGCCTGCGGGTAGTGGCCCAGGTCGTGGTTGGGGAAGTCGTAGTTCCATTTGCCCAGGGCGCTGTACTCGAAGACGGGAGTAATCATGGCTTTAGCCAATGCGGGAGAGTAGACCCAGTAGAGCGGCTGCGAGGGATAGGTGACGTCGAGCGTGTTGATGAAGCCTCCGGAGTTGTTCTCGCGGCTCATGAACATGAGGTTTCCCTTGCTGTCGGTGAAGAGTTTGTGCGCGGCGTTCACCTGTCGGTAGACTCCGGCCAGTATCTCGGCATACTTCTCGCCGCCTATGGCATAGCCGTCGTCGTAGATTTTCCGGTCCGTGCGGCGGCATTGCTCCATGATGTCGCTGTAGTTTGCGTAGAGGTCCTCGAAGCGTGCGGTGATGCTTGTCCTGCCGTTGTTGGTCCAGTAGCCTTTGCGGTTGGCGCCGAAGTACTGGATGGAGTTGGTGTCGTCGTAGCCGAGCATGGTGAAGGAGCGCTTGCCGTCGGCTGTCACCGTGCCGAGACTGTCGCAGAAGACGATGCTGTAGTACGTGCCGCCCTTGCAGGTCTTGGTGGAGAGGGAGCTGGTGACGGTGCCGTTCTCGGCGAACTCACGCAGCAGGGCATCGTGCTCGCCGAGCTTGAGGAAGTGGCCGCTCTGTCGGTCGTTGAAGGCGTAGACGTAGCCCCAGTCGATGAGGTCGCCCGTCTGACTCAGGGGGTTCTGCGAGGCGTTGCCTGCGTAGAAGTATTCGAAGCCGTTCGCCTGCTTGCGGCGGTTCACGGTGTTCTGGTCGGCGTTGCGTATCGCCATCTCGGCACTGGTCTGCAGGTAGAGGCGTACGTCGTGCTCCTTGCCGTCGTTGGATGTCGTCTGGTAGGAGATGTAGGAAATGGGTGTGGAGAAGAGGACGAGGTCGCTCATGACCTGCGGCGTAGTGAAGACGAGGTCGAGGTCCACGCCGCCGCACGCGATGGTGTAGTAGGTGCTGGTGGCCGTGACGGTGCACGACTTCTGTTCGGCCTCTTGCAGGATGCTCATGTAGACGCCCATGTCGACGTATGCGCCGCCGCTGGTGTTGTGGCAGTGGCAGGCGATGACGTTGGTGCCCTGGCGGAGCAGGCCGTCGTCGATGCGGACGGACGTGCCGGAGACGTCCCATGTCTCGCCCGTCGAGACGAGCTGTTTGCCGTTGACGTAAAGCTCGAAGACGTCGTCGTGCTTGTACATGGCGTAGTAGACGGCCTTGGGGTCGAGGCTTTCCAGCTCGAAGGTGCGGCGCACCCAGATGTCGACGTTACCGCCCGACCAGGAGGTCTTCACCGTCTTGTTGTAGCCGTCGTCGCCGCCGCCCCAGGGAGCTTCGCCGCTCTTCCAGCTGCTGTCGTCGTAGTCGGTCGTGGTCCATGCGTTGCCCGAGGGCTTGGTGGTGACGTACTTGCCTGTCCATTCCTTCTCGGCTGCCAGGGGGTAGAGACCCTCCATGCTCTCGCCCATGAAGCGGTAGGCCTTGCCGTCCACGTAGAGGGCGCCGTTGAGGGGCTTCTTCTTGCCGCTCCAGTGTGTCACGCTGCCGTCGTAGAGGTGGTCGTACTTGCTCCAGAGACAGAAGTAGGGGTCCACGGTGATGAGCGGCACGGCGGGCAGTCTCAGTGCATTCGCGTGGACTGGGGTGAAGAACTCAGTGGTCTGTGCATGGCCTGCCAGTGTGACGAGGCAAAGCACGGCTGTTAACAATCTTTTCATATAGCTAATAGGCAGTTTTTCCGCACAAAGTTACGAAATTATTCTTTCCCTTCCTATAAATTAGGAAGAAAAAACGTCGTTTGCCGGTTCTTTGCAGTGCTCCGTAAAACACAGCGTGCGCTTCCGCCGGAAGCGCCTCGCGCTTATTTCGGAAGCGCCCCGCGCTTATTTCGGAAGCGCCCTGCGCTTATTTTGGAAGCGCCTCGCGCTTATTCCCGAAGCGCCCTGCGCTTATATGCAAAGCGCCCCACACTTCCGACGGAAGCACGGGGCGCTTGTTTCTTCTGCCCTTCTCTGTGTGCTGGCTTACTGCGCTTTGCGACGGTAGTCGGCAAGGGCAATCTGATAGGTTGCCTTGGCCTGCGAGAGCTTGTCCTGTGCCTGGCGGTTGAGCGTCTCGGCGTCGAGCAGGTCGGTCAGGGTGCAGGTGCTCATGCGGTACTGCTCGGAACTCATGCGCAGGTTCTCGGCGGCTTCCGCGCAGCTGGCTTCGGCTATCAGCGTCTGCTTGTAGGCTTCCTGCAGGTTCGTCCAGGCGCGTTCGATGTCAATCTGCAGCATCTGGCTCGCATTCGCGTAGTCCGCCTGTGCCTGGCGCAGCCTGACCTTCTGCCTGCGCAGGGCATGTGTGCCGCCCCACCAGTCGCTGACGGGGATGGACAGCGTGCCGAAGACCAGTCCGTTCGTCATGTTGTTGTGGAAATACGCCTTGACGTTCTCCGAGAATCCCCCGAGCCCCGTGTGGTAGCCCATCAGTCCGACGCCCAGATGAGGCAGGTAGTTGCTGCGTTGCAGCTTCACCTGCAGCTTCTGTGCCTCCACGGCTTTGCCCATCAGCTGCAGCTCCTCGCGGTGGTCCGGCGCTTGGCTCAGGGCAGCCCTGGCCTCGATGGGCTGTTCTACGGGCTTGTCCTCGAGGACGATGTCGAAACCCTTGTCCGCCTCGGCAGGCTCGATGCCAATCTGCTGGGCGAGCAGGAGGCGCAGCACATGGTCGGCGTTCTCCAGCTTGAGACGTGAGCTGGAAAGCTCCTGCTGGCGCAGACGCACCTTGAGCTGAGAGTTGCGCGTCGTCACGCCTGCCTTTAGGAAGTTCTCCACTTGCTCCATCACGGCCTCCACCTGCTTCTCGGCAGCCTCGATGGTGCGCAGGTTGTAGCGCACACAGGCCAGCTGCCAGTAGCACTCCGTCACCTTCTGCACCACGTCTTTCTCCGTGAGCTGCTGCTTCAGCGTCGTGACGTCCTGCTTCACACGGGCCAGCCTGTTGGTGTTCGCGATTTTCCCTCCGTAGTAAAGCGGCTGGATGAGTGAGGCGGAGACGGCGTAGGCGCGGTTGAACTCGCTGACGCTGAACGGCGTGCCGATGAGGGGAATGAACTCTGTGCTCAGTGCGGCAATCTCCTGCGGGTAGGTGCCGTCGGCCTGAATCATCTCGTCGAACATGCGGAAGGCCATGACGTTGGCACTGATGCGCGGGAAGTATTTGGTGAAGGCTTCCTTTTTCTGTTCCGTGGCAGCCTCCATCTCGAGGGCCGCATCGTACAGCTCGTGGTTGTACTGCCGCGCACGCTCCTGGCATTGTTCCAGGGTCAGCTTCTGGGCCGAGGCGCTCAGTGCGGCTGTCAGGGCAAGGAATAGAATACGATATTTCATTGTGTTTTCTGCTTATGGGGCTAATGGGACATATAGGTCTTATAGGTCCTACGGGTCTTATAGGACTTATGGGTCTTATGGCCTTATGGGTTGTTCTTTTCGGTTTTCTTGTCGTTCAGCTTCCAATAGACGACGGGCAGGACGGTCACCACAAGGATGAGTGTGCCGATGCCGCCTGCGAAGATGGTGATGCCTACGGGTACCCAGAACGACGACCCGCCCAGGATCATGGGGATGACGCCCACGGCTGTGGTGGCTGTCGTCAGGAAGATGGGCACCATGCGTCGGCGGCCTGCATCGAAGGCGGCGTCGCGGACGGACAGACCTTCGCGTATCATCTGGTCGGCATGTTCGAAGATGAGTATCTCATTGCGCATGATGATGCCCATCAGCGTGATGAAGCCGAACAGACTGGTCAGGCCGAGTGTGATGTCGGCGATGCCCAGACCTATCATCGCTCCGGGCAGCGAGAGCAGGATGGAAGCCATGCAGACGCCCGTCAGACCGAAGCGGCGGAAGTTGAAGAGCAGGAAGAAGAAGATGATGACGAGCGCGATGCTCAGTCCCAGGGCGACCTCCGGCACCGTCTCCAGGTTTTTCTCCGGTTCGCCGCCAATCTCGTAGCGTACGCCACGGGGCAGCGTGAAGTCGTTCTCCAGAAGGCTCTTGATGCGGTTCTGCACCGTGGCAGCCAGCACTCCGCGCTTGCTCTCGGCCGTGACGGTGATGCAGCGCACGCCGCCGCGGTGCATGATGCAGGCGGGAATCCAGCGCGGCTCGACGTCGGCCACCTGTCGGAGGGGCACACTGCCGGCAGGCTGTGTCAGGGGTGTGAGGTAAAGGTTCTCTACGTCGCTCACCTTCATGTGCTCGGTTTCCTTGTCGCGCAGCACGACGGGCACCTCGTAGTTACCTTCCCAAATGGAGGCCACTTGCATCTTGCCCGACTGCATGGCGAGCTGAATCTCCGCTGCGGTGCGCGATATGCCGAGCTGCGAGGAGGTGACAGGGGCGAGCGTGACGTCCATGACGGGCGTGAGCCGGTCGAAGTCGGTGTGTACCCATTCCAGCTCCGGCATCTGCCGCATGCGTTCCATGAGGCGTTCCGCTGCCAGCTCGATGCTGTCGATTTCGCTCCCGTAGAAACGGTACTCGTAGGTGGGGACGGACAGGTAGTCCATCTGTTTGAAGCGCACATATGCCCCGGGCCAATGGTTGCTCAGGCGCGGAGCGTACTCGTTGAGCATGTCCAGACAGGTCTTTATGCTCTGGGTGTTCACGATGAGCTGTGCGAAGTTCTTGCCGCCGAGCTGCGGCTCGTAGGTCAGCTGGAAGCGGGGCGACGCGCAGCCCACGAAGGTGGTGACGCTCGTGACGCGTTCATCCTTGGCGAGCGAGTCGCGCAGGGCTTCGGTGATGGCGCGTGTCTCGTCCAGTCCGGAACCCTTCGGCAAGAAGATTTCGCAGGCGAACTGGTTGCGGTCGGCCAGGGGGAACTGCCTTATCTTCAGGGTGAGGAAAATGAGTGACGTGGAGACGACGAGCACGATGCTGCCCACAATGGTCAGCCAGGGATGGCGGAACGTCCATTCCAGCACGTCTTCGTAAAGGTCCTGCACCCAGTCCGTCACGTCGCGTTTGTCCGCTTTCTTCTCTTTGACCTTCGTGATGATCAGTACGTTGAGGGCAGGAATGATGCAGGCTGCCACCACGAGGCTCACCAGGAGGCAGATGGTGATGGTCGGCGGGAAGAACTTGATGCAGTCGCCTGCCTCGCCGCTCATCGTGAAGAGGATGGGGAAGAAGATGGCGCAGATGCAGACCGTGGCGAGCAGCATGGGCATGAAGTACTGCTTGACTGCCATCACGGCGGCTTCGCGACGGTTGATGCCGACGCTGAGATACTCCATGTAGCCGTCGATGACCACGATGCTGTTGTCCACGATCATGCCCAGCACGACGATGAGCGAGGCCAGGGTGATAATGTTCAGGGGGATGCCGAGGAGGTACATGATGCCCACACTGATGAACGTGGAGAGGGGAATGGTGATGGCGGCCACGATGGCACTGCGCAGGGGGAAGAGCAGCATCATGACGATGATGATGACGGCCATCGATTCGATGAGGTTGACGAGGAAGTCGTTGACGCTGTCCTCCACGACCTTCGGCTGGTCGGTGATGCGGAGCACATCGACGTCGGCGGGCAGGTATTCCTCGCGGAAGGCCTTGATGATCTTGTTCACGTCGCGGCCGTAGTGCACGATGTTGTTGCCCTCGGCCATCTCCAGGGAGAGGAGCACACAGCGTTTGCCGTTGCTCTCGATGTAGCTGTCGCTGGTGTCGTATTCGCGCCGCACGTCGGCTATGTCACCCACCCGCACGATGCGACCGTTGGCATCGGAGTAGATGATCTGGTCGCGGACCTCCTGTTCCGAGTGCCGCGTAGTGGCGAGGTGCAGGGGAATGTTCGTCGAGGGAGAGCTGATGCTGCCGCTCAGGGTGGTGATGCCTTCGTTCGAGAGGGCCGAGAGCAACGCCGCCTGTCCGATGCCGTAGGCTGCCAGGCGTTCGCGGTCCACGTAGATGCTTATCTGGTCCTTCTTCTCGCCGTACTGACGGACGTTGCTGACGCTCTTCACCTGCCGCAGGCGGTCGGCCAGCTCGTCGCTGTAGTCTTGCAGTTCGCGGTAGGAACGTTGCGTACTCTCCAGGGTGATGAGCAGGGCGGAGGCGTCGCCGAAGTCGTCCTTCACGATGACTGCGAGCACACCCTTCGGCAGTTGGCTCTTGAATTCGTTCACGCCGTGCTTCATCTTGTTCCACACCGGCTGCAGGTTCGTCAGGCGTGCATCGAAGTTGACCTTCATGAAGCACATGCCGTTCATGCTCTGTGTGGAGGTCTTGGCACGGTTGACTTCCTTATATGTAAATATGTATCTCTCCAGCGGACGCGCCACTTGTGCCTCGATCTCCTCGCTCGTTGCGCCCGGCATGACGGCGATGATGACGCCCATGCGCGTGGTGAAGGGCGGAAACTCGTCCTTCGGCATCATGACGAGGCCGTAGAATCCGAAGGCAAGCAAGATGATGGTGATGAGTGCCGTGATGCCGCGGTTGACGAGCGGCCAGGCAGACCAGTGCCGCATCAGGTTTTCATTTGATGAATTTTCCATGTCTTTCCCTAATCTCTAATCCCTATTCTCTACTCCCTAATCCCTAATCTCTACTTCCCTACTCCCTATTCTCTACTCTCTAATCCCTATTCCGCACTCCCGAGGACCTCAGAGCCTTCGCTCACTTTCTGGTAGCCTTCCACGATGACTTCGTTGCCTTCGCTCAGTCCCGACTCGATGACGATGCGGTCGCCCTGCGGCTGTCCGGTCTGTATGGTCTGCCGGTGTGCCTTGCCGTCCTTTTTGAGCCAGACGAAGTTGCTGCCGTCGGTGTCCTGCTGCACGGCCCTCAGGGGCAGGGTCAGCACGCGTTGTTCTGTCTCGGCGCCGAGGGGCAGGGCCACGCTGACCACCATGCCCGGCAGGAGCTGGCCGTCGGGGTTGGGCAGCGTGAAGCGCACGTCGTAGGTGTGCGTCAGGGACTCTCCCTGCACGCTCCGCACGAACTGCTTGGACTGGAAGGTCTTGCCGCCCAGGGCCTCTGCGGTGATGGTGGCGCCCTGGCCTGCGGCCATCTCGGGACCGAAGAGGGCTATCTCCTTCTCGGGAACGGCGATTTTCACCTTGACGCGTGTGATGTCGAGTATGGTGCAGACGGGTTGCGAGGGCAGGGCCGTCATGCCGCTCTCCATTTGCTTCTTTCCGATGATGCCGCTGCAGGGGGCTTTCAGGTGGCAGTCCGCGAGGGCTTTGCCGGCCATCTGGTAGCTGGACTGTGCCGTGCGCAGCTTTGTGTTGACGTTCACCCAATCGATTTCGGAGATGGACTGTGACTCGTAGAGCACTTTCATGCGCTCCTGTGCGTCCTGGGCCTGTGTGAGCATGGCCTTGGCTGCTTCCAGGGCGTTCTGGCTCTGCGTGGGGTCCATCTCGGCGATGAGTTGTCCCTTGGCTACATATTGCCCTTCTTCGACGTAAACCTTTGTGACGCAGCCCGAGCCGGTGAAGCTGACGGGCGTGCTGCTTTCCTCTTCCACTTTGCCGACGTAATGCCTGCTGGCGGTCTGGCTGCCTGCGCTGACGGTTTCTGTGACGACCTTCAGGGGCTCTACCTTATAGCTTCCTTTGTCCTTACCGCAGGAGGCGAGCAGTGCGGCTGCAAGGACGAGGAAGATAGTACGTTTGTTCATGATAGTATATGTGTGTTTTTAATTTCGCGGTGCAAAGTAACAACAATTTCTCCACATAACGGATAAGAATAAGGTGCAAAGTTTGTCCTTTTTCTCCACTTCTGTGCTCTTTTGTTGAAAAAATGCACATAGTACATCAAAAAAGAAGGGAAAAAGAGCACGGGGAATGAAGAAAATGTCCTATCTTTGCGAACAAAAAGGAGTAACATGGAGAAATTAGATTTCCAATCCATCGCGGAAAGTAAGCTCAACTTCCACAGCAATGAGCACGTCGCCATCTTCTGTGATTTCGACGATGTGCGCAACATGGATATCTCGGACGTGCTGATAGAGGGTTTCCTCTTCGCCGTGGTGACGCACGGACAGGCGCAGCTGTCGGTCGACGACGTGACGTATCAGCTCCAGGAGGGCGACGTCATCACCTGCAAGCCGCGCAATATCTTCGAGCGCAGCATGATGAGCATGGACTTCAACGCTTTGGTGCTGTTCCTCTCGCCCGACTACGTGGCGCAGCTCTCGCAGATGGTCCGCATGGAATGGACCCACTCGATGTTCGCCTCGTCGCACCAGATTCTGCATGCCGACGCGCTGTCCGTCCGCCGCTACCGTCTCTATTTCGACCTGCTCCGCAACCATCTCTCCAGTCCCGACACACCGAACAAGGAGGTGAGCCTGCGTATGCTCTTCGCTTCGATGGCCTACGACCTGCACGACTTGCGCAGGCTGGAGGGCGAAGAGGTGATGCACCAGACCTACAGCTCCGGCGAGAACATCCTCAGGCAGTTCATGCAGCACCTCCACAATCCGGCGCTTCCCTACCTGAACGTCAATGGGTATGCGGCTCTTTTCAGCATCACGCCGAAGTATTTCTCTACCATCTGCAAGCGTCTCACCGGCAAGACTGCCAACCAGCTCATCAGCGAGGAGATCGTCCGTTCGGCCCAGATAGCCATGCGCGACAGCAGCAAGAGCATCAAGCAGATAGCCTCGCAGATGGGTTTCAAGAACCAGTCGCACTTCGGTCGCTTCTTCCGTCAGCAGACAGGCCTCTCGCCGCAGCAATACCGCGAGAGCCGACAATGATTGCAAACCACGGATTGAACGGAACAAACGGATTGACGTTGATTTATTTAACAACGAATTACACGAATTGCACGAATTGACGATAATTTATTTAACAACGAATTACACGAATTGCACGGATTGACGATATTTTATTTAACCACGGATTAAACGGATTAGACGGATTGACGTTGATTTATTTAACAACGAATTACACGAATTGCACGAATTGACAGATATTTATTTAACCACGAATTACACGAATTGCACGAATTGACGGATATTTATTTAACCACGAATTACGCGAATTGCACGAATTGACAGATATTTATTTAACAACGAATTACACGAATTGCACGAATTGGCTACGCCCTCATGTCGTGTTCGCAAAGATAATTCGTGCAATTCGTGTAATCCGTTGTTTCTTGAAAGAAATCAAATTCGTGTAATTCGTTTAATTCGTTGTTTCTTAAAAGAAATCAGCTTCGTGCAATTCGTGTAATTCGTGGTTGAAAGAGATACAAGTTGCTTCCTGCACGATGACAATTCCTGTTTTGCAGGGGAAAAAGTTATTTCCAAGGCTTGGAAATATATTTCAGTGCCTTGGAAATATATTTTAGTGGCTTTGAAATATATTTCCGTGCCACTGAAAAAGTTTTGTTCCGTGGGGTGGGGAATTTGTGTACGTGTGGCGGGGAACTTGTTCCCTGAGGAAGAGAAGGTCTGGCACATTGCGACGGAGGGTGCAAAACGTGTCATTTTGGGGTCTGAAAAGTAAAATTTGCAGGCAAAACGTTGGGTGTTTCAGGAAAAAGTGCTAATTTTGTCCCGCTTTATGCGCGTATGTGTGCGCAGGAACGATGTTTAATAATGTATGAAATGACAAATATGACGACCCGCAGGCTCTGCTTCCTGCTCTGCGTACTGATAACATCTTCCCTCCTCCACGCCTATAATTCGGCCGTGGACCTCCCTCTGGAAGGCACCCCGATGTCTTCCGGCGCAGCTTCGAGGGCGGCTCTTGCCTTCGACGGCGACGCGGCAACCTACTTCAGTACGACTTCGCCCGACCTGCAATGGGTAGGTCTCGACCTGGGTCAGCCCTATGTCATCACCCGCATCGACTACACGCCGTCGCCCGGCACACAAGGCGCCGACCGCGCTCTGCTCAGTCTCTTCGAGGGCGCCAACAGTCCCGACTTCATGGACGCCGTGCCCCTCTACCTCATCAGCGAAAAGCCCTATCGCGGCACATCCACTACGGCCTATGTCAACGTGAGCCGCGGCTTCCGCTATGTCCGCTACGTGGGCGGAGCCAATTCCTATGGCAGCATAGCCGAGCTGACGTTCCACGGTCACGCAGGCGAAGGCGACGACAGCCAGTTCTACCAGGTCACCAACCTGCCCACGCTCAGCGTGCACGTCCGGAACAACATCCTGCCCACCAACCGCGGCGAGGACTTCGAGTCGCAGTCGCTGCTCATCTACGAGGGCGGCACGATGGTCCAGGAGTACCCCATCCTGTTCCGCGTCCGCGGCAACTACTCTGCTACGCACGAGAACAAAGCCTTCCGCATGAAGTACAACGACGGGAAGAGCCACCATGTGATGAAGGGCGGAAGCAACGAGTCGCCCACCAAGTGCAAGAAATACGTGCTCATCAACAGCTACCGCGACAAGACGCTCATGCGCAACCCCGTGGCGTGGTGCATGTCGCGGCGTGCCCAGATGCAATGGACACCCTGGAGCCAGGTGGTGGACCTCATCGTCAACGGCTGCTACTGGGGCACCTATACCCTGGCCGACGCCGTTTCGGTCGACAGCAAGCGCATCAACATCACCGAGATGACGGAGTGGGACCTGGACGACGAGTTCATCACCGGCGGCTACTACGTCGAGGTGGACAACAACGCAGGCCGTGAGCCTTACCACTTCTACTCGTCGCACGGCAACCCCATCACCGTGCACGACCCCGACGAAGACATCATCCAGCCCAAGCAGTTCCAGTACATACAGAACGTATGGAACCAGATGGAGGACATCGTCTTCAGCGCCGACTATGCCGACCCCGAGAAGGGCATGCGCTCCGTCCTCGACATGGAGACCTTCATCCGCCACATCCTCACCAGCGAGTTCAACGGCAACACCGACATGCTCTGCCAGGTCTTCCTCTACAAGGAACGCGGCGACGACCACTTCTACGTCGGTCCCGTCTGGGATGCCGACCTTGCCTTGGAGAACGACCAGACCACCTATCCCGCCAACGAGCGCATGGACTGGACCTACAAGGTGCGCGACACGGGCAACTGGACACAGTTCGTCGACCGCGTCCTCTCCGACCCGTCCGCCTTCGCATACCTGCAGGAGATGTGGGCCAAGCTGCGCAAAGCCGGACGCTTCGAACCGAACGACGTGGCAGCCGACGTCGACTCCCTGCGCGAAGAGGTACGTGCCTCCGCACAGCTCAACTTCCTCCGCTGGCCTTACCTCAACCAGTGGCTGTCGCTCAACCCGCAGGTCCCCGGTTCGTGGGAAGCTGAGGTGGACCGCGTCCGCAACTTCGTGCGCGACCGCGTGGAATGGATGGATGCCATGCTCTCCTACGGAAAAGTGCGACAGGAGAACGGCGTCTACCAGATAGGCTCTGCCATCGACCTCTGCACCTTCTGCCGCATCGTCAACGAAAGCGGTGAGACGAAGGCCAAGGCCGTGTTCACCTCCGACATACGCATGCAGGACTACAACAGCGAGTTCCAGCCCATCGGCACAGCCTCGGCACCCTTCGCCGGCAGCATCGACGGACAGGGACACACCATCTACGGCCTGCATCTGAGCGGCACCGACGGCGTCGGACTCATCGGCTACCCGGGCGTCTGCACGCTCTCGAACATCGTCTTCGACCAGACGTGCACCTCCGAGGGCGAGAACAACGTGGGCATGCTGGCCGGATACGCACGCAACGGAGCCGTCACCATCTCGGGCATCGAGAACCACGGCACGGTCACAGCCACCGGTCAGAATGCCGGTGCTCTCATAGGCATGGGCCGCATCCTGGCTGTAATCAACGTGAACAACTGCTGCAACACGGGCACCATCACGGCACCGACGGGAGCAGCAGCCCTCGTAGGACCCTCTGCCGGCAAGATGACCGTGACGAACAGCTACAACATCGGCACCATCATCGGAGCCGTAGAAGGCAAGGAGTTTGCTTTCGCCAACAGGGGTCTCACCCTCAACAACTGCTGGGACTACACCTCCACGCAGACCAACAACATGGACGCCGGACAGGTCGATGCCGGATACCTCTGCTATCAGCTCAACTACAACGGCGCAGGCGAGACATGGCGGCAGAACCTCGACAACGGACGCGAGCACGACCCCTATCCCGTACTGCGGCAGAACAGCGGCATGGTCTACGAGAAGGACGGACGCTACACCAACATCAACAGCGATGCCGCAAGGTTCCGCTACTACTGCCTGCACATCACACGTCTGCAAGGCGGCACCAGCGGAGGCATGCAGTTCTCGGAGTTCGACCTCCTCGACGAGACGATGGACGAAGTCGACGCCCTCAGCGTCTATGCCGGCCCCAACGGCTACAACGACATGGAAGGCTGGCAAAGCGCCGCCGACAACGACGTCTACACCAAGTACTGCGGCAACTTCCAGGGCAGCGCAAGCTTCTTCTTCGATGCTGGAAGCGAGGTGGATGCCTACGGCTACCGCATCTACACCGGCAACGACACGGGCAGTTTCTCCGAGCGCAACCCCTCTTCCTGGAAACTCTACGGCAGCAACACACGTCTGACCAACGTCAGCGACTCCGGATGGGTGCTCATCGACGAGCGTAACGACGACCAGACCCTCCAGGCAGTCAACTACAAACCCTTCGACTTCTACATTCCGCATGCCCTGAAGACACTCGCCCTGGACAGGCACAGCGCCATGCTCCTGCCCGGCGAAGAGCTGCAGCTGCAGGCCAGCTACACGCCCGTCACCATGCAGAACCTCCGCCTGCTGTGGACCTCGACCGACGAGCAGGTTGCCACCGTCGACCAGCAGGGACACGTCGTGGCCGTGGGCCTCGGACGGGCGGACATCATCATCTCCACCCCCAACGTCAGCACCTTGCGCGACACCTGCACGGTCACCGTCGTCGACAAGCTGCCCGGACACCGCTACTACCAGCTCGCCATCGAGCAGATAGCCGACGGCGGCACCATCCAGTTCTCGGAGTTCGACCTCCTCGACAAGGACGGCAACGAAGTCAAGCCGCTCAGCCTCTATGCAGGCACCGGCACCTACATCAAGGACCACTCCCTGGACAAGCTCTTCGACGACAACGTCTCCACGAAGTACTGCGCAGCCTTCTCGCCCGACAACACATTATATATATATATAGACGCAGGTCAGCCCGTCGCACTCTCCGGCTATCGCTTCACCACGGCAGCCGACACGCAGACCTTCCCGGGCCGCAACCCCGTCACATGGTCGCTGCTGGGCAGTAACACGAAGAGCGAGGTGCCCGACGACGAGACGTGGACCCTGCTCGACCGCAGGGAAGGCGACCGCACGCTCGGCGCCGCCAACTTCACGCCCTACGACTTCTTCTTCTCCTACCCGCAGCCCGTCGTGCCCGGCGACGTCAACGGCGACGGCCGTGTGGACGCCTTCGACTTCGTTGCCCTGAAGCTCTACATCGTGGGCCGGCCCGCAGAGGGATTCGTCCCAGAAGCCGCAGACCTCAATGCCGACGGAAAGATAAATGCCCAGGACCTGGTACGCCTGGCCGCCCTCGTCCGCGCTGAAGAATAGAGACACCCCTATAACAAAGATATATGAAGACACAGCTTTCACAATCGGTTCTTGCCTTGGCATTGGCCTTCGCCGCATGCCCCGGCATACAGGCACAGCAGGCGAAGGAATACCCGAAGCCCGAAGCCATGCGCCCCGGAATGTCCGAATACTGGACTCCACAGCCTAAGGTCGTCACCCCGGGCGACATAAAGACGAACACCGCACCGAGCGATGCCATCGTCCTCTTCGACGGCAAAGACCTCTCGGCATGGATGCATCCCGACGGCTCAGCTGCCGCATGGACCGTGAAGAACGGCGTCGTGACGGTCGACAAGTCAAAGGGAGACATCGTCACACGGCAGAAGTTCGGCAGTTGCCAGCTGCACGTCGAGTGGTGCGTGCCCAAGGATATCGAAGGCGAAAGCCAGGCCCGCGGCAACAGCGGCGTCTTCCTGCAGGATACCTACGAGGTGCAGATACTCGACTGCTTCGGCAACGAGACCTACGTGAACGGCATGACCGGCAGCATCTACAAGCAGACGCCGCCCCTGGTCAACGCCATGAGGAAACCCGGCGAGTGGAACGTCTACGACATCATCTACACCGCTCCGGTCTTCAAGGAGGACGGCACGTACCTCTACCGCCCCTTCGTCACCGTCATACAGAACGGCATCGTCCTGCAGAACCACACCGAGATACAGGGCACCACCGAGTACATCGGCTTCCCGCGCACCGTCCGCCACGGCGACGGACCCATCCGTCTGCAGTCGCACGGCGACCCCAGCAAGCCCATCAGCTTCCGCAATATATGGATCCGCCCCCTCTGAGGACAGACGTAGGGACGACACAAAACTAAGACAACAACCATGACAACGAGAAGAGACTTCCTGCTTCAGTCGGCCAGCGCACTGGCTGCCGGCCTGCTCCTGCCGCGTTCGCTCCGTGCCGCCGCACGTCCGGCTGCCAGCGACCGCCTGAACATCGCCCTCGTGGGCTGCAAGTCCATGGGGTGGTACGACCTCTCCGACCTCATGCAGCAGCCCGGCACCAGCTGTGTCGCCCTCTGCGACATCGACCAGGGCATCCTGGAGCGTCGGGCAGCAGAGGCTGAGAAGAACTGGGGCAGACGCCCTGCCATCTATGGCGACTACCGCCGCATACTGGACCGCGAGGACGTGGACATCGTCGTCATCGGCACGCCCGACCACTGGCATTGCAAGATAGCTGTCGACGCCTGCACAGCCGGCAAGGACGTCTACGTCGAGAAGCCCCTGGCCAACAGCATCGCCGAGTGCGACGCAATGGTGGCTGCCGCACAGCGCTACGGACGCGTCGTGCAGGTGGGACAGCAACAGCGCAGCTCCGAGCTGTGGCACAGCATGAAGGCCTGCATCGACAGCGGCGAGCTGGGACACATCGGGCGCGTCAACGTCTGGGCGAACTTCGCCTATGCCGCTCTGCTCAACCCTGCCGCCGACAGCCCCGTGCCCGACGGCATCGACTTCGACATGTGGCTCGGCCCGGCACCGAAGCGCACATTCAACGCCTCGCGCTTCCACGGCTCGTGGCGCATGTTCTGGGACTACGGAGGCGGCTTGCTGACCGACTGGGGCGTACACCTCCTGGACATGGCCCTCTGGGGCATGAACGTGCAGGGAATGCCGCAGCGCGTCGCTGCCGCCGGAGGCAACTATGCCTACCCCGACAACTTTGCCGAGACGTTCGACACCCTGCAGGTCACCTACCACTTCCCCGAATTCCTCATCCAATGGTCGAACGTAGCCATCGAGTCCGGCCCTTACGGACGCAACTACGGTCTGGAGTTCAAAGGGACAAACGGCACACTGGTCGCAAACCGCGAGAGCTGGGAGATCATCCCGCAGGGCGACAGGATGGAGGCACGGCTCGTGAAGCCGACGAACAACGACCATCTGGACCACGCGAAGAACTTCATCGACTGCGTCCGCCGGCGCGACATGCAGACAGCCTGCCCCATCACCAACGGAAGCTTCTGCGCCAAGTATGCACACATCGGCAACATCGCAGCAAGGACACACGAAGTGCTGAGCTACGACGACGTTCGACATACGTTCCGCAACAAGGAGGCCGACCGTTTCATCAAGCCCGCCTATCGCAAACCTTGGAAGATATAAAGATGCTGAAAAGCATGCCATCCAGTTGCAAGTTCATGCTTCAAACCCGCATTTAAGAGGCGTAAACACTTAAAAAGTGTTAAGAAAGGCTGTTTTTCTGCAAAGGAATATGAAAAGGAGAATAAATAATGTGTAACTTTGCCCTTCGCTAAGCGTATATTATGCCCTGACGGGCAGAAGGTATAGTGCATACCACCTTAAAAAGATGCAAAGCGCATATAGAAAACAGAACAGGAAAAGATAACAAACAGTATATTAAAGTAACCCAATTTATTAACTTAAAAAACCAATCAAAATGAAGAGAATCTTTACATCTTCAAGCACTCTTTGGTCATGCTTCATCGCCCTGGTGATGATGATGGCTTCTCAGAGCGCGTGGGCTGAGTACGTGAAGCTCACAGCACTGTCTGGTACCGGCGGTACCGGCGGTGAAGGTTATCCCAGTCTGGTTGACGCAAAGGAAGGCACAAAGATGGGCCATTCCTTCGACCCCTCCAACCCCGAACGTGCAGAAGCATGGATCGTGGTGAAGGCCGAAAAGGCTGTCGTGCCCGACTTCTACTTCCTCGTCACCGGCGGTGACACGGGCAGCAATCCTACCCGTAACTGGAAGAAGTGGAACATCTACGGCGGTAACTTCGAAAGTGATGCCGACGCTGTTCGCGGCGACATAAATGACCCCGCAGCAGGTGGCTGGACGCTCATCGACGAGCGCGACGGCGATCCCCTGCCGCAGGCTAATACTGCCAGTGCCAACTTCCAGTTCAACGAGGCAGACGGCACAACTGCTTACCAGTATTTCTGGATCGAAATCCTCGAATCCGTTCAGGGCAGCGACGTCTGGCTGCAGATGGGCGAATGGGGCCTCGGCACATATGGCGACTTCCAGAAGTACCTTGAGGATCTGGCAAATGTTGAGACTGGCACCGACGAACCTGTCGTTTACACCATCATCTCCGGCGACCGCAACGACGGCAGCGGTGAGGGTCTGGACAAGCTCTTCGACGGCGACATCAGCACGAAGTGGGGTAATGGATTTAACCCCAAGAACTTTGGCGCAACCTCTGGCGGTGCATACTTCATCGTGAAGACCTCTCGCGCTATTGCTCCCACCTATTACAAGCTCGTGACAGGTAACGATAACGCAAGCTGGAACCACCGTAACTGGAAGAGCTGGCAGATTTACGGCATCGCTGCTGCCGACGCTCCCAACGGCAAGCCCGAACGTGCTTCCGACAAGTGGGTGATGCTCGACAAGAAGGACAACATCAGCGAGGAAGTTCTCCCCGACAAGAACATGTTCACTGTCATCTTCAACCTCTCCGAGGAGAATACAGAGAAGTACCAGTACTTCAAGGTGGAGATTGACGACATCATGTCCGGCAGCGGTTACATGCAGATGGGTGAGTTCGCCCTCGGCGACGAGTTCACACTCGCTCTCGACCGCAATTCCATCATCGACGGCGTTGAGTTCGATCCCGACATCTTTGCTGAGAAGGCTCTGCTCGACAAATTTGCTCAGGCCATCGAGGATGTCAAGAGCTGCGAAGACCCCTTCAAGCTGGGCGAACTGAATACAGCTATCGACGACCTGCAGAACCAGGTTGCTGTTTCTGCCAGCAGCTATGCAGAACTGATTTCTGTTCGCAACATGGCTATCAACTACATCAACGACGACAACCTGACTGATGAAGCAACAGCCTACATGAACGTTTGGATCAGCGAGACCGACGCTCAGGCTCCCAACGACGAGTATCCTGCCGGTAACTTCGCCTACATCAAGGCCAACCGTCAGCTCACGGGTGCAGAGGCACTGGCCGAGTCAAAGCGTGTCAACGAATACATCCTGGCTAACGTCAAGACGGTAGACGATCCCATCTACGCTACATACGAAACCATCATTGATGCCAATGGCTTCAACGACGGTGAGGCTGGTCACTCCCTCATCGACGGCGACAAGGAGAACACCAAGTGGTGCGCAAGCACAGACCACAAGCCCTGGCGTCTCGTCTTCAAGAGCAGCGACCCCATCAAGCCTACCTACTACGGCCTCGTAACCGGTGGCGACACCTACAGCTATCCCGACCGTAACTGGAAGACTTGGAAGATTTGGGCTGCCAACTTCGACAGCGACGAGGACGTTACCGAAGAGTCCGACAAGTGGGTTCTCATCGACGAGAAGACCAACGTCGGCACCGACATCCTGAAGACCACCAACAAGTACGAGAGCTACATCAACCTCTCTATCGGTTGTGCTGAGCCTTACCAGTACTTCAAGATTGTCGTTGAGGCTTCCGGCGGCAACCTCATCCAGATGAACGAGTTCACATTCTACAACCTCGGCAACCTGAACGAGTACCGTCAGGACTTCGTGGCTGAGTTCGAGGACTACGATCCCGAAGCTGAACCCGCCTACATCGGCTACATCAACGAGTATAAGGAGAAGTATCAGACTCTGCTGAACGCAACCAACGCTCCCGACGTGATGAAGGCCTACAA